>CAZSBR010000135.1:0-6985 GCA_964605165.1 uncultured Phycisphaeraceae bacterium
TCTGCGATGGGGGGTGAGTCCAGGGCTTCAGAGAGGATCTTCCTGCCCGTTCGCACGAGCGCGTGGTTGTGCTGCATGATGTCGTGCCAGGAGCAGCCCGCGATGTTCGGGAGTGCGGTAGCCGCATCGGCGATGGCCAGCCACGCTGTGGGATCATCGGTGCCGAGGTAGTCAAACTCGGTGATCCACCTGCTCCGGCGGAGCCTGGCCTCGGGGAGCATGGCGCTGTTGGAGAGCATCGCGGGTCGCACGTGGGGGCGGAGGTCATCGCGGGCCCAGAAGATGGCGGCGCCCTTGGGCGCGCAGAGCCACTTGTGCGCATTGGTCGTGAAGAAGGCGGGCTGCCAGCGGGCGAGATCGATGGGCAGGCAGCCGATGCCGTGGGCCGCATCCAAGATGGTTTCGATGCCGCGCTCGCGCAGCGCCGGTATCAACTTTTCGACGGGTAGCCGAAGCCCGCTGGGGCTCGTCATGAGGCTCAGCAGGCAGAGGCGGGTGCGTTCGGTGACGCTTGCCATGACGCGGGCGTAGAGATGATCGGCGGTGATCCGGGGCTGGTTGCTTGCGAGGGGGGCAAAGGGGATCTCGAGCGGGGCTTCGATGACGTGCGCGCCGCATGCTTTGGCGATGGCGCGGGCGTTGTTTCGGCAGGCGGGGTACTCGTGGTCGGTCACGAGGATCTCGTCGCCCGGGGCAAGGGGCTTGCTGTGCAGGCCGACTGTCCCCGCATGGTGCAGCGCGGTGAGCACGCCCTGCGTGGCGTTGCGCACGAAGGCGATGGTCTGCGGCTCGGTGTTGAGCATTGGTGCGACCGCCTCCCGCGAGCGATCGAGCAGGTCGGAGAGATCGCGGGCAAAGAAGCTGACGGGGTCGCGCTCCATGCGGAGGCGGTGTTCGTCCTGGGCGTCGAGCACGGTGCTCGGGCAGCCGCCGTAGGAGCCGTGGTTGAGCTGCACGAGTGAGGGGTCGATCAGCCAGTGCCGGCTGAGCGCAGCGGGCTTCGGGAGGTGCTGAGCACCGGGGGGTGAGCCGGGTGGCGGGCGGTCGGATCGGTCTTCAGCCCTGGGCATCGATCATGCGGCCGAGCTGGGCCTGGCCCATCGCCCCGAGTTCGACGCCGGTTGCTGCTGCGTTGCGATGGGCCGGGTTGGTGTACATCGCAAGGACGCCGCTGGCCGGTTGAGCCTTCGGGGTGTCGAAGGACACCGGGCCTGCCACCTGGGCGGCGGCCAATGGCTGGGCTGGGGCCTGGGTCTGAGCCGATGTGTTCGGCAGCTTGATCGACCCGCTCGGCGCGAGTTGGTACGCCCGGGCGATGTGCATGGGCAGCGAACTGTCAGCCGAACCGATCTGCATGCCCCCATGGTATCGGCTCAGGGGGGGCAGCGTCTTCACCGGCGGCTCGATGCACCGGCCTTGTGTACTGGCGACTACGCCGCGGGCCTGGACTACTTGGTGGGGTCTGGCTTTGGCGGGGGGGTGGTGGCGCCGCGGAGGACCCGCTGGATGTCCGGGTGGGCCTGCGCGTGGTCGGTTGCGGTCCGGCCCGCTGCGTCTTGAAGCTGAGGGTCGGCGCCGAAGTCGAGGAGCAGAAACACCGCCTGCAGGTGACCTTCACGGGCAGCGTGCATGAGAGCCGATCGGCCCAGCGCGTCGGTTGTGTTGACATTGGCGCCGGCCTGAAGCTGGGTGCGGAGACCATCGAGATCGCCCGCTGCGGCGGCCTGCATCAGCAGGTCTGCTGGTGAAGGCGGCGGTGGCTCGGGGCTGGCCTGTTCTGACTGCGGCGTTTGCTCAGCTTCCGCGGTGGGCATCTCGGATGCGGCGTCCTGCGAGGGGCTTTCGGGCCGGCCCTGCACGAGTTCGACCACTGGTTCGGCAGGCGGTTGTTCTTCGGTGGTTTCGGGCTGCGGCGGGGCCTGCTGGGCGTTCATGGACTGGCCGTCTTGCCTGTCCGGTGGTGAAGCGCTGTCCGCATCGGTGATGCCCGGGGGGCGGCCGAACTGACCGAGGTAGAGCACGAGCCCGATGAGGATGGCTGCGAAGCCGAAGATGACCACCAGCGATGTGTTGTTGAGCGCGTTGTTGTTGCTGCGGGGTGGCACTGGCACCTCCTTTGTGGGCATGCCCACCGATGGTCCAGGCGTCTTTGTACCGCGCTGGACACGCATCGGCCAGCCCGGAGCCGCTGCTCGGAGCGCCGGTGCGAGCACCCGCGCCGGTTTCCTACCAGAAAAGGATGACCGCGACCACGGTGATGACGAGGACAACGGCGGCGATCAGCCGCTTCTTGGGGAAACCGCCGGTGCTGGTTTTCAGGGCCTTGTCGGCGTGCCTGCGGGCCGACTCGAAGGAGCCTTCATCCTCGATGTCGTCGTACCCATCTTCATGGACGAGCTTGTTGCGCACGGTTGCGATGAGCCGCAGCGAGCGGACAACATCCCGATCGAGCTTGTGCTCGACGCTGTCGATCTTCTCGTGCAGCCCTCGGCCCTTGGCGCCGAAGCGCTTGGCGAGGATGGCCTCGTAGCGTTTGGAGGCGCGGATGGCTCGTTCGAGATCGCTTGGCATAGCCCGAGCGTACGCGGCGGGTGCTCAGCGCTCACTCATTCGTCATCCTTGTGGCCTGCGAATGCTGCGATGACTTCCTGCTGGATCTGCGGCGGGGTCTGCTCGTCGTGGCTGTAGTCCATGGTGTAGCTGCCCGCACCGTGGGTGAGGCTCTTGAGTTCGGTGGAGAAGTTCTGCAGCTCGCTTGCGGGTGCCTCGGCGACGATCAGGCACTGGTCGCCCGGCAGCACGGCGCTGTCGCTGACGCGGCCCCGCTTGTTGGCGACCATGCCGGTGACATCGCCCATGAACTGGGCGGGGGCTGTGATCTCGACGTTGACGAAGGGCTCGAGCAGCGCGGGGCGTGCCTTGTTGACGGCTTCGATAAAGGCTTTCTTGCCGGCGGTGATGAAGGCGATTTCCTTGCTGTCGACCGCGTGGAACTTGCCGTCATAGACCTCGACGCGCACGCCGGTGAGCGGGTAGCCCGCGACAGCGCCCGTCGCGAGGACCTGGCGCACGCCCTTCTCGATGGCGGGCATGAACTGGCGCGGGATGCTGCCGCCGACGGTGGCGTTGACGAACTCGAGCCCATCATGGGCGTTGGCTTCATCTGTGAGCGGCGCAACGCGGAGGTAGACCTCGCCGAACTGTCCCGAGCCGCCGGTCTGCTTCTTGTGGCGATGGTGGCCCTCGCCCGTGGCGGTGACTGTCTCCTTGTAAGCGATCTTGGGCGGGCTGGTGATGAGTTCGATGCCGAACTCATCGGCGAGGCGTTCGAGCGTGATGCGGAGGTGGAGTTCACCAAGGCCACGCATGACGGTCTGCTGCGTGGCGGCGATCTGCTCGACGATCAGGCTCGGGTCCTCGGCCATGAGCTTGTGGATGGCTGCGGAGAACTTGGCATCGTCGGCGTGGTCCTTGATCTCGATCGCCAGGCCGTACATGGGCTTGGGCATGGGAAGAGGGCGGAGGAAGACGGAGTCGAGATCATGGCTCTCGTGGAGAACAGCATCGAAGTGAAGGTCGTCGATCTTGGTCACCGCGCCGATGTCGCCCGGGCCGAGTTCGCTGACCTCTTCGCTGTCCTTGCCCTGCCGCTTGATGAGGTGCCCGACACGCACCGGCTTCTTGTGGTCATTGATGATGATCTCGCTCTTGGCCTTGATCGTGCCCTGGTGCACGCGGAAGACGCCGAGCTTTCCGACGTGTTTGTCTGTGACGACCTTGAAGATGTGGGCGAGCACGGGCTTGGTCGGGTCGGCCTCGGCGTGGTAGGCGGTTGCCTCGCCGCCCTCCTCGGCCCGCTGCAGAAAGGGCCGGGGGTTGCCTTCCAGGGGGCTCGGAAGCAGGCTTGCCATGATGTGCATGAGGTCCTTGGCACCTGCTCCGGTCTTGGCGCTGGTGAAGCAGATGGGCAGCAGGTGGGCCTCGCGCAGGGCCTGCTCGAAGGCATCGTGGACCTGCTTGCCCGTGATGCCGCCCTCGAAGCCCTCTTCGCCCGCCTCGAGGTAGGTGGTCATGAGGTCGTCCTGAACCTCGACGATCTGTTCGACGATCTGCTCATGGGCCGCGTGGACGGATGAGAAGTCCGCTGCATCGCCCTCGCTGTCCGTTCCGTCGTGCTCGAAGACGTTGATGACGCGCTCGCCGCCATCGGCGGGCAGGTTGATGGGCACGCACGCCGAGCCGAAGGTCTCGCGGATCTGCTCGACGAGGGCCTCAAGCCTGTCGGTGGCGCCATCGATCTTGTTGATGATGATCATCCGCGGCAGATTGCGCTGCTTGCTCAGTTGCATCATGCGGCGTGTCATGGGCTCGATGCCTTTGTGTGCATCGATCACGATGGCAACGGTTTCGACCGCGGGGAAGGCGGCGATGGCGTGCCCGGCGAAGTCCGACAGGCCGGGCGCATCGATGAAGTTGACGAGGTGGCCCTCGTGCTCAAAGTGCATCACGCTTGCGCGGAGCGAGTGCTTGTGCTGCTTCTCGTTCTCGGTCCAGTCGCTGATGGTCGTGCCTTCTTCGACGGTGCCCATCCGACCGATCTCGCCGGCTTCGAAGAGCAGGCGCTCGCTGAGGGTGGTCTTGCCGCTGCCGGTCTGGCCGACGAAGAGGATGTTGCGGATGTTCTCGGGTGTGTAGGCAGACATGGTGGGCTCTCCTTGCCGCGCTGTGGAGCGCGTCGTGGTCGGGTTCCTCGGTAAGGCGGTCGCGAGCAGTTGGTTCGAGGAACCCACGGCTTTGGACCATCCCCGAGTGTACAGCCAGCGCCTGATTCGTCCAAGGGGGTGGCCAGCGCTGGGGCGGGCGCATTGCCGGCTCGGACTGGCCAAGGTCCGGCAAGCAGGGGCGGGTATCGAATGGGCGGGCAGAAAATTCTCTACTCAATCATGTGAGCAGAAAAGAACTTCCAAATCGGTGGGTGGTGCCTCACACAGGTTGCGTAGTGAAGGGTGGCGGCGGAGTGTGTCTGGCTTCAGCGCTGGCATGCTCAAAGCCCCCCGATGAGGAGCAGCACGATGAGACCCTTTCCCATGAGCCGAACACCGGTTGAACGCCCCTCCGACCTCCGGGCGGCAGCCGGGCCGGCACGCCCGACCATGCAGCACCCGCCGCACACCTCCACGCCCGGCGGCGCGGAGAACGCGATCCAGTCCGAGCCCTCGGCGGCTCGGTCCCAGCGTGTCGCCGGGGATGTGGAGGTTCGCCGGGCGATGCCCGAGCGGCCGTAATCGTTGCAAGCGGGCACCGGCTGTGATGGAGCGGAGGCGTTGATTCCTACGCTCGTGGCATGACGCCTCTGATTACACGCTTTGCCCCCTCACCCACAGGCCATCTTCACATCGGCGGTGCCCGGACCGCCTTGTTCTGCTGGGCCTTGGCCCGCGGCGCGGGCGAGCCGGGACGCTTCGTGCTGCGGATCGAGGACACCGACCTCAAGCGCTCGAGCGAGGCGGCTGCAGCGGGGATCCTCGAGGACCTCGCCTGGCTGGGCATCGCGTGGGACGATGGGCCCGCCTTTGAGGGCTCGGCTGGCACGATCGGCGGCGATGCGCGCGGCGTGGGCCCGTTCTACCAGAGCCAGCGCACCGAGCACTACGACGCCGCGTTCGGCAAACTGCTCGATGCCGGGCTTGCCTATCCCGCGTTCGATACACCGGAGGAACTGGCTGCCATGCGCGACGAGGCCAGGGCCGCCAAGCGCACATTCGTGTACCGGAGGTCGGCGGACTACGACCACGCTGCAGCGATCGAACGGATGCAAACAGAGCCGCACGTGCTTCGGCTGGCCATGCCCGGCGAGGCGGTAACGGTCAATGACAGCGTGCTGGGCGAGGTCGTATTCCCGCATGATGAGCTCGATGACTTTGTCATCCGCAAAGCCGACGGCATGCCGACGTACCACATGGCGGTGGTCGTGGACGATGAGCTGATGGGCGTCACGCACGTGCTGCGGGGCCAGGAGCACCTCAACAACACGCCCAAGCACGTCGCGCTGCAGCGGGCGCTGGGATATCGCATCCCTGCATACGCCCACATGCCGTTGATCTTCAATGCCGACGGCTCGAAGATGAGCAAACGCGACAAGGACAAGGCGGCCAAGAAGGCTGTGCGCACCGCCGGCGCGGACACGTTGCCCAAGGTCGAGGGGATGCCCGGTGCAGCGGCGCTGGGGGCGTGGCTCAGCGACAAGTCGGCGCAGCTTCCCGGCGAGCAGTTGGTGTGTCTGGCTTCGGCGCTCTCGCTCGATCTGCCCGAGATCGATGTCGAGGACTTCCGTCGTGCGGGCTACCTGCCCGAGGTCGTGTGCAACTATCTTGCGCTGCTCGGGTGGTCCAAGGGTGATGATGTCGAGCGGTTTGGGATGGACACCTTTTGTGAGCGGTTCACGATCGAAGCGATCGGCAAGAGCGCAGCCAAGTTCGACCGCGAGAAGCTGGCGGCGTTCAACTTCGACACGATCCAGCACATGGACCCCGCGGTGCTGGCACAGCGCTGGGCGCACTGGTGCGAGCGGTACGACCCCGAGGTGGTGACGGTGCTGGGCGAGAAGATGCCAGTTGCAGCAGAGGCGGCTCGTCAGCGGGCCAAGACGCTCCGCGAGCTGCGCACGCCCCTGGGGTTTGTGTTTGTGGCCGACGATGCGATCGAGTTTGATGAGAAGGCGGTCCGGAAGAACCTCACCAAGGACGAGGGCGAGGGCCTAGCCGTGCTGGCCGAGGTCGGCGAGGTGCTGACCGGGCTGGACGACTGGTCGCCCTCAGCCATCGAGGAAGCGATCAATGCCTTCGCTGGTTCCAAGGAGCTTGGCATGGGCAAGGTCGCCCAGCCCCTGCGGGTGGCTTTGACGGGCGCAGCGGTCAGCCCCGGTTTGGGGCACACGCTGGCGCTCTTGGGCAAGGAGAGCGTGCTGAGGCGGATCGAGCGGTGC
>CAZSBR010000136.1:0-6974 GCA_964605165.1 uncultured Phycisphaeraceae bacterium
GTCTGGCCTTGGCGGGCGCGACGGACTCGCGCCGACTCTGAACTGATTCTGCTGCTCGGCCCGCGGCTGCGCTCTGAATTTGCGATGCCTCGTTCATGGCCTCTTCCTTTCTTCCACCTGCTCTGCGTGGGCGGGGCTGGTCACATGCTGCCCGACGCCTCTTTCGCATCCAGCCCGCGGCGAACCTGGCCGCCGCCTGTAGGACTTGATGCCTTCACACACCACGCTCCCGTGCTGATGGGTATCGTCAGCCCGTGCGAGAATGCTTGAGAATGCGACAGATTGCCCTCAAGTTTGCAACTGCCTTTGTTTCAGCAACTTGAGAGAATAACACCCCAAAGGACGAACAGGAAAATCTCGTGACAGCCCGCCTTGGACTCGCATTTTGATAGGTATCGGACCCAAACCTGCGCAACGCTTGCTGATCGGGGCTGAACGCTGCCCCCGGCTGGTGGCGAGCACAGCAGCGCTGTGCCTCGCGCTGATGCTGACCGGGTGCGCCTCACCTCAGGAGGCTGAGCCCCCGCCGCCATCGGCGATCCTCGGCGGCATCGAGCCCCCGCCGGGCTTCGACCCCTACCTCACGCCCCAGCAGCGAGCCGAGCAGGCGCTGGCAGCCAGGCAGGTGCCCATCGGGCCCGAGTACGCGGGCGATCCCGCGGGCCAGCCCGAGAGCGCACCGCCGCCGCTGGCGGGGCTGCCCGAGCCGCCGCCCGCAGCGGTCACCCAGCAGGCGATCGCGCAGGCGGAGGCGAGCAACAAGTGGTCCATCGTGCTGGTGGCGTTTCGCGGCGAGCAGGCGGAGGCTGCGGCTGTGCAGGGGCTGCAGCGCGTGGAGGCTGCGGGCGTGCGGGGGGCCTACCTCGAGCGCCGGGGCCAGTCCATCGCGCTGGCGGTGGGCCGGTTTGATGCTGCGGACGATCCCGCTGCGCTGCAGACACTTGCGCAGCTTCAGGCGATGGAGATCGAGGGCGGCAGGCCCTTTGCGGGTGCGGTGCTTGCCCCGCCGAGCCCGGACCTCCTCAAGGGCAGCGTGCCCGAGTACGACCTGCGGACTGTCAAGCAGCGCTTCGGCGATGATGCGCTCTATACGCTGCAGGTCGCGGTGTACGGCCGGGCGGACCGGGAGATGCCAGAGCCAGCGGAGCTGGCCGAGTATCGGCAGGCGGCCGAGCGCGCGGTCTATGAGCTTCGCCGCGAGGGCGAGCAGGCTTTCTATTACCACGCGCCGGTGCGCAGCATGGTGACCATCGGCGTGCTGGGGCCGGAGGACCACGACCCGATGGTGCCCGGCATCGAGAGCCAGCGGCTGCGCGAGCTGCGGCTTCGGCATCCACACAACCTCTTGAATGGTCAGGGCATACGCCAAAGAGTGCCCGGCAGGCCCGCCAACGACCCCGACGCCTGGCAGCTTCAGCCCAGCGCGCTGGTGGGCGTGCCCTGAGCCAGTTCCCGCAACGCGAAAGGGGCGAGGTATGGCCAGGTATCAGCGGCCCGGCGAGAGATCGCCGAAGGTGCTGAGCCACAGCGGGCGGATGGTGTCGACCTGCCAGCCGTTGGCCAGTGCGGGCGAGACATCCGCCGGCGGGTTGGCGGGAGGCGTGGTCTGCAGCCATTCGATCATGCAGATGAACAGCAGCGGGCGGCCGGTGCGCTCAGGCGTGACGCTGACCTCGATGCGGGTGAGCCCGCCGCTGCCGGGGCCGATCTGGCTGCGAACGTCCTTGATGGAGTACTCCTGCACGCCGTAGGGACCGGACTGCGAGCGGATCCAGTCGAGCAGTTGCTGGCGGTTCCAGCCGCTGCGGGCCTGGAAATAGACGGTGCGGACGGTGTCGGCGAGCATGGGCTCGAGTTCGTCGGCGTCCCAGTCGGCGAGCGCGTCGACCATGGCCTCGGCCTGGTCGTTGAGCATCTCGCGGTCGGTCACGGTGTACGCCGCCAGCGCAACGAGCACAGCCGACGTGAGAAACGCCTCAAAGACCAGCAACGCTGCCACAAACTGCTGCTGCTTGGTGCGTGCAGCACGGAAGACAGCGAATGCCGCCGCCACGGAGACGACGAAGACGCCCGCAACGAGCAGCCACGGATCCTCGAAGAGCAGGACCTCCATGAGAGGTGCGGGCTCTACATCGGGCAGATTGGCAGGGGGCACCAGCGCATCGAGTTGCATCATCAAGCCTCCGGAGAGAATCAACCGATGCTAGTCCGTGCACTCTGAACCCAAGAATTCTGACTCCATGCCCGAGCAAGCCCCTCAGCACGATGCTGCCGACCTGCCCGCCTCCGCAGAGCTGCTGAAGCGCAACCTCGCTGCGCTTGCCAAGACGAGCAGGGCGACCGCTGAGGCTGTGCAGCGGGCCACATCGCGCGCTGATCTTGCGTGGCATCAGGCCGCCGACGAGGTGCTCGTCGCGAGCGTGGAGGGCCGAGCGCTTGCAAGCAAGCGGCGCCCCCGAGAGGAAGCCCGGCGCTTCGCTGCCGAGCTCGATCCCGCGGAGGTGGGCGCTGCGGTCGTGACGGGCTTTGGCTGTGGCCACCATGTGCAGGCGGTGTGCGAGAAGATGGGTCGCGGCGGGGTCGTGCTGTGCTTCGAGCCCGATGTTGGCCTGCTGCGCGCAGTGCTGGAACGGATCGACTGCACGCGTTGGATCGAAGCGGGCAACATCGCGGTGCTGACCGATCCCGATGACAGCAGCGCGATCTCGGCGTCGCTCAAGGGCGTCGAGAGCGTGGTGGCGCTTGGCATCAAGGTGCTGCACCATCAGCCGAGTCAGCCGCGGCTTGGCGCGCAGAGCCAGCGCTTCTGCGAGTCGCTCGCCGGCGTGGTGCAGGCACTCAAGACAACCCTCGTCACGACGCTGATGCAGACGGAGACCACGCTTCGCAACCTGCTGGGCAATGCGGACTGGTATGCGAGCTGCCCCGGCGCGGGCGAGCTTGAGGGCTGCGCAGCGGGCAGGCCTGCCGTGGTGGTCAGCGCAGGACCCAGCCTTGCGCGCAACCTCGACGTGCTCGGCCGGCCCGGCGTTCGCGATCGCGTTGTGATCATCGCGGTGCAGACCGCGCTCAAGCCCATGCTCAAGGCAGGCATCAGGCCGCACTTCGTGGTCGCGGTCGATTACCACCAGATCAGCAAGCGTTTCTACGAGGGGCTTACTGCGCAGGATGTCCGGAGCGTGACACTCGTCTGCGACCCCAAGGCCAACCCGACGATCTGCGAGACCTGGCCCGGCGCGATTCGGCTGATGCACGACCCGGTGCTGCAGGGTGTCTTGCAGGGCGGCGATGCGAGGTCGCTCGAACCGGCGTGCGCGCACGACACCGCCGCCGTGCCACCCAGCGCGACCGTGGCGCATCTCGCCTACTCGGTCGCTCGGCTGATGGCCTGCGACCCCGTGCTCTTGATCGGGCAGGACCTGGGCTTCTCCGATGGGCTGTACTACGGCCCGGGCGCTGCGATCCATGACGTGTGGGCAAGCGAACTCGGCGAACTGTGCACGCTCGAGACGCTCGAGTGGGAGCGCATCGCCCGCGGCAGGCCGCACAGCCGAAAGCTCGAGGATGTTCACGGCAAGGACATCTACACCGACGAACAGATGCACACCTACCTCGTGCAGTTCGAGAAGATGTTCGCTGACGATGCGCTTCGCGGATGGACCACCATCGATGCAAGCGAGGGCGGCGTCGCCAAGCGCCACACGCGGGCCATGAAGCTCGTCGAAGCGCTCGAACAGTTCGCGGGCGGGGACCAGCCGGTGCTGAGCCTGCCCGCAGCCGAGCGCGATGGCGAGGCACGGCGGGCTGCAGCGGTGCGCGTGGCATCGCGTCTCCGCGGCGTGCGCGATCAGGTCCGCGAGATTGGCGCCATCAGCCGTTCAACCGCGGATCTGCTGGACAACATGACCCGATGTGCTGGTCGGCCCCATGCAGTCAACCCGCTGGTCGAGCAGGCGCACGAGAACGGCAAGAAGGCTGCGGCTCTCGAGCCCGCGTACTCACTCACGCAGTACCTCAACCAGACGGGCGCCCTCAAGCGCTTCAAGGCCGACCGCGACCTCCATTACGCGGGCGACCTCAGCGAGAGCGATCGGCAGATTCGGCAGATCGAGCGGGACAAGATGAACGTCTCGTGGCTTGCCGATGCTGCAGATCAACTCGAAGCGATGCTCGACGAAGCCATCAGCGCGATGCAGACGCAGCAGAAACTGACGGCCGATCCGAGAGATGTTGCGGGCGCGATCGAGGTCAACGAGCCTCAACGGCTTGCTGCGGTGCTGCTGGTGGATGCCGACACCGATGGCCTCGGGCTTGGCAGGCGTATCGATCAGCCTCTCGCGGGCGGCGCAACCCCGCTTGAGCGCACGCTCCGGCAGATCGCTGCCAGCACTTCGATCCGCCGCGCGATCATTGTGGCGCAGGACGTCGAGCGCATCCGTGCAGCGCTTGGTGCGTGCATCGATGGCGGGATGGACGGTCTTGAGATCGTGCTTGAGCAGAGTGAAGACCATCCGCTGGGCGAGAAGCGCTCCATGGTCGCAGCAAGCCGAAGGCACGCTTCAGCAAGCTGGCGTGGTGGAGCGGGCGGCGCGACGGTGTATGACGAGGTGTTCAGCGCGCCCGTTGTCCAGCGCGTGATGCAGGACCACGACCTGACCGCTGCGGTGATGATCGGCCCGGACTGGTCGCTGATTGATCCGGGACTGATCGATGCATGCGTTGATCGCCTGGCGGAGCATCCGGGCAGGAACCGCCTGGTCTTTACGCAGGCAGCGCCGGGCCTCGGGCCGATGGTGCTCGCGCGTTCGCTCGTTGATGAGCTTGCCAAGAGCGAGGGCGCGCACAGGCTCTGGTCATCGATCGCGGGGCTTGTGAACTACACGCCCGTCGCGCCGCAGCCGGACCCGATCGCCAAGAGCTACTGCGTGCGCGTAGAGCCTGAGCTGCGGGATGCGGGCGTGCGCTGCATCGTTGATGGCTCATGGCACGGCCGATTGATGGCGCGGGCGATCGCCAAGCTCGGCCGAGGCGGAGCGATCAGCGCCAGCAGCCTGACCGACTGGCTGGCATCGACCGCTTGGGCGCGTTCTGCGCCGCCCATGGATGTCATCCTTGAGTTGTGCACGGGCCGGCTCGTCGGCGGCCGCGGCACCATGCACGGCCCTCACCGCATGGATCCGCCCGAGCGGCATCCCGTCGATGTTGATCGCGCACGGACCTGGCTCAGGGAACTCGGCGCGATGTCGCCCGGCGCAAGCGTAACGCTGGCGGGCGCGGGCGATCCGCTCCTGCATGGCCGATGGATCGATGTGGCCCATGCAGCGCGTGATGCGGGTCTTGGGGTGCATGTGCGCACGGACCTGCTCACCGAGGGTGCTGTGCAGCGGGTCCTCGAAGCACAGCCCGATGTGGTGAGTGTCGATCTGTATGCAGACGATGCGCAGACATACCGGGCGGTTGCTGGGGCGGACCACTTTGATCGTGTGCAGGCTTCGATGCGGGCGCTGATCGAGTCGCGGGATGCATCGCTTGCGAGCATGTGGATCGTGCCGAGGATCACGCGGCATGACGCGGTGCTCGACCAGATCGAGGCGTTCTATGACCGCTGGCTCTTGGCAGCGGGCGCGTGCGTGATCGATGGGCCCCGCAAGGGCAGCCCGGGCCAGCGCGTTCAGCGGCTGCCGCGACCCGAGCTTGCGCGCCTGAGGCGGACGGCGTGGCGGCTGCGCGTGCGATGCGATGGCATCGCCACGCGGCCCGGCAATGCGTCGACGGTTGATCTCTCGCGGTGCTCGGTGCACGAGGCGTGGGAGCAGTTGAGTCGGCGCCGGCGCCCTGAGCGAGCCGTGGCATGACGGCGGTGGCGGTGGTGATGGGCCGCGCCGGCAGCAAGGGCGTGCCCGGCAAGAACATGCTCGCCATCGCGGGCAGGCCCTGCGCTGCGTGGACGATCGAAGCGGCGCTGCGGGCACAGCATGTCGAGCGGGTGCTCGTCTCGAGCGATTGCCCCCGGCTGCTGGCGCTTGGGGAGCAGATGGGCGCTGAACCCGCACCGCGGCGAGCCGAGGATGCATCGGACGTAGCGCGCGTCGACGTCGCGCTCAGGCACGCCCTTGAAGATTGGGCTGCGGGCGATGCGAACTGTGCGCACGTGGTCATGCTCTACGCGAACGTGCCCGTGCGGCCGGCGGGGCTGATCGATCGCGCGGTGGAATCGCTCGTGACGAGCGGGTGCGACAGCGTGCAGAGCTATGCGCGCGTGGGCAAGCACCATCCGTGGTGGCAAACGCGGCTTGAGGAAAATGGCAGGGTGCTGGCCTGGGAAGGCAGCACGCTGTTTGGCGGCGTGTACCGCCGGCAGGAACTGCCGCCGAGCTATGTGCCCGATGGCGGCGTGCTCGCACTCAAGCGGCGTGCGCTCTATGAGCCTGTCAACGAGGGGCCCCACGGCTTTCTCGGCGCTGACCACCGGGGCATCGCGACCGAAGAAGGCGACGTCGTGGACATCGATGCACAGGTCGATGTGCTCGTGGCTGAGGCCAAGCTGAAAGGCATGGGCCAGACGTGAACATCAGCGGTCGAACCATCGGGCCGGGGCACGAGCCGTACGTGATCGCCGAGATTGGCGTGAACCACGACGGCGAGGTCGAGCGCGCGCTGATGCTGACCGACAAGGCTGCCGACGCGGGCGCTGATGCGGTCAAGCTGCAGTTCTTCGAGACCGACCGCCTGATGAGCAGCGCTGCCAAGCTCGCGGCGTATCAGAAGGCAGCGGGCGAAACGGACCCGATCCTGATGCTGCGCCGGCTTGAACTCACCATCGATGAGATGGCGCGGGTCGTCGAGCGTGCGCACAGGCGGGGTATCCACGCCATTGTGACGGTGTTCAGCGTGGAGCTGGTCGAGATTGCCGAGCGGCTGCCGTGGGATGCGTACAAGACCGCAAGCCCGGACATCGTGCACAGGCCGTTGCT
>CAZSBR010000137.1:0-6951 GCA_964605165.1 uncultured Phycisphaeraceae bacterium
CGGAACGTTTCGATCTGCGAGACAAGGTCGAAGGTCGTCAGCCCGGGCACGGTGTCCAACGGCTCGAGCAGCCAGACGTTTGGAATCGCGGGCGTGGGCGCGTTCGCGGGCTGAGCGATCGTGTTGAAACTCGCCACGAAGACCTGATCGGTGGTCGAAACGAGCACGATCGACATGCCGCCCTGCTGGATACGCGCGGTGGGGCGGGGATCGAAGGTCGCCCGGCCGTTGTTCTGCGTGAGCGAGAAGCTGCGGAACGTCGGCACGCTTGTGAGTGCTGCGCCCGTGGCGGGATCGAAGAACTCGGCGGTGGCCTGCGAGCCATCGACTGCTGCAAAGGGCGTGAGCACCCAGCCATTGGCGTTGTTGCCCCAGCCATTGGCGAGCGACTCGGGGCTCCACCAGAGGCTGACAAGCTCACCATCCACGACGCCCTGGATGCTAAAGGCCCGCCACGGCGCGATGGTGCCGGTCATCGAGCCGGGCTGGAAGATGGTCTCGCCCAGCACGCCGCCCGCCTCAGCGAGGTTGGTGAGCACCCAGTTGTACTGGCCGTCGGCTCGCTGGTGCACGCCGCCGCCATGCCAGAGGGAGTACACGTTGCCCGTTGAATCCTGGAACCAGTAGTTCTCCGCAGCCCACGGCGCCCGTGCATAGCTCGACTCGGGCAGTGCGCTCAGCAGCGCTTCGCGAATGGCATCGCCCGCAGCGAGTGTGTTGACCTGCTCGCTGTTGAACACGTTGATGAACGCGTCCGCGGGATCCATGCTCGCAAGCGCGTCCTCCACGATGAGGCCGTAGCTGCCCGTGCTGCCAGCCGCAGCGCCCTCGCCAGTCACGGGGTCGTACGCGCGGGCCTGCCCGCTGAAGCCATTGACGCCGATGAAGTAGACCTGCCCAGCAACCGCGTTGAACGTCACTTCGCTGAGCAGCGTGCCGGCGCGTGCGTCGTCGTTGAAGGCAAGTTCGGTGCCGTTGGCATCAAAGACCCGCAGCACGGTGTCCGCTGCGTAGCCGAGACCGGTGGTGGTGCGCACGGTGACCTGGCCGGTGGCGGTTGCGCGGTAGCGGTAGAGGTCCACATCGGCGTCGCCGACGTTCACGCCGCCATCGCTTCCGAGGAACGAATCGATGACCACGCCGGGCACGACGGGCTGGATGCCCAGTTCACCCAGCGCGTTGTTGGTTCGGCCGAGCGTTGTCTGCGCCCCTTCGAGGAAGACGCTCACGCTGTAGGAGCCGGTATCGCCGCCCGAGCCGCTGGAGGCTGCGAAGGGATCGAAGTCTTCGTTGCCATAGCCCGTGATGGCGATGAAGTAGTCGACGCCCGCCTGCACGGGGTAGCGCAGCATCGGGTCGAGCGAGCCATTGGCATCGTCGTTGGTGGCGAGCAGCGTGCCGTCGGCGCTGAAGAGCAGCGCGACGGAGTCCACCCAGATGTCCGGCAGTTGATCGCGGATGTCGAACGAGTCGACATCGATCACGAGCGTGCCGCTGGCATCGGGACGGAAGCGGAAGAAGTCGACATCGCGGTTGCCCGTTGCGACGCCTTCATCGCTGCCGACTGCGCCGGGCAGTCCAAAGCGTGCCTGGCTTCCGAGGTCGTCGGCCCGGCTGATCGTGCTGTTGGTGTCGTCGGTCTCGAAGCTGATAATGATGTCGTAGAGCCCGCCGGTGCCGGACTCGAGCCGGCCGTCGAGCACCGCTGGGTTGTACTCGCTGTTGAAGAAATCGCTGACCGCGAAGTAGTACGTCTGGCCGCGCGTCACGGGCACGATGATGAACGAGTCCGTGTCGTGACCTGCAAACACCCCGCTGGCATCCACCGCTGTTGAGAAGAAGGCGTTCTGCGATGGATCGGTGTCGAACTCGATCGCAACGCCACCCAGCGTGCGGGCCTGGTCATCGTCGGAGCGTGCGATCTCCTGCCCCTGCGCGTTGAAGACGCGGAGGAACGAATCGACGAACTCGCCACGCGCTACATCGGGCGTATCGATATCGACGATGAGGTAGCCATCGTCCGGCGCGAGCA
Source organism: uncultured Phycisphaeraceae bacterium (assembly GCA_964605165.1). GTDB lineage: Bacteria > Planctomycetota > Phycisphaerae > Phycisphaerales > UBA1924 > OFTM382. The sequence continues at coordinate 2,033 of CAZSBR010000137.1, forward strand.
CACGGAAGATATCGACATCGCTTACGCCCACCGGCTGGCCGTAGTCCGCGCCGATGAGGCCGTTGAGAAGCCGCGTGGGCGACTGCTCGTTGCCGAGATCGACCTCGACAGCTGCGCTGATGAGCCCATTGGGATCCGCGTTAGAAAGCTGGAGCGACAGGGCGTATCGGCCCGTGTTCCCATCCGTGCCCGAGCCGGCGACAACCGGGTTGTAGTTCGTGTTGCCAAAGCCGCTGATGGCAACAAAGTAGCTCTGGCCCGCAGCGACGGAGAACGACGCGCTCGGGAAGAGGCCCTCACCCGAGTCATCGTCAAAGGCGATCTGCTGACCGCTGGCATCAAAGACGCGCATGAACGCGTCAAAGTCCGCGGGGGACGACGTATGCGAGACGACCGATGCGATGACGGTGCCCGCAGCACTGGGATCGACGCGGTAGATATCGACATCGGTCGCGCCGATGACCGAGCCCATGCCATCGACGCCGATCTCTCCATTGATCGCAGCGATCGGTGCGCCCGTGAGCGCCGGCGTGATGATCGCGCCCGCGATGGTGCCGTTGGCATCGCCCACCACGGGCGTGCCACCACCCCCGCCACCGCCGCCGCCGCCGTTGTCCGGAGGTGGCGCGATGTTGGTGAAGCGCGCGCGGATCTCCTGCACCGCGCGGTAGGCGTTGACGCGTGGCAGGGTCTGGCCCGTGTTGCGCACGTTGTCCACCTCGTCATCGCCGTCAACGACCATGTCCGCGGTCGATTGCATGATGTCGCGCACCTCGGCGGTGGTGAGGTAGCGACCGCCGAACTGCTGGGCCGCCTCCTGCATGAGCGCGACCACACCCGCCACCATGGGCGCTGCCATGCTCGTGCCGGCCATGTCGCCAAAGCGGTTGCCCGGGATGGTGCTGTTGATGAGCGCGCCGGGCGCGTAGATGACATTGCCCGCGGTGAGCGGCGGCCGCTGGCTGAAGCCCGTGATGTGATCGGGTCCAGTGATCTGGTTCCCATATCCCGGCTGGGGTCCCTCGTTGGCTTCCCACACCGCGCCGACCGCGAGCGTGCTGAAGATCGCCGGCGCCGCCGCATTGATCGTCTGGCGGTCGCGGTAGGAGTTGCCCGCTGCGGACACGACGGTGACCCCGGCCTGCTCGAGCCTGCGCACTTCATCGATGAGCGGATGGCCCGCGACCTCGCTCGGGTCCGTATAGAACCCCCCGCCGAGGCTCATGTTGACCGCGACGATGTTGTACCGCTGACGGTTGTCGAGCACCCACTGCAGCGCAGCCTCGGTGTGGCGGGTCTGCGCGGTGACGTTGCCACCAAACGAAGAACTGAAGACCTGCAGCCCGATGATGCCCGTATCCGGCGCCACGCCGATGTCGTTGTCACGAGCGCCGACGATGCCCGCGACATGCGTGCCATGCTCATGCACGGGCGTCGGGAAGCCGCCTCCCCTGACGAGGTCGGCGCCCGCGACGTAGTTGGGCGCGATCAGGCTGTGGGTGTGATCAACACCTGTATCGATGACTGCGACGCTCACGCCCGAGCCATCGATGCCCGCAAACGCGGGATCGGCCCTGAGTGCATCAACGCCAATAAGCTCGAGCGCAGCGCTGAAGATCAGTCTTGCTTCGAGCGACTCAAGAAACGTGCCCGGCGAATCCTGGGCCATGCTGCGAGACGGGTGCGAGCGAGTGCGCATGGGTGCGTTCCTCCAAAGCGAAGAAGCGAAAGCCGCCGGTGGCGTGTGTCAGATGTGGACCGATTCTAATTCAGAACACGAAAAAGGGGCACCACCATTTGGTGGCACCCCCGAGAAAGTGTGTTGGTGTTCTTTACAGAGCCTTGATACTTCCGGCTTCTTATCGACCGCCGCCAGCCCGCGCGCGGATGTCCGCCCGCCAGGTATCGAGCGACTGACGCAGGTCCAGCCGGTCGATGCCCGGCACATCATCGAGGCGTTCGAGCAGCCAGACGTTGGGGCGTTCGGGCTGGGGCACGCCCTCGGCCTGCACATTGGTGCTGAAGGTCGCGACGTAGACGTTGTCGTTGGTATCGACGAGCAGGATGCTCATGCCGCCATCGCGTGCCTGGCGATCCGGGCGGGGGTCGAAGGTGAATCGGCCGTTGGACTGTGTTTCGGTGTAGCTGCGGAAGGTGGGGAGGTCGCCCCGTGCATTGCCCGTAGCGGGATCGCGCAGGATGTCGCCCGTGAAGGGCGTGAGCACCCAGCCGTTGCCGCGATTGCCGAACTGCCGCTCGCCGGACTCGGGGCTCCACCAGAGGCTGACAAGCTGCCCGTTGGCGATGCCCTGGATGCTGAACGCACGCCACGAGGCGATCACGCCGCTCATCGAGCCGGGCGCAAAGTCGATCTGTCCGATCAGGCCGCCAGCATCGGCAAGGTTGGTGAGCACCCAGTTGTGCTGACCATCCTCACGGAGGTGGACCGCCCCGCCATGCCAGAGGCTCCACACATTGCCGATGCCGTCCTGGAACCAGTAGTTCTCCGCTGTCCAGTCCGCCTGCGAGTAGGCCGCATCGGGCACAGCGGTTCGGAGCTGGGTGATGATCGAGTTACCCTCAGCCAAACCCTCGCCGAAGGAGCTGCGGAAGCTCGAGATGAAATCGTCCGCGGGTGTCGGTTCGCGCAGACCGCCCGCGGGGATGGCCTGATCGATCGTGATGGTGTCATTGGAGACGAGCAGGTTGTTGGTGTAGTCGGGGTCGGTCGCATCGCTCGAGTGGCGTGCATCGGCCGAGATCGGCCCGTCGCTCGCATCGGGCTGATCGTTGAGGATGAGCGCCGCGATGCGGTACTCACCCGCCGTGATGGCTCTCGCATTCCCGAGGCCGGAGAGGTCGAACGAGACCTGCCAGAACGTCGGGTCGCTGTCGCCGAGCGAGGCAAGCTCGTCTGCCACAGCCCCGGCGTCTGAGAGATCGGTGCCGTTGATCCTCGTCGGCGTGACGGCGATCGCCGAGGCGGGATCCCACGTCCGGTCGCTCGCTGCGGGCACCAGCGCAAAGGCCACGCGATTCTGCTGGACAAGGTGCAGCAGGCGTGCTTCCTCGATTCGGCCTGCATCAGCGGACAGCAGCGCTATGTTGAAAGCAGTGAGCTGCGAGTCCTCTCCTGATCGGCGATCGCTCTCCGTACCGATCAGGCCCGGTCCCGCAGGGTCATCAAAACTGACAAAGCGCCCTCGCCAATCCGCGTCTTCCCAGCGGACGTCCGAAGTCTCGCCATCGCTGATGAACACATCCGGACGATCAGTTGTGAACACCAGCGGATCTTGGCCGGCAATGTCGATAGTGACGCGAATGAACTTCGCGCCGGGCGCGATGTCCGAAGGAAGCGTGTAAACACTGGATGATCGACTCGACCCAACAGAATCCAAGTCGATGGTTGCGAAGTTGCCGCCGGCCATGAACGTTAGACCTGGATCTCGCCTAGATCGGCCATCGGGTGTAAAGGTCGCATCTTCAACCTCAGTAATAGTGCTGACCGAGCCATCGAGGCCGACGAGATCGACTCGAACGTTGAGCGTCTTGCCGACGATCTCTTCTTGGGTGAGCACCTCGTAATACTGAGCTGCCGATCGCGCACCAAGCGAAATGATGCCGCTGAGGGAAACTTCAGAACCGCCGAAAAGGCGGCTTGAATCATCTGTGTTCGTGGTCGATCTGAGCGTTACACCCTGATTGACTGCTACACCTGGACGATCATTGATCAGGTTACCGACGCGCCGCTCAAAGCTTGGCTCGACGATGTCGATCCGGCCCTCGACCGAGGGATGGATATACGTCGGCTGCGTACCGATGAGCGTCTGCTCCACTTCGCCGGCGGCGTTCAGAATCTGCACGATCGGATACGCAAAGTTGCCGAGGAACGCCTGCGGCAGATCCGTCGGCATCGTGAAGTGCGCATCGGACGATGACTCGGGAATGAACTCGCTGGCGCCGTTCTGGATCATCACGCGATCCGTCTCCTGCACCAGCACATCGCTCGCATCAAGCGTCCGGTCCAGCGAGATGAACGTGCGCGTGAAGGCCTCTCCGGGCGCGCCATCGTTCCGCACACGGATCATGAAGCCGTCGTGCTCCGTGCCCGGCTGGGCAACTGCGTCGATCTGCACCGGACCGTTGCGCGAAGAGTGCGTCGAGTCGTGAAAGGGATCGCTCAGAACATCGCTCGTGGCCGAGAAACTCAGCAGCACCCGCGGCTCGAGGGTCTCGGGTGCGAAAGCCTCACCCGTCACACGCACACGCGGGCGGCGACGAGTTGAACCGAAGAGCGTTCTGAACATGCGTATCTCCCTGTTGTCCATGGGCTTGCAAGCAGGATCGCGGACCCGCTCTCATGCCCGGTTGCTGCGCAGACCAAGGCCCCGCACTCGGACCCCGGCACACCATCATGCGACGCCCGAGAACCGGGCGGGCCACAATCCCCATGAGAACCGTGGGCTTTATGCAATCTTTGCGCGAGGCCCTTGGAGCCCCATCTCAGAACCGCTCTCAGAACCCGGCACGGGTGCGATACGCGTCCTCGAGCGCAAAGACCTGGCTTTGCAGCCCGAAACGCTCGATCGCGGGCACCTCGGTGAAGTTCTCGAGCAGCCAGATGTTGGGACGCTCGGGCTGGGGCACGCCCACCGCCTGCACCGTGGTCGTGAACGTCACCACATACACCTGACCGCCGGTGTCGACCAGCACCACGCTCATGCCGCCATCCTGCTCCGCGCCCGCTGGACGCGGGTCGAAGGTGAACCGGCCGTTGGACTGCGTCTCCGTGTAGCTCAGGAACTTCGGCGTCTGGCTCACCGCTTCGCCCGTGGCGGGGTCGCGGAAGATGGTCTGATCGAACGGCGTGAGCACCCAGCCGTTCTGGTTGTTGCCGAACTGCCGCTCGAGCGATTCGG
>CAZSBR010000138.1:0-5216 GCA_964605165.1 uncultured Phycisphaeraceae bacterium
ATCTGCGTTCTCGTCAAAGAGGACTGGCAATTGGTTGTCCGCGGCTACGTCCCGGCCGTGGTGTTTGAGGGGCTGGCAACCCCGGCTTAGGTCATGGAGACCATGAAAATCTGTTCACGCTCGCCCAGCAGATCGCGTCGATTGTCACCGAGCTTGCACAGCTCTCCTAAACCTTTGCTTTGCAGTGTCTTGTGCGTACAATAAGCTTCGACGCGTTAAGGGCTACCAAGGAGAAACGCCGTGCTTAGAAGATGCGCGATGTTGGCTGTGACGGGTGCGGTGGCGGGAGCAGCGAACGCTCAGATCTTCGATGACTTTGTGTCGTTCACGCAAGCTGTGGGTTGCATCGAGAATGTTGTGACGGCCGACGATCAGCCACACACGACGCTGCTGGATGATCAGTACGCCGGCGTCAGATTCAACAAGACCGCACAAGCATGGAATGCGATTAACTTCGGCGGCGGTGGCACAGCGGTGAGCGGCTCTAATGTACTCTTCAATGTGAACCTGCAGCCCATGCGCGCGGAGTTTGACCAGCCTGTCGTTGCGGTGGGCGTGTTCAATCCGAGCAACTTCGACGAGATCCGTCTGAGGTTCTTGCGTGCTGATGACTCGGTAATTCAGACAGTTGACATGCCGACCTCGATAGTCACGTTTCGTGGCTTTGCGAGCACTGAGCCGATCCATGCCATGACGGCAGAGGGCATCGCCGGCGCGAGCAATTTCACAATCTTTCTCGATGATTTGCAGTGGGCGCTTGCGCTTCCGGCGTGCGAAGCCGACATCGCGGATGACTTCGGTGTGTTCGAACCGGACGCCTTCGTGACCTTCGGTGACTTTCTCGCTTTGCTCACACTTCTTGGCCCCTGCGGCGCTGGCACTGCAAACGAGTCATGCACTGGTGACATTGCAGACGCGATCGGCGCCCCCTGCCCTGACGGGCTCATCGACTTTGGTGACTTTCTCTCGATGCTCGGTTTGCTCGGTCCCTGTGAGTAGCAGGAACGCTGACGGGCTGTTGCATCGTCGTGCCAGAATGTTTGTTCGAGCGAAAGGTGCTCACCACGCTCAGCCGCCCCAGCTCTTCCACCACCACGCGATGAACACCCACAACAGCGCTGCAACCGAGCCGTTGAGGACAAGCCCCGGCCAGACCGGTTGCAGTGGGAGCATCCGAGCTGCGGTCATCGTGCCGTCGGCATCCGTCCAGCCCACACCCCGGTGGTCTGGCTGACCATCGGCAAAGCGCACGAAGCCGCGAACTGATGTGAACGGCCAGCCGACTTTCAGCAGCTGCTCCGAGAACTTCGCCTTGGCTGCGCCCGCAGAGGTTGCGTTGGCTTCTCCCTCAAGGTGTGCCCGGCGGTAGAGCCAGCCATGCGAGGCCGAGCCAGCCACATTCTCCCAGCCTCGGGCTGCGGGAAAGGAGAAGGTGAGCGCGTCGACCGCGAGGTCGGGCTGGAGAGTGGCGCCAGTCCGCGGCGTTGCTGCCAGACCGATCAGAGCACATAAGAAGTAAGAAAGAGCAGCCCCACCAAGGAACACGACGGGGGTCCATCTGAGCATGGCAGCGTGCCTCCGGGCTGGGGGAGTGGTTTCTTCGGTACCACGCAGTGGAGTCTCAGTTGCATGAAAGTTGGAATGAGTCGGGCGAAGTGCGCGTTACCCTCTCGACCATGGCCCTGCCTCCCAACCACGAACCGCTCGAGACGTTCACGCCCGATGGCCCGGCCGAAGATGCAGCCCGGGCGTTTTACGCGACCATGGCACGCCGGCGAAGCGTGCGGATGTTCAGTGATCGCCCCGTCAGCCGCGAGACGATCGAGGCGTGCGTCATGGCCGCGGGCACCGCGCCCAACGGCGCCAACAAGCAGCCGTGGCGGTTCGTGTGTGTCAGCGATCCGGCCGTCAAGCACGCGATCCGGCTGGCCGCGGAAGAAGAAGAACGCGAGTTCTACCACCGCAGGGCAAGCGATGAATGGCTCAGAGACCTTGCGCCCTTCGGCACCGATGAAGACAAGGAATTCCTCGACATCGCGCCCTGGCTGATCGTCGTCTTCAAGCTGATGAAGACCGATGAGGGCGGGCAGGTGTACTACGTCAACGAGTCGGTGGGCATCGCCACCGGCATGCTGCTCGCCGCCCTGCATCACGCGGGGCTGGCCACGCTCACCCACACGCCAAGCCCCATGGGCTTTCTCAAAGAGGTGCTGGGCAGGCCCGAGCATGAGCGGCCCTTCCTGCTCATCCCCGTGGGCTATCCCGCCGAGGACTGCGTGGTGCCGAAGATCACCAAGAAGCCGGCCAGCGAGATCCTCATCTGGAAGGAAGGCCGCCAAAGCCAGCCCGCCGGCCATTAGCGCTCGCCGCAGGGGGCGGACCGCCGCAGGCTCGGCCTCGACGCGGCCGCCCGCGTTTCATCCCCCGCGCGGTCGTCAGCCGATACACACCAGCATGGACCCAAGCCCTCGGGCCAAGGCGATCGCGTGCCTGCTCAGCGCCCTGAGCGTCTCGGCCGCGTGCGCTCAGCAGGGAAGCGGGGAAGACAACGGCTCTCGACCGGCCGTTGCTGGCCGGGTCGCAGCGACGTTCGACTTCGAAGAGCGGCGCATCAACCCGCTGCCCATCCCGCTCAACTGGGTGCGTGCCCAGCACGACCCGCCCTTCCGCGTTCGGCCGGGCTTTCCGATCTGGAACGAGTCCTCTTTGGACTACCAGGCCCCGGCGTTGTCGGGCGAGGGCACGGTGCATGTGCATGTCGAGGGTGGCTCGGCCTCGCTTCGGCTCAATCCCGGCGTGCTGCCGATCTTCGCGGGCGCTGAGTACATGGTCACCGGCTTCGTGCGCACGCTCAATGCCGTGCACAGCCGGGCCCGCATGGTGGTGCGTGTGCTCGATGCAAACATGCAGCCCATCGAGGGCTCTGAGGTGAGCACGCCCCTGGTCCGCACGCGGGGCGAGTGGGAGCAGCTTGCGGTGCGCGTGCCGAGCGACCTCGATGGTCCCGCCTTCCTGCAGATCGATCTGGAGATGATCCAGCCCGAGACGTTCATCGGCGCCGCCGAGCGGAGCGAGCTTCGCATCATGGCCCAGGACTTCGATGCCTCGGCGTGGTTTGACGAGATCGAGGTCATCCAGTTGCCCCGCATCGAGCTCACAACGGGCCAGCCGGGCAACATCGTGCTCGCGCCTGCCGTGCCCACGATCAGCGCGCTGGTGCAGGACCTCACAGCCGAGGACCTCACCGCGGTGCTTACGCTCTTCGATGCCGAGGGGCGAACGGTGGACACGCAGACGCACGCTGTGCGCCCGGGCATCGACCCGACGCTCTGGACGCCAGCCGTGTCCGAGTTCGGCTGGTATCGGGCCGGGCTGGAAGTGCTCAGCGGCGGCGACCTGGTGGGCTCGAGCTACCTCGACCTGTTGTACGTGCCGGCCTTCGCCGAAGCGCCCGAGGACCGCAGCCCGCTGTCGTCGTCAGCGACCATGGCGGACCGCCGCCGGTTCGTTGCCCACCTTGATGCCGCGCCTGTGTCTGTGCTCGACGAGTTGCCCGCAGCCCTCAGCGCTGTGGGCGTCACGTCCGCTTCGCTGCCGCTGTGGACGCGCGAGGCACGCCAGGACGACCTCGAGAACTGGTTCGATACCCTCGGCGAGGTGATCGCGTCCCTCAGGCGCGAATGGATCGACGTCGAACTGACGTTGCCCCGCCTGCCCGCGGGTCTTGCTGCAGCCCTTCGGCTGGACCGCGACGCGGTGCTCGAAGGCATCGCAGCAAGCGATGCACGCCTCAACGCGTATCTGCTCGATGGCCTCGACCGCTTCGGTCAGCGCATCGAGCGCTGGCGTGTCGGCAGGCCGGGAGACTTCCACTCGGGCGATGATGGCCAGCTCCGATCACGGGCCGGCGCAGCCCGTGATGTCATCCGCTCGCTTGCTCCCGGTCCGAGCGTTGCGATCGGTTGGCACGCAGCCCAGCCATCGCCGAGCTGGGCGGGCGATACCACAGCCCAGCGCTTCGAGGTCTTCGTGCCCGTGGGCATGGATCCGGGCAGCATCGGGGAGCTTGTCGGCGCCTGGGGTGGAACGGACCGACCAAGCGGCCCGGCGCTCACCCTCGTCATCGAGCACCTCGATGCAGACCGCGTCTCGCCGCGCGAAGCAGCCGATGCCTTCGTCCGCCGGGGCGTCGAGGCGTGGGCCATGCTCGGCGAGCAGACCGACGCACTGGGCCTGATGGCGGCATGGCGCGAACGCCCCGATGGCACGCTCCTGCCAGCGCCCGCGCTGGCTGCCATGCGCACGCTGTCCGATCAACTCGCGGGCCGACGTGTAACGGGCGCATGGAACATCGCTCCGGGAGTCCGCTGTCACATCCTTTCCCCTGTTGACTCAGAGAGTGGTCGCACGGGAGCGCTTGCGCTGTGGGCCGACGCGCCCGAGGGCGTGGGCCGATCGCTCCGCGCGCTGCTCTCTTCGGGAGCGGTCGAGGTGGTCGATGCCTTCGGCAACCGATCCACGGTCGAGGCCTCGATGGGTACCGAGCCGCACTACAGCGAGCACGTCATCGAGATCAGCCGTTCGCCCGTGTTCGTGGAGGGTGTGGATGCCAAGCTTGTGACGCTGCAGGCTTCGCTCAGGCTGAGCCCGAGCATGATCCAGTCCACCCCGGGTCAGCACCGGCACACCATCGAGCTCTACAACCCATCGCTCACAGAGCTCATCGGGCACGCGGTCGTGATTGCTCCCGGCGGCGTGCGACCCGGGCAGCGCCTCGCCGACCGGGACTGGTTCGTCACGCCCCGCTCACAGCCTGTGCGTGCGCTCAGCGAAAGCTGGCTCGAACTGCCCGTGGATTTCTCGTTCGTCCCCGGTGTCGAAGCGGGCGAGAAGGAACTGGTGCTCGATCTGCTCATCGAATCCCTCGCCGAGCCGCTCTGGATGCGCACTCGTACGCCCATTGAGCTTGGGCTCGACGACTTCGAGGTCGATCTCACGCTCCGCATCAGCCCGGATGGCTCGGACGTCGTCATCGAGGCGACGATGACCAACACCTCGGACCGCGAGCTTCGGCTCGAAGCCACAGCGTTTGCGCCGGGCTATCCACGCCAGCGGCTGCCGGGCGTGGTGCTCCAGCCCGGCCAGAGCCTGAGCAGGACCACGCCGCCGTTTGCGGGTGCGGGCACACAACTCAGCGGCCAGCGCATCGGCGTGGC
>CAZSBR010000138.1:5316-6828 GCA_964605165.1 uncultured Phycisphaeraceae bacterium
AACGGCCGTCGCTCGGGCTGGCGAGCCCCGTCACCATGGAGTGACCAGTTGGACTCGCCCACGGAGCTCATAAGGCCCGAGCCGTAGATCTTGAGCCTTCCATCCTCGTGGATAAGCCCGAACTCGACGGTGAACCAGAACAGCCGGGCAAGCGCGGTTTCGTGCTCGGAGCCGGTGTGCAGCGCTGCCTTGCCGTAGGTCTGGAGGAACTCCGCAAACACCGGATCGGCGTGCAGCGGCACGTGGCCGAAGACATCGTGGAAGATGTCCGGCTCGGGCAGGTAGTCGAGTTCGTCTGGCGGGCGAATCGTGATCGTCGTCGGGAACTTCCGCTGCGCAAGGCAGGCAAAGAAGCTCTTGGCCGGCAGGTACCCGGGCACGGGGCGGCTCTGCCAGCCCGTTGAGTTCCGCAGCACCTCGTTGACGGTCGAGAGCCTCGGGATCTGGTCCTCGGGCAACCCGAACGCGTCAAAGCCCGTGAGGAAGACGTTGGAGGCCTGCACACGCAGCGAGTCGATCCGCTTGGCGTACAGCCTGCGCCACGTGTCGTGGTTCTCCTCCGAGTACCGCTCCCAGTGCTGCTCCATGAAGAACGTCTCGGGATCGATCTGGTCGGCGGGCAGCGTGCCCGCCCGATCCGCAGCCGCCTGCGCAGCCTCGGCCTCGGCGCCGACGATCACCGGGTTGTGCCTGAGCATTTTGTCCTGATCAAGTTCCATCGCGTGAACTCCGTTCTGCGGTCGTCACTTGAGTATGTCCGTACTCGTCAGGATAGGGCCTCAAGGAGTTTTCGCCAGCGGGCGTGCCTCAACCGGGCGCAAAGCACGCCAGGGCGGTTTCAGCATCAATCGCCTGCCCCGGCGCAATCGCATCGCTGTCGGTGCGCTTGCGGTGGGTTGCAGCCTGCAGACTGTCCTCCCACCGGGGCTGCACAATCGGTGTATCAGACCCGAACAACAGATCAATGCCAGGCTCAAGGCCTGCCTCGAGCAGGGATCGCAGCGGCAGCACACGCTCAAGCCGATCAGGCACCGCGCGCTGGAGCGCTTCGATATCCACCAGCAGGTGGCACGGCTGCACGCTGATCTTCAGCCCCATCGCATTGCGAAGCCGGGCGATCCGCTCGATGTCGCCCTCGCCGATCAACTCGGCGTGCTCGATGCGGTGTCCTCGGGACCTGGGCTGCACGCGCTCGAGCGCATCCAGCACCGTGCGCACAGCACGATCACCGATCGCATGGGCCGCGATCGGAAAGCCCAGCGCATCGGCCTGCTCGATGGCCTGGCAGACCTCATCCTCACGCATCAGCAGCAGGCCGGCGGGGTGTGCTGCGGGTCCGTCGGCGTAGGGCGCGAGCATGGCGGCGGTTCGGCTATTGAGTGTGCCGTCGACGAAGATCTTCCCGCCTCCAAGCACGAGCCCCTCGCGCTCCCACCCGCGTCTCACGGACGCAACCTCCGAGAGATGCTCGATCAGCGGCCAGAGCGTCAGCCGCATCGGCTCATCCAGCGC
>CAZSBR010000139.1:0-6805 GCA_964605165.1 uncultured Phycisphaeraceae bacterium
TCGATGCGCACGTGCGCCACAGGTGCGATGACAAGCTGCGCAATCCGCAGCCCGTGATGAATCTCCACCGCCTGCCGGCCAAGATTGATCAGCGCCACCATCAACTCTCCGCGGTAGTCCGCATCGATCGTGCCCGGAGCGTTGGGCACCGTCACGCCGTGCTTGGTCGAAAGGCCAGAGCGAGGCCGCACCTGCCCCTCGTAGCCCGGCGGAATCGCCATCGCAAGACCTGTCGGCACCAGCGCCACCGTGCTGGGCTCGAGCATGAAGCGGTCCGTCTCAAACGCACCCCGCGGCAAACACGCCGACACATCGAGCCCCGACGCAAGCTCCGAGTGATACCGCGGCATCGATGCCCGCTCATCGAGCAGAAGAATCCTCAGCGGCTCATCAATGGCATGAGATGGCGTGTCTGGCATGGTTCAGCGTAGCCATGCACCCCGGGCGACCCCTTGCTGAGCTAAGGCTGCAGCCTCGTCGAGCGCCATGCACCAAGCTGCCGAGAGCCCCGCTCGCCCGTCACCTCACGGATCCACTCCGCTCGGTCATGCACCCGGCCCGTGCCGCCCATCCACAGCTCGACCCGCTGGGCGATCAATCGATATCCGCCCCAGAACGGCGGGCGCGGAATCACCACATCCTCACCCCGCATCAGGGCGCCCAGATCGATGTCCAGTTCCATGATCGCATCGGTGATGCGCTCAAACAGCGCCTCGCGGCTTGCCAGCGGCTCGCTCTGCGCACTCGCCCACGCACCGACCCGGCTCTCCCAACGCCGGCTCGCGTAATAGGCGTCGCTCTCCTCGTCGCTGACCTCTTCCACAGGGCCTTCGATCCGCACCTGCCGATCGAGCACATCCCAGTGAAAGACCACCGATGCGACGCCGCGAGCCAGTTCCCGGCCCTTTCGGCTCTGGCGATTGGTGTAGAACGTCACCGATCCCTCAGCCGCGTCCATGCCCTTGCACAGCACGATCCGCGCTGAGGGCACGCCGCGGTCATCAGCCGTGGCGAGCGTCATGGCGTTGGGGTTGGGCTGCACCTTTCGCTCATGGGCCTCGTCGAACCAGCTCTGAAAGAGCTTCATCGGCTCGGCCGGCAGCGGGTCGGGCAGCCCCCCCTCCACCGAGAACACGCTGTCCAGGCTCATGTCTTCCATTGCCATATCAGGAGACTAGGGGTGCTCAACCCCGGGGTGTGGACCTTCGAGGGGCAGGCTGTCAGTTGTGGCCGAAGCGGCGGCTGCGGGCGCACACTGCCGGGCCTAGGTTTGATGTCACCCGGAGAGCAGATGGACGAGCACACAGGCGACAACGAACGCCCCGCACGCAAGCGAGGCCGAGGCCCCACGCCCTCAGCGGAGGTCGGCAAGCTCTTTGACCGTCTGCCGCCCCACAGCCCCGAGGCCGAGATGGCCCTGCTCGGCTCAATGCTGCTCGATACGGCGGTCATTCCGCAGGTGCTCGACTGGGTCAAGGGCCCCGAAGCGTTCTACAACGAAGCCCACGGCGCCATCTACCGCGCCATCGTCGAGCTCTACGACCGCCACGCATCGCTCGACCTCGTGCAGGCTGTGGAACGGCTGCGCGATCAACAGGTGCTCGACCGCATCGGCGGGCCGGACTACCTCGTGGAACTCGCAGAGGGCGTGCCCTCGGCCGTCAATGCTCCGCACTTTGCGCGCATCGTCGCCGAGAAGCACCGACTGCGCTCACTCATCAATGCCGCCGGCGAAATGCTCTACGAGGCGTACCACGCGGGCGAACTCGGGCCCGACGGCGTGCGCACCGTGCTGGACTCGGCGCAGACCGCGCTGTTCAACCTCGCGGACGACCCGGGCCAGAACGATGCGCAGTCGCTCGCCGAACTGCTCTTCGAAGAGCAGGAACGCCTCGAACACATGGATGGAAAGGACGTCACCGGCCTTGCCACGGGCTTCATGGACCTCGACAAGCTCACCAGCGGCCTGCAGCCGGGCGAGATGTTCATCCTCGCTGCCCGCCCCTCGATGGGCAAGACCGCGCTGGCTCTCAACCTCGCCGAGCAGGTCGCCATGGGCGGCGATGCCTTCGCAAGCCCTGGCTCCAAGCGCGTGCCCGTCGCGGTCTTCAGCCTCGAAATGTCCAAGAACGCGCTGACACAGCGCCTGCTCAGCGCACGCTCGGGCGTGGACCTCCAACGCATCCGCTCGGGCCAGATCGGAGGCGATTGGCAGGCAATCAACCGCGCCTGCGGCGAACTCCACGACACGCCGATCATCATCGACGACACACCCGGGCTGACCATCCTCCAGCTCCGCGCGCGCGCACGCCGACTCGCCCAGCAGTTCGGCATCAAGTGCATCATCATCGACTACCTGCAGTTGCTGACGAGCCCCGGCGCTGCCCGAGAGAGCCGGCAGGTCGAGGTCAGCACCATCAGCCGCGGCATCAAGGCGCTGGCGCGCGAGATGAGCATGCCCGTCATCTGCCTTGCCCAGCTCAACCGCGGCACCGAACAGCGCGAGGGCAACCGCCCGCGCATGAGCGACCTCCGCGAATCGGGCTCGATCGAGCAGGACGCCGACGTTGTTGCCCTGCTGCACCGCGAGGAGTACTACCACCGCAACGACCCCGACTGGGCGGAGGAAAACCCCGACAAGGTCGGGCTCGCAGAACTCATCCTCGCCAAGCAGCGCAACGGTCCCACGGGCATCGTCAAGCTCACGTGGGACACCGCCACCACCCGCTTCAAGAACCACGACCCATTCCACTCCGACGCCGACATCGGTGGCGGCCACCACGATCCCTTTGCCGAGCCCAAGCCGCGCATCACGCCCGATCGCCCGCCGCCCGCCCGGCCCGCCTCGCGCCAGAGCTTTGCGCCGGGCAAGAAGACGGGCCCGGTCAGCGACTTCCGCGATGGCGGCGGTCCCGATGTCGACGGCTACGAAGACGAATCGTCCTACGCGGACCCGTGGGATGACAGCGAGCCGCCGCCGCCGCTGCCCTCGCCCGATCAGTTCGATGACGATGAGCCGCCCTTCTGATCGCGTGCCTCTCCGCCGCGCTGATACGCTGGTGTCATGCGCACGATTCTTTTCGCCGTTGCTCTCGCCCTCCCGATGTCCGTGCTGCCCGCCTGTGGCCAGGCCCAGCCGCTCGATGGCGGCCCGGTGAGCCTCACCGCATCGAGCCCCAACGCCACGGGCTGGAAAGCCACCGAAGTCGTCGGCGGGCTCGAACACCCCTGGGCTGTGACGTGGCTGCCTGATGGCCGGGCGCTCATCACCGAGCGCACAGGCGACCTTCGCCTCATGAACGCCGATGAGACTCTGCACCCAGACCCCATCGGCGGCGTGCCCGAGGTGCTCGCGCTGCGACAGGGCGGCCTGCTCGATGTGCAACTCCACCCGGACTTCGAGAACAACCAACTCGTCTACCTCTCCTACGCCCACGGCACGGACTCGGCCAACCACACCCGCGTGGCGCGAGGCCGGCTCGAAGGCCACGAACTCAAGGATGTCGAAGTCATCTTCCAGGCCATCCCAGACAAGACCCGCGGCTTCCACTACGGCTGCCGACTGCTCTTCCTCGGTGACGGCACGATGCTCATCACCATCGGCGAGGGCGCCAAAGAAGACCCCTCGCAGGACATGAGCACCCACATGGGCAAGATCGTGCGCATCCGCGACGATGGCTCGCCCGCCACCGACAACCCGTTCCACGCGCGCGTCGACGCCGAGCAGGAGATCTGGACGCTCGGCCACCGCAACCCGCAGGGCATCGCCCGCCACCCCGTCACCGGCAAGGTCTACGCCAGCGAGCACGGCCCGCGCGGCGGCGATGAACTCAACCTCATCGAGCCGGGCAACAACTACGGCTGGCCCGAGGCGACGTATGGCCGCCATTACCACGGCCCGCGCGTCAGTGACTACACCGCGCTGCCCGAAATGGTCGACCCGCTCATCGTCTGGACGCCCTGCATCGCGCCCAGCGGCCTCGCGTTCTACACGGGCGACAAGATGCCTGAGTGGCAGGGCGACCTCTTTGCAGGCGGGCTCGTGCTCAAGCAGGTCCGCCGCATCAAGTTCGCCGACGACAACGAGACCATCGTCGGCCAGGAGACGCTGCAGTTCGACCGGCGCATCCGCGATGTGCGCACCGGGCCCGACGGCTACCTCTATGTCCTCACCGACGAGCCCAATGGCAGCCTGCTGCGGATCGAGCCGGAGTAGAAAGTTGTTTGGCGATCAGCGCCAATCCGGACGACAGCGCAAACTCGATCTCGAAGCGCAACAAGCCCTCCTCGAAGCCGAAGCACGGTGGCGACTGCGCCTCTCCATGCTCAGTTCATGGCCGCTCGCGCTAACGTTGTATGGCTGTGCATCGATCGGTTTTGGGATCTTCATGGTGCCGTATCTGCTCGGCCTTCCGGCACCGGACTATGGCGAGATCGGGTTTATCCTGCAAAGACTTGGCTTGCTGTGCATTGGCATCCTGACCCTTGTCGTCGCTTGCATTTGGCTCTTGCCCAAGCTCACGCGGTGGATGCTCGGCAAAGTTGGACGTGACCATCGATCGGAGCGGAGCGTGCTCTTCGAAGGCTTGGTCTACCTCGTTTTGGCTGTGCTTGCACTTGTGCCCTACGCATTGCTGATATGGATGTCAGCGCAGTACGGAACTTGGTTCATCTACGGCGGATACGGCCTCTTGCTCGCGGTATCACATTTCGCTTGTATCGTGCTGATGCACACCAGCGGCGGCACGATCGTCTGTCGTCGCTGTTCGTATGACGCGGATCTATACGATTCCGAATTGCACACCTGCCCAGGATGCGGCAAACACTTCACAAGCGTCTGGAGTCGACGGCTTGGCGTTTACCGAGTCGCACCAACACTGGCTGGAATGCTGTGCATGACACATCTGATCGCAATGATCAGTGGGCCTTTTCTGGCGATGTTCAATCTTGCAGGACTGCCTTTCGCCAGAGGATGAACTACGCCTCACCGTCATCGACTCCCAAACATTCGGCAGGTACGGCCACATCGTTACGAAGCGTCCCGCACTACTTGCACGAGCAGGTAGTCGAACAGACGCGCCCGGGCCGGCTCATCGAGCACTTCGTACATCGCGCGATACGCCTCGCGGCGTTGTTCGATCGTCGGGCTCAGCCGCGTGGACTTGATGTGCTCGATGACGATCGATCTAATCGCCTCCCGCTGCGTGGGCGTGGGCTCGACCGCCGAGTAGATGCCCTCGAGCGCCTGGCGATACCGCGTAAGCGAGGCGTCGTAGGCCCTCCTCACCTCGCCCTGAAAGAGCCGAAACGAGAGCCGGCCCTGTGCCTGGCGCATCTCGTCGCCTTCGAGGTCGCGGCCCGCCTCGGTCCTTGCCCACGCCTTCCAGTACTCGTCGATCATCCGCTTCACTTCGCTGAGCTGGTCTTGGGTGAGGATCGTGGACAGCGGCTGCATCAGCGGGTCGCGTGGCAAGCCCGGGTCGAGCATCGCGTGGAGATCCTCCATCAGCAGTCTCGCTTCCTCTGCGCGGCCTGCGGTCATCTCGTCGGTGATCTCCCGCACCGTGTCGATCCCGTCCACCAGCAGCATGACGAGTGCATGGTCTCGCTCATCTGCGAGGCGCTGAAGCGACTCACTCTGTGCTGGGGTCAATTCCAGCAGTCGAGCGGCAGCGAGCTCCGGGCGGCCTTCCACCGCGACAAACCGACCGGTCATGGTGGATTCCACCAGCGTGCGCTGCAGAGAGGAATCCACCTCCGGACCGCTCAACGGCGACTGCGCAAGCGCAGGACCCAGAGCGAATGCGATACCAGAGGATGCCACGACCGAGCGCATCGACATAAGAAACTCCTGATGTGTTGTTCCCGTGCTTGTGATGCACGGGAGGGTGATCACCGCTCAAGCATCGCAAGATCTTCGTCCGTAAGCTCTCGCTTGAGGCGCTGAAGCGTGCGGTCGAGGGTTTCGATCATGCGGCTGGTGGAGTCGATCGCGTTGTCGATCGCGCTCTTGCCCGTCACCTTCTTGAGGTGATCGAGCCGGTGCTGAGCTTGAAGCTCGCGCTCGCTTGCAGCCTTGGCCTGCTTGAGCCCCTCGAGCAGCGCCTGGGCCTTGTCCCGCGCGACGACCGTCTCCGACAGAATCCGCTCTTGCTGTGTGGTCATCTTCGGCTGCTCGGTGGTCGTGTCCATCGATGTCTCCAGCGATTGCTGCACCTGCGGCGAGAGGCATCGGCAGCATGCCGAGCCCTGGCTGGTGTGAACACGCCCCGCACCGGGGGCATCCACTGCTCATGCAGATTGTCGGCCCGGTTCCGAGCGTTTGCAACCCCGCGCTAACGAGATCTGAACACACATGATTCCGATCAGCCGAAGCGATCTTGCACCAGTGTGTCTTTAACCCGCAGCCCGCCTGAGGGCTGCCTCGGCCAGATCGGGCAGATACCGCTGAAGGGCCTCCACCACCACACCCCGGCTGGGACGCGGACCCATGGCCTCAAGCTCGGCGATCACGGCCGCAATATCGGTCGTTACCGGCTCAAGCCCGGGCGAAGGTGCCCATGCTGAGATGCCCGGATGGCTCGTCGAATCGAGGTGCTCGGCGGCGTAGGCCAGCTCCTCGTGGAGCTTCTCACCGGGGCGCGCACCGGTGCAGACGATCTCCACCGAGGGCATGTCTGGTGCCGGTGCAGCGCTTGCTTGCGCTTCGGCCGCCCCCTCCTGCTCGATGATCACCGGCGAGATGCCGTGAGCGCGCACAAACCGCTTGGCGAGCTCGAGGATCGCCACCGGCTCACCCATATCG
>CAZSBR010000140.1:0-6802 GCA_964605165.1 uncultured Phycisphaeraceae bacterium
AGAGCCGGGCGACCACTTCCTTATTCTCCTCGCTAAAAGTGGAATCGACGGCGGCGGTGGGCTGAGAGGCCTCGGAGAACCTGCCACACCAGTCAATCGCCAACGCTTGTTTCGCAAGATCGAGGGTATTCTCGACACCAACGATCCGAATGTGTTCTGGGGTGTTGACTACGACTTGAGCAAAGCGGGTGAGCATGCCGTGCGCATTGTCGCGCTGCGGACGCCTTGGCGTATAGCTGGAACTGGCGCAACAGGCGATCCAGAGCATCCCTACCGAGGTGTGCCTGAACTTCTGACACCGGACGTTGTCGCGGGTCGCACTTCTGTAGATCACGTCGTTTTACTCTCTCACGGCACTGCAGACAGCGTAGATCTCGCCGGCGGGCACGCCCTTGGTGAGATCGGTATCGGAATGCATCGGCTTATTCAAGCGCGAGGTCGTGACCGCGACTTCGAGATCATCATGCTCGATTGGCGTGAATACTCGACCGATGGTCCTGGATCTGGCTTTGCGGCATGCCTTGGACTCGGCGATGGGGCAACCTTCGGTACTGACGACTCTCGCAATCGGGGCTTTCAGCCGTACGAGACCGCTCGATTTGGTCAGCTTTACGCAAGGGCTGTGCTCCAGTATTTCAAGGAGGTGGGGCTGGATATTGGGAAGCTGAGCAGCCTTCACACCCTCGGTCATAGCTCTGGCTCTTACGTCGCTGACGGCATCTTCGATGTACTCGCCGATTCTGACATATCGCCGTTCAGCGGGAACAAGCCTGCTGCAACACATCTCACCCTTTTCGATGCCTACTTACCACCCGCGCACGGCGGGACCATTTTCCATTGCATTGTCGGTGAGGTAGTGATCCCGCTGCGTGATCGCGATTGGCGAGGACCGGTCTTGGGTCTACTCGGCGATTCGCCTCCGGGACTCGCTGCAGACGATATGGAGCACTACTTCTATCGTGACTTGGTATTCGTGCCCGGTACCAACAATGAGTCCAAGTTCCCAACGAGTCCGGGCATGGTCACCATCGACACGACGAGCTATTTTCGAACGCCACAGCGGTTCGGCTCCGGCCACAGTGCACCCATCTGGTTCTACAGGGACACCATCTACCGACGCCTCGGACTCCCCCTTGAGGCAAACACTTACGCAGGCGCTGAAGAGGAGTTGGACGGCTTCGGAATCGTATTCAGTCCGCTCGGGCGTGCAGTTGGTATCGGTCAAAGCCTCTCGGCAAAGCGAGCCGCAAGTGCTGACGATATCGCGAAGGACGGTGACATTGATGTGCTCACTCCCCGAGATGTCATCCGGGGTGCTTACGGCTTCAACATCCAGTCGTTCAACGATCGTGGCACGAATTCTCAGAAGATGGGCGATCGATCACTTCGAATGAGAACCAATTCGCCGGCATGGGCGGACCTGGTCACACCAGTGGGCGGGCTATCCAACCGGCTCGCCTTTGACCTAGCGATCATCGATGGCACAAGTGGCGAGTTAGGCGTCCTGGTGAATGGCGTTGCAGTCGGATCGCTCGATGTGGCGAGTGCACTGCTGCAGACTGCTGAAGCTCGCGTGTCGATTCCCATTCAGGAGTTGAGGCCTGGTGTGGCCGAGGTGACCTTCCGTCTCATGCCAAATGATGATGAAGAGGCAGTTGAGGTCGAGCTGTTCGAGCTTGCGTTTGAGTACGTGGAGGAGACTGTTCGACCTTCCGGGACCCCAATAAGCGTGGCCAACACCGCAGGCGGCGAGATTACCGCGTCCTACGTGAGCCAGTTCGGCGAAGCGGTACAGTTGCGCTTCAGTCCAGTCGCAGGTCAGTGGGTCGAGAGCCGCCAAGCTGCGGATGGAGCCTTCGCGAGCGTGATCGAGAGTCTGTCACTGGAGGACCCGAAGTCGGATGAGGCTCCCCTCGCTCTGATCGCGTCGGATGGTGTTCTACTGCTTGACGCGCTCTCAAGCCCGAGTTCGGCTCGAAACCTGACCTCCGAGCTGTCGGCGGTTGTCGCGACACCCATCGTCCGAAGCGCCACAGCCTTCACTTCGCGCGATGGACTGCTCTTCATTGCGGGTATCGATGCCAACGAGGAGCTTGTGCTGTATTGGCAGACCGGTGAGGTCGATTCCGCTGAGCAGCAGATCTGGGCTTTCACCAATCTTGATCAGGAGCACTTCGCGCCGCAGGGACTCGTACGCCCTGATTGGATCGGTGATGCGGTCAGCTACGTGACCCAGTGGAACGGTCTCAACATCGCGTCACTTGATGCTAACGGTGACATCTGGTCGGCCTGGTGGGCACCGGGTCTTGTGTCGTGGCGTGTCGATAACCTCAGCACCATCACAGGTGCTCCGCCGCTGGTGGGGGGCCTGACGGCGTATCTCACAGACTGGGGCGGCATCAATCTCGCCGGTCTGGATGCTCAGGGAGAGGTCCGTGTCACCTGGTGGGTTCCGCAGTTTGACAATGAATGGCAGAGCAACAACCTATCTCAAGGCCTGGGACACCCGGGCCTTATCGGCGAACCCACGAGCTACGTCACACCTTGGGGCGGCACGAACATTGCCGGCGTTGATGCCAACGGCGATCTCGTTGTGTATTGGTGGGCTCCGGGTTTGCAGGACTGGGTTGTGTCGCCGCTGAGTGCTTTGGTGCCCGGTGCCGTGCTCCCGATCACTTCCGTTGAGGGGCTCACCAGCCCATCGGGCTTGATCTCGCTATTCGGCTTTACCGACGGCGAGACACCGGTTCGCTACTACTGGCAGCCGGGGGGTGAGTGGTCAGTCGAACAGATCACGCCCTAGTGGGTGCAGGCGTGTTTGAAGATTTCTACCCCGCCGAGTGAATGTGGGGGCGTGCAGCCCGGATGAGGACCTTGGCCGGCGTGATGTACACCGGCCGAGCGGTCCGGGGCGTGCGATCGAAAGTTGTGGAGATACCGCACCTTTACGACGGCCACCTCGGGCGTGTCAGCAGTAGAGACAGCAGTGGGCTCAGAATCCGAGCTTGATCCCAATCTAGAGCGGCTGATTGAGGCATGGCCGGCGCTGTCAGCCGCGGCTAGGGCCGCAGTGGTGGCCGTCATTGCCGCGTCCACCGCACAAGGCGGGGTAGATGCCCCTCAACCCACCCAAGATCGGCATGGACCTCAGAGCACTCCAGGCAGGCACGCCTAAGGGCCTTGAGGATGTTGAGGACGCACAGGACCGTGAGGCCGCCGCTCACATGGCGGTGCTGAGCATCACGGGGTACCTGAGTACCGTCGAGACGGATGTCGGCAAGGCTCTGCGCAGGGCCGGCGTAGCGGTGACGGCTCGGGCCATGATTGAGAGCCTCGTCCGCCGCATGGCCCCGCAGGACGCGATGGAAGAGATACTGGTAGTGCAGGCGCTGCTTACAAACGTCCGCGTGCTCCTTCTGACAGCGCTGAGCGCCAAGCAGACGGACCTGCAGGCGATGCGGGCGTTCAACGACTACGCCGAGAAGGCGTGCAACACGTACAGACGGCAGATGCTCGCGTTGGCTGAGTATCGCAGGCCCTCGCGCGCTGGTGACAGCTTCACGGCCATCAAGCTGGCCAACATTGCCAACCAGCAGGTGGTGCAGAATGGAAACGCAAGAACAAAGAACACGACGAACAAACAAGGATGCGAGCAGACGGCCTTACCGGCTCAGCCCGGAGGGCTTGGCCTCGCTGAGATCCTCGGCCAGAACGAACCGGCCGTGGGAGCACAGCACCGGTCCAAGGACGGCTGACGGCAAGGCCGCAAGCTCCAAGAACGCTTGGAAGCACGGGGAGAGGTCGGCAGCGGCTGCTAAGCGGCGACGTGAGGCGAACGAGTTGATCCTCGCGCTCAAGGAAAGCCTGCATGGCGCTAGCGGTCGGGTAGATCTCTGAAGAGACACCCGCACCAGTGGCGGATCGATTCGTCGGCGACTACTGCGACCTGCACCATCCGTCCGAACCTGAACGCACGATCGAGGTGGAGAAGGAGATTCGGTTTCTACTACACGCAGAGACGGGCATCGTGATGCAGTGCTTCATCGATCGGCTCTCGAGATCCGACGACGGCGTCTGGCACATCCACGATTACCAGACCAACAAGCGGCTGCCAACACGGGCTCAGAAGGACGAGGACCCGCAGCCGGCGTACTACGAGATCGGCATCCGGCGGTTGTGGCCCGTAGGCGTCGAGAGCGTCGAGGAGGTCGGATGGGCCAAACCGGACAGCTTTCGGACATCGGATCAGGTATCGATACCCGGTCCACAGTTCCCACCCAGACCAAAACCCTATCGTTCTCGGCGAGCCATCGCGAAGGCGGCGTCAAATGCCGGGAGCCACATGAGTCAACCTCGGCAAGCTGACGCGCTTCGGCTCCGTGCAGAGCAAATCGGGCAATCTTGGCCCTGACGCTACAATCGAAGACTCGTGCGACTCTCGACGAGAATGGCCAAGATCCCGTCGCCTCCGAATCACAGTACATCCAATGGAGCATCATGGAAGAGTCGATTTCGGAGATCCCCTCACCCCCTGTGATCGAGGCGGAGGTTGTTGCCAAGACGACCTTTGCTGCTGCTCAGAATGCGGTTCCGATCCTCGAACGGATCACGATCCGAAACCCAGCACTGGAGCCGCTCGCGAAGCTCCGCCTCTCGATGACCTCTCAACCCGCCTTTTGCCGTCCAAAGGACTGGGCGATCGACTGTATTCCAAGCGGGGACTCCATCGAAGTCAGTGACAAACGCATTACGCTCGACTTCGCAGTTCTCGATCGACTGAATGAGGCGGAACAGGGGCAACTGACGTTTCGGCTGTTGCGCGAGGATGAGGTCCTCGCCGAACAAACCGTAACGATCGAGTTACTAGCACGAGATGAATGGGGTGGCTCGGCGGAGATGGCCCAGATCCTTGCGGCCTTTGTATCGCCCAATCACTCAGCGGTGGCGAGCATTCTCAAGGAAGCAGCACGACTGCTTGAGCGGAGCGGACACAAAGGTTCGCTCGACGGTTACCAGTCGCGAGACCCGCGCCGAGCCTACATGCTCGCTGCTGCGATCTGGTCGGCGGTATGCGGGATGGGGTTGTCATATGCCCAGCCGCCTCGCTCTTTCGAGCGGAACGGCCAGAAGATTCGCGATCCGGGCACTATCAGAGATTCTGGGTTGGCAACGTGTCTCGATACGACCCTGCTGCTCGCTGCTGCGTTCGAAGCTGCGGGGCTCAACCCGGTCGTGGTGTTCACTCAGGGGCATGCGTTTGTTGGAGTTTGGCTTCTCGACAAGACATTCCCGCTGACGACCGAGTCGGATGTGATGGAAGTCCGCAAAGCGGTGGCTGCAAAGGAGTGTCGGGTTCTCGAAACTACCCTGCTGACGCATCGTCCGACGGTTTCATTTGAACAGGCGATGAGGAACGGCGAGGCGCAACTTGCAGAAGATGCCGAGAAGTCGTTCCACATGGCGGTTGATGTTGCCCGGGCTCGGGC
This sequence comes from uncultured Phycisphaeraceae bacterium, assembly GCA_964605165.1. Taxonomy (GTDB): domain Bacteria; phylum Planctomycetota; class Phycisphaerae; order Phycisphaerales; family UBA1924; genus OFTM382. Next base: position 5,487 of record CAZSBR010000140.1, read on the forward strand.
TGCAGGTATTCGACCGATTTCGAATCGGGACGCCGGAACCTCGGTTGCCACATCCGAAGCTGACGCCGTCGCGCCCCCCGCACTCCCCAGTCATCCTTCCCTCGGCGAGATGCCCGCGGAGTACGCCGAGACAGCTTCCGAAACACCGGATGATCGCCTGAGTCGATGGCAGAAGAAGCTCCTCGATCTTTCGCTGCGGAATCGACTGCTGAATTTCGCCGACACAAAGCAAACCCTCAAGCTCATCTGTGCTGACGTAGCTGCCCTTGAGGACTCTCTTGCCGCAGGCGACCAGTTCCGGGTCATCTCGATCAAGGACGAGAATCCGATTGGGAACCGTGATCCGAAGCTGTATCGGGAGCAGACCGGCAAAGACATCGAGTTGGAGTTCGCTGAGACAGCATTTGGCAAGGGGCAGGTGTGTGCCGCCGAGACGGGCAAAGAGACCCAGTCCAGGCTTACAGCGCTCTTTCGCAAGGCAAAGAGTGATCTCGCCGAAGGTGGTGCGAACACGCTCTTTATGGCCGTGGGGTTTCTGCGGTGGAAGAAGACGCCGACCGATGAGCGGGCGTATCGCGCTCCGCTCCTCTTGCTGCCCATTAAGCTCAGCAGACGCTCTGCCAATTCGAAGTACTTTCTTTCCCACCACGAAGATGACGTGGTGTTCAACCAGACACTGCTGCAGTTCTTGGAGCAGGACTTCGACCTCTCGATCCCTGCAATGCGAGGGAAACTTCCAGAGGATGACTCCGGACTTGATATCAAGCAGATCTTCTTGATCGTGCAACATGCTGTTCGGGATGCGCCGGGCTTTGAAGTAGTCGAGGAGATCGCCCTATCGACTTTCTCTTTCGCCAAGTATTTGATGTGGAAAGATCTCGTCGATCGCACAGACAGCCTGAGGAACAACAGGCTGGTGAAGCATCTGCTTGATAATCCAACCGAGCCTTTCCATGACGGCTCGGATGACTTCCCAATGGCGGAGTCGATCGATCAGCATGTGGATCCGGCGGCGCTCTACACTCCGCTCCCTGCCGATAGCTCGCAGCTTGCTGCAATTGTGGCGGCAGAGTCCGGGAAAGACTTCGTGATCATCGGCCCTCCCGGAACGGGCAAGAGCCAGACGATCGCCAACATGATCGCCCATTGTCTCGCCCATGGAAAGACTGTCCTATTCGTCGCGGAAAAAGCTGCAGCGCTGGATGTGGTCTACCGGCGGCTCAAAGCGTACGGGATCGCCGATGCCTGCCTGGAGCTTCACTCCAATAAGTCGGATCGGAAGTCAGTTATCGCTCAACTTGGTGCGGCATGGGACA
>CAZSBR010000141.1:0-5593 GCA_964605165.1 uncultured Phycisphaeraceae bacterium
GGCTCTGCTCGATGCCCAGCTTAGCATCACCTTCACCCTCGTACGAGAGCGCCAGCGTCCCATCAAAACCAACGCTCGAAACGGCCCGCAAAAGCGGCTCGAGGTCATACGCGATGTGCGGAGCCACTTCGAAGGGCTCATCATCCATCGCCTCGATCGCGGCCAGCAACGCGGAGGCGGGGTCATCGCTGGCTGCAGCCTCCTCCGTTGAACCGTCATCCTTGTCGGAACTCGCGGCCGAAGAGGCGTCAGAGCCGGATGCAGGCGATGGGCTGTCATCGCTGGCCGATTCGGGAAGCTCGCCAAACTCAACGGTCGTTGCCTGCACCACCGAGGCGTAAGGCGTCAGCCGGCGGAGGTAGGTCTCGGGGTCATCGGCCTGTTGAGCCGTGGCAAAGTCCGGAAAGGTCCCGATGCGGAATCCGCCCACGTGCTTCAGCAGGGCTGTCAGGTCGTCCGTGTTCTCCGTCATGCCCGGTCTGGGCGAGATCAGCACGTTGACCTCGAGCGACTCTGCCCGCTCCACAACCGCCTTGAGCCGCTCCGTCGCCATCTCCACGTGCGCATCGGTCTGCTCGCCGCCCAGCGCAATCGCCGCGGCATTACATCCCAGCAGCGAGGCCGCCTCGAGAATGTTCATCGCCCGTGCCTGGGCCTTGTCCCCCGCCGCCTTGGGGTCGTGCATGGCAAGCTCACCAGGCTCGATCAACAGCAGACAGGCGCACCGCGCCTTGTCCGCCGCCTCCCGCACCGCTGCGAGCGTCGATCGGTTCGCGCCCGCCAGCAGATCCGTGCAGATATTCATGCCGTGCAGCCCAAGCTCTTCGCGAATCCGCTTCGGCAGCGAAAGCAGGTCGACCTTGCTTCGACGGCTCGTGAACACCGGCCGTTGGGCGGAAACCGTAAGCGTCAGCAGCATTCCGTTCTCCACTACCCAGCGGCACGAGCACATCTGCCACCTTGGGCAGCAGGGCACTGTACCGCGTTCGGCAACGCGGGCCCACCCGAGCATCGACGCCAGATCACCCCGCCCGGCTATCCTGAACCCCCGGCTGTCCGCCGTGCAGAGGCGGGCATCCATAGTGCCTCGCCCGTCGAACCTCACCAGGAGTCCGTTCCATGGCCTACCCAGATGATCGCGTGTACGCAGCAAGCCACGAGTGGCACAAAGAGCAGGACGGCGTCGTGACCCTTGGACTCACCCAGTTCGCGGTTGATCAACTCACGGACGTCACCTTTGTCGAGATCCAGGAACCCGGGACGCAACTGGATGCCGGTGATGCGTTGGGAGAAGTCGAGAGCGTCAAGACCACCAGCGACGTCTACACCGCGGTCGCCGGCGAGATCATCGAGGTCAATCAGGCCGTGATCGACAACCCCGCCCTCCTCAATGACGATCCCCACGGCGACGCATGGCTCGTCAAGCTCCGCGTCAGCGACGCCTCCGGCCTCGAAAGCTGCGTGGATGCTGCGACCTACGAGAAAGAGCACGCCAGCTAACCCCAATCAGAGAAGACCACCGAAAGACGCGCTTTGACCGCTGCCAACCACACGCCAACACAAGCCCTGCAGAACGCATCGACCACCACGAGCACCCACGCTCATCCCGTGATCCGCTGTGTTGACGTCCACAAGAGCTACCGCGGCATGGGTGAGCGAGTCCAAGCGCTGCGAGGTGTCGATCTCACTATCGAACGTTCGGGCTACTACGCGATCATGGGCCAGTCCGGCAGCGGCAAGAGCACGCTGCTCCATCTGCTCAGCGCACTGGATCCACCCGATTCAGGAGAGGTCTACGTCGGCGGTCGAGCCATCCATGCCCTCTCGGAGCGCGAAGCCACCACCTATCGCCGAACAGAGATCGGCATCGTCTTCCAGCAGTTCAACCTCATCCCAACCCTCACAGCCATCGAGAACGTCGAACTCCCCGGCGTGCTTGCAGGACGCCCAGCCGATGAGATCCGCTCGCGAGCGGCTGAACTGCTCGACATGCTCGGGCTTGCCAGTCGAGCCAGACACCGCCCGGATGCACTCTCCGGCGGGGAGCAGCAGCGCGTGGCCATCGCACGGGCCCTGCTCTTCAAACCGCCCGTCGTCCTCGCCGATGAACCCACCGGCAACCTCGATTCGGCCAACGCAGAACGGCTCTGGAGCCTGCTAGGCCAAGTCGCACGCGACCAGCAAACCACCATCGTGATGGTCACCCACGAGCCCGCTGCAGCGGCCCACTGCGAGCAGGTCTTCATCGTTCGTGACGGCAAGATCTGCGGCGACATTCACACGGAGGGTCTCGATGCAGCCGGCGTGGCGTCTCGCTACCAGCAGCTTGTCGGGTCGGCTTAGCCGAACCGGTCTGCTCATTGCCGCGGTGGCCCTCTCGGCGGCACTCGTCGCTGCTGTCGCCACGCTCATGGACTCCGTCAAAGGCTCCGTCAGACTCCGCATGGAGAAGACCGTCGGCGTCTCGGACATCACCGTGCGCCCCGCCGCCACCGGCGGCACGTTCGATGAAGCCCTCCTCGACGAGATCGCAGCCTGGCCGGAAGTCGCCGACGCCTTCGGCTGGCAGGAACTGCCCGTCACCGCACGCGCCACCCTGCCCATCCTCCTTCAAGCTGACCCCGACGACGCAAGCGAACCTCAAGAGACGCCGGCTTCTCAGCTCTCAGAGACCGAAGTGAGCACGGTCATGCTCGTGCGTGGCGTCGACTTCGCAGCCCAGAAACGATTCCTGCCCGTCGATCTGCTCGCCGGCCGCCTGCCCACCAGCGACAACGAAATCGTCATCGACACCCTGCTCGCCAACCGGCTGACCCTCGCCCACCAAGGCAAGGAAGGCGGAGCGATGAGCAGCTTTGGCGTCGTCGAAGAGCCCGCTGTCGCACTGACAACTGCACCGCCAACGCCCGCCTCCGGCGACGACCCGGACGCCTTCAACGAAATGGTCGGCGTACGCCTCGGCGACGAGATCGAGATCGTGCGGTTCACCGGCCCCGCAACCGCCTTCGATCGCGTCGGCATCGAGCTCTCGAGCAACATCTCCCTCTTCAGCCGGTTCACACGCTCCCAGACCCTCACCATCGTGGGCATCGCGGCCCAGCCCCCGCTCGGAGGCCGCCCCACCGCCATGACGACCCGCGCCGGGCTTGACACCATGCTCGATGGCCCCGGAAAGATCAGCGCCATCGATCTCAAGCTCATCGATCCATCCAGAGCACCCGAGGTTGTTCTGAACCGAGGCGACAGCGTGCCGCCGAGCGTTGTGCTCAAGGAGACCGCGCGTACCACCAGCGGCGTCGAGAAAAACCTCGCTTCGAGCCAACTCGGGCTCATCCTCGCAACGGTCCTGTCCTTCCTCACCGCCTCCTTCATCATCCTCACCGGCCTCAATACCGAAGCCGCCGAGCGCGAGCGTGAACTCGCCATGCTCCGCTGCATCGGTGCATCCAAGGCGCAGCTTGCCCAGTCCCAGCTTCTCATCGGCGCGATCATCGGGCTCGCGGGCGCTGTCTTCGGCCTGCCACTGGGACTGGCCATCGCCTGGCTCGGCGTGGAACTCTTCCCGCAATACCTGCCCGCGGGCATGTCCGTCCCGCTGTTCGGCTCTTTACTGACCGTCGCAGGAGCCTTGTCCTCGGGCATCATCGGTGCGGCGTACCCCGCCTGGCGAGCATCGCGAACCAGCCCGCTCGCTGCTCTCGGCGCCAGGGCCCGTGTGCAGCGCGCCCGCGGTCTGTGGATCATGACAGTGATCGGGCTCGCCCTGCTGGCCCTGCATCTGGCGATCATCCTCCTGCCCCAGCGCGGCGAAACCGTGTTCTGGGGCTACGCCACAGTCGGTCTGCCCGCCATGTTCCTGGGCTACTTCATCCTCGGCACTCCCGCGGTCGTGCTGCTTGCAAGGCTGACCGGCGCCGCCCTCTCACGCCTCATGGGCCTGCCGCCCAAAGTGCTCGAACGCACCGTCACCTCTCGACCCGCCCGCTACGGCCTCACCGCAGGCGCGATGATGGCGGGCCTCGCCCTCATGGTCTCCATCTGGACGCAGGGCGGCGCTGTCCTCCGTGACTGGCTCGACAAGCTGCGCTTCGCGGACGCCTTCGTCAGCGGCATCAACCTGCCGCAGGAATCCCAGGACGCGATCGAAGCCCTCGACTACGTCACACAGACCTGCGCCATCACGATCCAGCCCGTGCAGACAGACGCCTTCGGCATCGAAGGCCTGAGCGAGTATGCCACCGCGATGATCGCCTTCGAACCCAGGGCCTTCTTCGAGATGAGCACGCTCGAGTTCGTTCAAGGCGATGAAGCATCCGCTGTCCGCGAACTCGAAGCCGGTAACGCCCTTCTCGTCGCCAAGGAGTTCCTGATCGCCCAGAATCTCGGAGTGGGCGATTCTTTCACACTCCTGCCCGCCGGGACAGACCCCGATACGTTCAGCGAAGAAGAACGCGAGGAGCGAACCTTCCGCATCGTCGGCGTGGTACGAAGCCCGGGCCTCGAGATCGTCAGCAAGTTCTTCAACGTCGGGGATCAGTACGTTCAGCAATCCATGCACGCAGTCTTCGGCACACGCAAAGACCTGCAGCGGCTCTTTAACAACGACTCCATCCAGCTCATCCAGATCGAACTGAGCGACGACATCACCGACGAAGACGCCATCGCCGGAATCCGATCGCTGCTGGCCGAGAACGGCGTCGGGATCCTCGATGCCGGCAGCGGCCGAAAGATCCTCCTTGGCATCGAGACGTTCATCAGAGGCTCGCTCAAAGCCTTCACCGCCATCGCCGTCCTCAGCATGCTCATCGCGAGCCTGGGCGTGGCCAATGTCATCGTGTCAAGCATCCAGAGCCGGCAGTTCGAGTTTGGCGTGCTTCGATCCGTCGGCGCCCAGAGGGGCCTCGTGCTCAGGCTCGTTGCGGGCGAAGCCATCCTGATCGGGATGGCCGCCTGCCTGCTGGGCGTGTTCATGGGTCTGCAGGCCGCGCTCTCGGGCCAGATCATGAACCAGATGCTCTTCGGGCTTGATTTCAGCCTCGTGCCGCCGCCCATGCCCATCGTCATCGGGTGCGCCTTCGTGCTTGCCATCTGCCTGCTCGCCTCAGCACCCGCCATCCTCAGGCTCAACAGCCGAAAGCCCCGCGAACTCCTCGCAGCGATCAAGGGCTGAGAAGCGCCCTGGGAAGGGCCGAGACAACGCCTTCACAGAGTCGCTCGCCTCGTAGACTCCCCCATGCCCAGTTCGGCAAGACCCTTCGAAGTCGTCGCACCCTTCACGCCGTCGGGCGATCAGCCCGAGGCGATCCAGGGGCTTGTGCGAGACATCAAGGCGGGCGCTCAGGCGACGTGCCTGCTCGGAGCCACCGGCACCGGCAAGACCTTCACGATGGCCAACGTCATCGCTGCCTGCAACAAGCCCACCCTCGTCATCAGCCACAACAAGACCCTCGCTGCCCAGCTCTACGAAGAGCTCCGCGAGTTCCTGCCCCACAACTCGGTCAACTACTTCGTCAGCTACTACGATTACTACCAGCCCGAAGCCTACATTCCCAGCCGGGACATCTACATCGAGAAGGACTCGAGCCGAAACGAC
>CAZSBR010000141.1:5603-6785 GCA_964605165.1 uncultured Phycisphaeraceae bacterium
TCACACGCGGCGGCATGATCGATCGCAGAACGCTGCTCATGACCCTCAACGCCATGCAGTACCAGCGCACCGACGTCGAGTGGGAGCGAGGCAGATACCGCGTCCGTGGCGAGGTCGTCGAGGTCTGGCCCGCCTACGAACGCTTCAGCGTGCGCATCGAGACCTTCGGCGACGAGATCGAACGCATCGACCTCGTCAACGCAACCAGCGGCGAAATCATCGCCGAGGAATCACAGTTCTTCCTCTTCCCCGCCGTCCACTACGTCATGCCCGAAGATCAACTCGCCGCCGCCCTCGCCGCCATCCGCGAGGAGATGGAAGCACGCGTGGCCGAGCTGCGAAGCGAGGGCAAACTGCTCGAGGCGCAACGTCTCATCGCACGCACGAGCTACGACCTCGAGATGATCGAGGAGGTCGGCATGTGCCAGGGCATCGAGAACTACAGCCGCTTCATGGATGGCCGCGCACCCGGAGAGCGACCCTTCACGCTCCTCGATTACTTCGAATACGCGCCACCCACCAACGACGAGGTCCGCACCGCCTTCGGCGTGCGCCCCGAGGGGCTGAGCGACGACCAGAGCCCAACTTCCGCCGCTGCGCGCGCCCTCCGCCCGAACTTCAAGGACTGGCTCGTCATCATCGATGAAAGCCACGTCATGGTGCCCCAGATCCGCGCCATGTTCAACGGCGACCGCGCACGCAAGCAGGTCCTCGTCGAGCATGGCTTCCGCCTCCCGAGCGCACTCGATAACCGCCCGCTCCGCTTCGAGGAGTTCGAGTCCATCGTCCCCCAGGTGATGTATGTCAGCGCGACACCCGGCGACTACGAGCTCAAACGCACCGAAGGCGTCGTGCACGAGCAGGTCATCCGCCCGACCGGCCTGCTCGATCCCGAGGTCGATGTCCGCCCCGCCGACACCCAGGTGCAGGACCTGCTCGAGCAATGTCGCAAGCGCGTCGACAGAGGCCAGCGCGTGCTCGTCACGACCGTGACCAAGAAGCTCAGCGAAGACCTCGCCTCATACCTCGATCAGCAGGGATTGAGCGTGAAGTACCTTCACAGCGAGGTGGACACACTCGACCGTATGGAGATCCTCGCCGAGCTGCGCGAGGGACACTTTGACGTCCTCGTGGGCGTCAACCTCCTCCGCGAAGGCCTCGACCTCCCCGAGGTCTCACTCG
>CAZSBR010000142.1:0-6761 GCA_964605165.1 uncultured Phycisphaeraceae bacterium
ATGAGCAGCATCGCTTTGGCGTCGAGCAGCGCGCCAAGATCCGCGCCAAGTCCGCGTCGGGCGACAGCTCGATCTGGCCGCACGTCATCGTGATGACCGCAACGCCCATCCCGCGAACGCTTGCGATGACGTTGTTCGGCGACCTCGATGTGTGCTCGATCCACGGGCTGCCCCCGGGCCGCAAAGGCGTGCGCACGCAGCACGCCCATCCGAGCCAGCGGCAGCAGGTCTACCTCGAAGTCGCCGAGCGGCTCGGGCGCGGCGAGCAAGCCTTTATTGTCGTGCCCGCGATCGACAGCGGGCAGCAGCAAGGCCTTCTGAGCCAGGTCGAGCAGCCCGACACCCCTGCCCGCCAGCAGCGGGACGTGAAGTCCGTCTCCGCCGAGTTGAGCGAGGGCTGGCTCAGCGGGTTCCGCGTTGCCTCACTCCACGGCAGGCTCAAGCGCGAGACGCGCGAACGCATCATGGAGCGCTTCCGCAGAGGCGAGCTCGATGCGCTGGTCGCCACGACGGTCATCGAGGTCGGGGTCGATGTGCCCAACGCGACAGCTATGGTCGTCGAGGACGCCGATCGCTTCGGCCTGGCGCAGCTGCACCAGCTCCGCGGTCGCGTGGGCCGGGGCGAGAAGCCGGGTCAGTGCTGGCTCATCAGCGATCCACCGACAGACCTTGCACGCCAGCGGGTCGCAGCGATGTGCCGAACGAGCGATGGCTTCGAGCTTGCCGAGCTTGATCTGCAGCTTCGCGGGCCGGGCGATCTTTTTGATACCAGGCAGGACGGGGCAGCACCACTGCGCGTCGCGGATCTGTTTGTCGACCGCGAACTGCTCGAACTCGCTCGCCGCGACGCCGAGGGCTGGATCCGGTCGTCCCCCAGGCTGGGCCACGCGAGCGAAGCGCTGCTCCGCAGGCGCGTGCTCAAGACGCACGGCGAGCGCTTCCAACTCGGCGATGTCGGATAGTCGGCTCGTCGGCGAGGCACACACCGCTGCACCTCACCCATTCCTGCACCGCACGGGATGCAAACCGCACCCTGCCATCTTGATTGGTCTTTGGTATGCTCTTCGGCACGTGGCCGAGGTACACCGCGAGGCACGCCACTCAGGAGCACACCATGAAGGTCATGCAGGAGGGATTGCACGAACGTCTGGCCATTGCGGTAGAGAACCGCAGCTACCGCCAGATTGGCGACCTGACGGGCACGCATCCTGAAACCGTGCGTCGCTACATGCAGGGGCAGGCCCCCAGCGCCGAGTTCCTCGCGGGCGTGTGCACCTCGATGGGCATCAGCGCTGAATGGCTCCTGCTCGGCAAAGGCCCGCAGTTGACGGCGGATATCCGGGGGCATGCGCTCAGTGAGGCCAGCGCGGCGGATCTGCTGACAGCGATCTCGCAGACGCTGGAGGGGCTGATCGGGCGCGTCGACCGCGTCGAAGTCTTCATGCAAACCCTTGAGACAAAGCTGCATGGCGCCCGTGCCCTGCTGCTCAGCGGCGAAGCTGCTCGAGCGGACGGCGCGGTGCTTGATGAAGAGGATGTTGATGGCCAGGCCGAACCAAAGCACACACGAGCACGCAGCGGACAAGCCGAGACCAAGCCCACCAACAGGCGTGCAGCAGGAGCCCAAGCCGGCGGGGCGGCGGACCCCATCGGGGGCATCGCCGACGCTGTCGCCGAGTGATCATGCCGAGCTTCTCGTGGAGTTGCTCAGTCCCGCTGGACCCGAGCTTGCAAGGCGCTGGGTCTCGGCGCTGCTGCTCGTGCCAGAGCACCATCGCCACAGCCTGGTAGAGGAAGTCGAGCGCCGCGTCATCGAGCGGTTCGTTTCCGCGACCGAGGATAGTTCCGATACGGCGAACGGCATCTGACCGCTTCACCGTGCGCATGATCTTCCAGCGTTGCACGCATGCCGGGCGTTCGACTCCGGCTGCGTAGGATCCGCCATGGCTTCCAATGCTGCGATCGCTGACGCATTTGAGAATGCGGCGGCACTGCTCGAACTGCTCGGTGAGGATCGATTCCGGGTCAATGCTCACGCCAAGGTGGCGCGCGTTGTGCGCGACACCACAACCGAACTTGCCGCGCTGATTGACCAGCCCGACAAGCTCAAGGCGATAGACGGCATCGGCGACAAGACAGCTCGCAAGATCATCGAGCTCGTGGAGACCGGCACCGTCAGCGAGTTTGAAGAGCTGGCTGCGCGCGTCCCGCGGGGCCTGCCCCCGCTGTTGAACGTGCCCGGACTCGGGCCGAAGACGGTCCGCCGCGCGTGGCAGGAACTGGGCATCGAGGACGTTTCGGCGCTCAAGCGGGCGATCGAGGATGGCTCACTTGCCTCGCTGCCGCGAATGGGGCAGAAGGCTGTCGAGAAGATCGCCAAGGGCCTGTCGCAGCTCGAACGCTCTGCCGGTCGGCTGCCCATCGGCGTGGCGATGCCCATGGCCGAGGGCATTGTGGAGCGCATGAAGGGCGCGGAAGGCGTTCGCCGGGCAGCCTTTGCCGGTTCGCTTCGGCGTGGCAAGGAGACGATCGGCGACATCGACATCCTGGTCGTGGCCGATGATCCGAAGCGAGCGCATGAAGTCTTCTGCACGCAGGATGATGTGCTGGAAGTGATCGCACAGGGCGATACGAAGTCGTCTGTTCTGATGCGCATCAACGTATCGCTCGGACGATGGGCAAAGGTTGTGGGCATCGACGACGAGCCCGCGGTGCAGGTTGACCTGCGCACCGTGGACGAGAGCGCCTGGGGTGCCGCGATGCAGTACTTCACCGGCTCCAAGGAGCACAACGTCAAACTCCGAGAGCGGGCGGGCAAGCAGGGGCTCACACTCAACGAGTATGGTCTCTTTGAAGATGACGGCGGCGATGGACCTCCACAGCGGCGAGGCATCAAACCAGTCGCTTCTGCCGATGAGGACGACATCTATCGTGCGCTCAAGCTCGCGTGCCCCCAGCCCGAACTGCGTGAGGATCGGGGTGAACTCGATGCGGCGGACCTGCCCTCGCTTGTTGCGCAGGATGATCTCCGGGCCGAGCTTCATGCGCACACAACCTCATCCGACGGCAAGCTGACGATCGAAGAGCTCGCCCAGCGTGCGCTTGACCGGGGCTTCCACACGATCGCTGTGACGGACCACTCCAAGAGTTCTGCCCAGGCCGGCGGCCTTGATGAATCAAGACTCAGCGAGCAGAGCAGGCTCATTGATGAAGCAAGGCAGGCGTTTGGCGAGCGCATCCACATCCTCAAGGGCAGCGAAGTGGACATCCTCGCCGATGGCCGGCTCGACTTCGATGATGACACCCTTGCCAAGCTCGACCTGACCGTCGTCAGCCCCCACACGGCCCTGACGCAGAACACCGCTGCTGCGACCAAGCGGCTTCTCAAGGCCATCGAACACCCGCTGGTGCACATCCTCGCGCACCCGACGGGACGTTTGATCAACATCCGTGGCGGCCTCGAGCCCGCGATGAATGAGCTGTTCGCTGCAGCCCGCGAGCACAACGTTGCGCTCGAGATCAACGCCCACTGGATGAGGCTTGATCTCAAGGATGTGCATGTGCGCGCAGCGGTCGAGGCCGGCTGCCTGATCGCGATTGATTGCGACGTGCATGGCCCGGATGACTTTGACAACGCACGCTACGGCGTGCTGACGGGTCGGCGGGGCTGGCTGACGGCCGAGCAGTGCATCAATTGCTGGACCGCCGACAAGCTGCACGCCTGGCTCAAGTCCAAAGGGCGTTGATGGCGCGGTCTCAGCCGGTGACCTTGACGATCACGAGCGTGATGTCGTCCTCGGGTGATTGGCCGCGGCAGAAGGTCTTGTGCGCGGTTCTGAGCACGTCGACGATCTCGCGCGCCGAGCGATGAGCGTTGTCGGCGACGATCTGCCGAACACGGTCCTGCCCGAACATCTCATCGCGTCCGTTGTGCGCTTCCCACAGGCCATCGGTCGCGAGAATGAGCACATCGCCCGCAGCAAGATCGGCGACTTCATATTGGTCGTAGGTCTCGTCGTCGATGATGCCCAGCGGCACACCCCCACCGTCGAGCTTGACGAACTTGCGGGTCGAGGCCTTGTAGAAGAAGGGTGGATCGTGGCCCGCTGAAGCCCAGTGCATGCTGCGCTTCTGAGCGTCAAGCACGATCAGCAGCATGGTCATGAAGCGATAGCCGCCGGTGTCCACGTGCAGGAGTGCGTTGAGGTGGTTGAGCAGATCGCCCAATGAGGCCTCAGCGTCGCATCGGCTTCGGAGGATCCCTCGGGCCGTTGCCATCAGCATGGCTGCTGCGATGCCGTGACCCACAACGTCGCCCACGACGATGGATGCGCTCGATTCATCCACGCCATGAATGTCGAGGTAGTCGTAGTAGTCGCCGCCGGTCTCGTCGCAGTAGGTGCAATGCCCGGCGATATCGAGGCCCGCGATGCTTGGAGCTTCATCCGGCAAGAGCGTCTTCTGGACCTCCATCGCCAGAAGGAGCGATTCCCTCAGACGAACACGGTCGCGGAGGTCGAGCGTCATCGCATTGATCGCGCCGGAGAGCGCGACCAGTTCGGAGGAGGCGTCGCTCTCGACCGTGTGGTCGAGGTTTCCCTCGCCGATCGTGCGCACATCACGGACGAGCTTGGAGATGGGGCTTGCCATCAGCGTGCCGAGACCGAGGCCGAGAAGAATCGTGCTGAGAACAGCGATGCTCGTGGCAGTGATGGCCTGCGTGCGACCCGCCCGGAGTGGCGCAAGCACCTCGTCCTCGGGGACCGCAACGGTCACGATCCAGTCAAGGCCCGGCGCCGCGCGATAGGCACTCATCCGCAGCAGAAGCCCGTCGCTCTCCACGTGCTGCTCGTTCATCGCTGTGGCGATCTCGGCGATCAGTTCATCTTCCGAGTCCGTCGCCTTGAGAAGCTGCTGATCCTTCGTCGCGATGGCTGCGGGCCGAGATGTTGCGATGAGGTGCCCCTCGGCGTCCATCACCACCACGAACCCCGCATCGCCCACCCGGAGCGTTCGCAGGAAGTCGGAAAGATCGTCGAGGCTTATCTCGGTCGAGAGCACGCCGAGTGTCTCGCCCTCGCTATTGACGACACGCTCGACAAAGGGCAACCCAAGCGTGGTCGATGAGCCCTCATCGTTGATCCACGCGTAGGGCTTCAGGTACGTCGGCCCGTCCGCCTGCATCGCGCCGAGATACCAAGGGCGCTGACGTGGGTCGTAGACGTAGCTGCCAACCTGCTCGATGATCTCCCCCTGCTCGTCGAGTGTGAACTCGATGATGCTCGGGCGGGTGGTCGCGTCCCGCAACGCCCACTCGGGCCGAGGTTTGTCGGGGTACCGGTAGATCCACGCCACGTCGCCTCGGGTGTTGGCCCATGTGATGCCGCTGAGGGAGGTCATCTGGCTGGTCTGAGCGAACAGGGGCTCTCGCCAGCTTGCCGCATCATCAGGATCAAGCCGCCCCTGCAGCACCAATGCGGCGTTGATGGAGGAAACCCTCGGCGGAGTGCTCAGCAGCAGGTCCAGCCGCTCACGGACGCGCGCCTCCACCTGCTCCATGTCGCGGTCGATGGCGGCCTCCGCTGCTGTCCGGTTCTGCGCCGCGCCAATGACGATCAGCACCGAGGCAACCACGAGCACGGGCAGCGCCAGGAGCAGTGGAACGAGCAACTTGACCGAGACGCGGCGGAACATGAGGTGAGAATACCTCGGTCGTCTGCCTGACGCCCAAGGCGCTAGAAAGCAGCGAGGACCAGCATCACGATCCAAAGTGCAACAAAGCCACCAAAGATCGCAAGCAGAATGCCAACGACTTGAACCATGCTACCCAAGAGCGATGGCGTCTTTCCGACATAGCGGGTGTTGAACAAGAGTTGATAGTGCGCACACTCGGGGCACTCAATGCCCCGGGCCTGAATGCGCAGCCCATCGAGCGCATAGCCGCAACTCATGCAACGCACAAAGGGTCCAATCTTGGACTTGGCATCGTGACACTCGGTCGAACTCGACAGAAACACAGCACCACGGGCAATGACCAATCCATCGGCCTTCGCCTTTTCGGATGCCCTAAGGACCGATGGCGCCTCGATCTCGAGCGTCGTCCAACCTCCGCGTTGGTCTTCAGGCCGCACGATGAGCGTCCACATGGGCATCCGGTCCACCTCTCGCCCTTAGCCTACAGGCTGGCGATCACCAGCAATGCCACGAGACTCGACACGATCGCACCGATGATGGCGAAGATCCAAAGCACCGCTTTGAAGCAGCCTTGATTGGTGAGGCTCTGATCATCCGATTGCCTTTGGTTGTAGAGATGCTGATGCCGCCCACACTCGGGACATTCCACGTGGCTCTGGATGATCTCAAGCCCGCTAAGCGAGTAGCCGCACTCCTCACACCGGAGTGGCCAAGGCGTGCGCTCCAATACCCATGGCGCGCTCGCTTGGCCGTCTTTGGCTTCCCGCAGGCCCGGAGAGTTGAGCGAGACATCGAAGGCGTAACGCCGAGCGATCGCCTCGGCTTGGAAAATGGAACGGGCCTGAACGAAGACTTGCTCCCAGGGCTCCTTTGACCCCCTCGGGCGGATGAGCAAAGGCCATGGTTGAAGACGGGCGTGAGTCTGTCGCATGAGCGGACCGTGGGTACGAAGTGCCTAGGTGATGGGTTCAGAGGGTCGACTGCCCCCTAGACTACCACCCCATGTTCGACAGACTCAGCGAAGGTTTCAACAACGTCTTCCGCAACCTCAGCGGCAAGGGCAAGAT
>CAZSBR010000143.1:0-6757 GCA_964605165.1 uncultured Phycisphaeraceae bacterium
ATGACCTCCACGAGCTTCATCACCGGCACCGGGTAGAAGAAGTGCATGCCGATGAAGCGGCTCGGGTCGCCGCCGGCCTTGCCCGCCGCTGCAGCCATCGTCGTGATGCTGATCGAACTCGTGTTGCTTGCCAGAATCGCATCAGAGCCTTGATAGTGCTGGAGCACGCTCTCGAAGACCTGCCGCTTGATCGACAGATCCTCCACCACCGCCTCAATGACGATGTCGCCACCGGTCGCGAGCTTGAGGTCGGTTACATACGTGATGCGGTCGTGAGCAGCCTTGGCATCTGCCTCTTCCATCCGCCCCTTCTCAACAGCGCGTGCCAGGAGCTTCTGGTGCGTCGATTCGCAGCGTGCAACCTGGTCTGCCGAGACATCGAAGACGACCGTTTCGAATCCCGCCACAGCGCTGACCTGTGCGATGCCGCCGCCCATCTGGCCGCCGCCGATCACCACCACCTTGTTGACACCCGCTCCGCTCATGCTCGACGCTCCTTCCCAGTCGTGTCCCGTACCACAACGCAGCCGCTCTCCCGAGCGTAGAACAGGTAGACTGCCCCGACGATGCCCCGATCACGCCGAGCCCGTGCCGAATCGATCACGCCAGCCGAAGGCATGACCGTCACCTCCGTGCGTGCCGTCGGCTCGGATGGAGTGCGCGTTCGGATCTCGCTTGATCGCTCGCCCGCCGGCCAGTTGGACCGCGAGCGAGCCTCCGCCCTGGGCATCCAGCGAGGAGCAGTGCTGACCAGTGAGATCGTCGCTCCGCTGATCGCAGCCCTCGACGAGACCGCAGCCCTCAAGCGGGCGCTGCGCCTGATCAACACCCGGGATCGGTCCACGGGCGAGCTCCGAGATCGGCTCCGTCGTGCAGCCCACCAGCCCGCCGCCATTGATGCCGTCGTGACACAATTCGTCGCTTCCGGCTTGCTGGACGATGAACGCCTCGCCGACCGGCTTGCCACCGGGCTTGCGGCTCGGGGGAGCGCTGGCAGGCGGCTCGTCGAAGCCAAGCTCGCTCAGCGCGGCATCGCCCGGGATATCGCTGGCCACGCCGCAGCACAGGCGACCGAGGACCGCGATCCTCTCGCCGATGCCAAGGCGTTGGTCGGTAAACGTGCTGGTAGTATGCTCGGGCGGCTTGAGCCGCACGTGGTTCGCCGCCGCCTTGCGGCCTACCTCGCTCGCCGCGGGTTTGAGGCGGAGATCGCTCGTCAGGCGGTCGATGCGGCGCTCCAGTCCAATGGTCACGCCGATGAGCTAAACTGACAGCATGGCATCGATTTCATTTCGACTTCTCCTGTCCACTGTTCTGCTGGTTGCGGCCACCGGTCTGGGTGGCTGCATGAACAGCCTCAACGACCGCTCGTACCTCGGCGTCACGCCGCCTCCGGCTTCATCAGCCGAGCAATCGCAGCCCTCTTACAACGATGGCCACGGCCTCAACCGGCAGGCATGGACACCCACCGTCGTGCATGTCCCGGTCGATGGCACCGCTCACCGCCCCACGTACAACAGCAACTACCGCCATACCCGGGTCTCAACGCGCCAGCGAGGCGATATGCCGACCACCGCTGCCGAAGCACTCGAACTCGATGAGAACTCCCTCTCCGAGCAGATCGAGGAAGTGCCGCTGGCACTCGGCTCCGCAGCGATCGATGCCGTCTCGATCCCGGTAGGGCTGGTCGCCTACCACCAGGGCAAGACCCGCTGGAGCCCCGATGTCTCCTATGAGCGCACGCGGCCGGCCGTTCCCGCAGCACCTGCGACGCCCGAGACCGCCGATGTGCCCCAAACCGCGCAGCAGGCCCCGCAAGCGACCGAGCAGCCCACCCCGTCGCCTGCCATGGGCACGATGACGCCCGTCAATGAATCCGGAGCCGGCAGTCAATGATGGGTTCTTGTCCCGAGTTCTCCACCGGCGTGCCGGGCGGCCACCCCTATCTTCCGACGCTCGAAGTGGGCCCCGAGTACGCCGCCTGTGCGCTCTCCGGCCAGACAAGGCCTGCGCCACTCCTGATCGATTGCCGACGGGAGGAAGAAGTTGAAGCGGTAGCGCTGCCGAATCACCTGCACATCCCGCTCGATGAGCTCGCCGCACGCACCGCCGAGGTCGAGCAGGCACTGGCCCATCGCCAGGAAGCCAAGTCCTCTGAGATTCTGGTCATGTGCCACCACGGCAGGCGGTCTCTCTACGCCGCCAACACCCTCAAGGCGGCTGGCTTCGAGGGAGCCCGCTCCATCGTCGGCGGGATCGACCTGTGGGCCCGCTTGGTCGACCGGGGACTACCCCGCTACACCAAGATGGGCAGCACCATCACACTGCTGCCCCCGGAACAAGGCACCGAGCCCGGCTGAATGAGCCGTCTCAACCACCGGCTGAACTGCGTTTAGGCGTGGGCACCCTGCGTGCGAGCCGACCGGGCCACGCTCATCGCCTCGACAAAGCGATCAAACAGAAGCTCCCCGTCATGGGGCCCGGGCGATGCCTCCGGGTGGAACTGCACGCTGAACACCGGGCGGTCGACGAGTTCAAACCCCGCCACAGTGTCATCGTTCAGATGCACGTGTGTAACACGGCCTCCCGCAGCGGTCAGCGAGTCTCGATCCACCGCAAAGCCATGGTTCTGGCTCGTGATGATCACGCGGCCCGTCGCCGTCTCCAGAACGGGCTGGTTGGTGCCACGGTGCCCGAACGGCAGCTTGAAGGTCCGAGCGCCAATCGCTCGCGCAAGAAGCTGGTGGCCAAGGCAGATGCCAAACGTCGGGATAGCCGGCTCGTGGGCGATGATCGCCGCAATGGCCTCTGCTGTCGACTCCACCGCAGCCGGATCGCCGGGCCCATTGGACACGAACACGCCGTCAAGTTCGCCTCGCTCGAATCGCTCGATGAGGGCCTCCGCGCCCGTGTTGTGTGGGACGACGATCACCTCGCAGCCTCGCTCTGCAAGATGCCTCAGGATGTTGTGCTTGGCTCCGCAGTCAAAGGCCGCCACGCGAGGTGAACCTTCACACCGCCTCGGTGATGCCCTCCATGCCCCGAGCGTCTCTGTCCAGCCTCGCTCTGAGGCACAGCCGACCGCGGGGACCAGGTTCTGGCCCTCCATTCCGGCAGCCTTGCGCGCAAGCTCCACAAGGGCTTGGTCAGTCTGAGACGCATCGTCGGAGAGCACGCCACTCATCGCGCCCCGCGCACGGATCTTTCGGGTCAACGCCCGTGTGTCAACGCCCGCAAGCCCCAGCACGCCGTGCTCCGTGAGCAGTGCGTCAAGGGTGCTGGCCAGTCGGTAGTTGCTGGCCCGCCGCGCAAGTTCATGGATGACAAAGCCCGCCACCTGCACCGCTGTGGACTCAATGTCCGCAGCGTTCACGCCGGTATTGCCTATGAGCGGGAACGTCTCAACCAGAATCTGCCCCTTGTAGGAGGGATCCGTCAGCGATTCTTGATAGCCGCTCATGGCGGTATTGAAGACCACCTCCGCAGCAACACACTGCCCCGTAGCGCCGAACGCCTGGCCCCGGAAGATTGACCCATCAGCGAGCACGAGTCTCGCTTCACGATGAACGCCATTCGGCTGGTGGTGCTGCATCGGGGTAGAGTCTAGGACGTGACAAGCGAGCATTCGCTGTTTGCTGATGACCAGCCCTCTTCACCCTCCCACGAAGAGAAGATCCACTTTGTGAACGTGGCCATCGAGCGGGGCATGGATGCCGGCTGGTCGCGGGGCGATACCACGGGCCTGACCTACGCAGCCCGCGGGCCGCTGCCAGTCGGCTCCGCTGTTCTGGCACCCCTTGGCCGCGGCAACAAGCCGGTGAGGGGGCTTGTCATGGATTCTGGAGGGCCCGAGCTGCTGGGTGATCTGAGCCCCACCCGCGTCAAGTTCGCCGAGGTTCTGCCCACGCCGCCGCTGCCTCCGTCGCTCGTCGCGCTCGGCCAATGGCTTTCGCAGTACTACGTGGCGCCCCTCGGGATGGTCTTTGCCACCATGGTGCCCGCAGCCGTCAAGCGAGCCACCGGTCAGCGTTCGCTTTCGCTGCTCCATCTCGCGCCAAACTGGCGAGAGCGACAAGCCCAGGCAAAGCTCTCTCCATCAGCCAAAGAGGTCTGGAATGCGCTGGCCGATGCGCCCGCGACGCTGCTGCCGTGCACACGGGAAGCCCTCCGTGACGCGCTCGGCCTGCCGTCCATCGCCCCGATCAACCGTCTCGTCAAGGCCGAGTTACTCACCGAGCAGCAGCACGCCACCGTGCGGGCGCGTGAGGCTGTCGGCCTCGCACAAGAGCCCCGCGTCGAAGTCGTGCCGACGGATGAACAGCAAACGGTCATCGACGGAATCGCCGGCGACCTGGCCGCCGCATCACCCAACTTCGCCACGCACTTGCTCTTCGGCGTCACGGGGTCCGGCAAGACCGAGGTATACATCCAGCTCGTTCGACGAGCACTCGCGACCGGGCGAAACGCCATCGTGCTGGTCCCCGAGATCGCGCTGACGCCCCAGGCCTCCGCTCGTTACACAGCCGCCCTGGGCGATCACGCCGTGACCGTCCTGCACTCCGGGCTCACCGGAGCACAGCGACACGCCGCGTGGCAGAGGCTGGCCGCCGGCGAGATCCGTGTCGTCGTCGGCGCTCGCTCGGCTGTGTTCGCTCCTCTGGCCAACGTCGGGTTGATCATCGTTGATGAAGAGCATGACGCCTCCTACAAGCAGGATCAGGTCCCCCGCTATCACGGTCGAGATGTCGCCATCAAGCGCGGGCAGATCGAGTCTGCCATCGTCGTCCTGGGATCAGCTACACCTTCGTTGGAGAGCTACGAGAACGCCCGGCAGCGTCGATACACGCTCTGGCAGCTCCGCCGGCGCGCCACCGGCAGGGACCTGCCAAGCGTGCGCGGCGGGGCGCTGCGTCGCCCCGCGGGGCGGGCGACGCGTGGCGAACCCGCTGCCCCCTCCCTTGTCGGAGCGACACTGGCAGCAAGGCTAAAAGCCACCCTCGCTGAAGGCGGACAGGCCATCCTGCTGCTCAACCGCAGGGGCTTCGGTCGCCGCATCGGCTGCGTGAGCAACGCCTGCGGCTGGGTGCAGGCATGCGACCACTGCGATGCCAACCTCGTCTGGCATCGATCCTCAGGACTCACCAGCGGCGGCACCATGAGGTGCCACCACTGCCTCGCTGAGCAGCGTCTCCTCGTTCGATGCCCGGCATGCGCGGGCCGCATCAGGGCCCTGCAACCCGGAACGCAACGTCTTGAAGAGGACCTCGCGACTTGGCTCGGCCTTGACCCCGGGTCCAGCCTCGTGCGGCTCGATGCCGATGTCGCTTCCTTGGCCGGAGCGGTCGTCGACATCCTCAGCAAGTTCGCCAGCGGCGAGGCAAAGGTCCTGCTCGGCACGCAGATGGTCGCCAAGGGCATGGACTTCCCCAACGTCCGACTCGTGGGTGTGCTCGATGCCGATCAGAGCCTCGCCCTGCCGGACTTCCGGGCCTCAGAACGCACGTTCCAACTCGTCGCGCAGGTCGCCGGCCGCGCTGGCAGGGCTCAGGCGCGCGGCGAGGTCATCGTGCAGACCTGCGAACCCCGGTCGCCCGCGATCCAGGCGGCTTCCAAGCACGACTACCCGGCGTTTGCCCGCCACGAGCTTGCCCGCCGCTTCGATACCGCACTGCCACCCGCCCGACGCATGGCGAGGCTCATCTGCCGGGATCAGAATCATGCCAAAGCCCTCGAGCGGGCAACTACACTCGCTCATCGCATCCGGCACGCCGACACCACCGGAAAGCTCGAGGTCTTCGGCCCCATGCCGTGCGTGATCGAACGAGTCGCTGATCACTACCGCTTTGCAATAGAGTGTCTCGCGGATCGTGCCGCGACCCTGCAGGACGTCTTCGCAGAGTTGCGAGCCCGGGGCGAGCTCAAGAGCGATCGCCTTACGGCCGTGGACGTGGACCCGGTGAACTTGCTGTAGTATCCGCCGCAGTTCATTCCCTTCGCAGCAAGAGGTGACACGGTGCGAGACTGGGCGGGTCAACGAGTGACGATCATGGGGCTGGGCCGGTTCGGAGGTGGCGCGGGCATTGCAGGTGCGCTTGCTCGGCGTGGAGCGCAGCTTCTGGTTACAGATACCGCCGACGAGCAGACCCTTCTCGCTTCCGTTGATGCACTGAAGGCTCAGGCACCAAACGCGCACATCGAGTTTCATTTCGGACCGCACCGAACCGAGCACTTCGTCCGCACGGACCTCGTCGTCGCCAGTCCCGCCGTCCCACAGCCATGGCACAATCCGTACTTGCTAGCAGCACGGGACGCCGGCGTAGAAATCACAACCGAGATTGAGCTCGTCCTTGAGCTGGTGCCCATCGGTGACCGCCTGATTGCCATCACCGGAACGACCGGCAAGTCCACAACCGCCGCGATGATCGCTCATGCCTTGGAAGACTCCCCCTATGGCGCGATCGCCGGTGGCAACATCGGCGGCTCCCTCTTTGAGCCGGCGTGCGAATGGGCCGCGGCGCCCCACTCCCAGCCGTGGATCATCCTTGAGGTATCCAGCGCCATGCTCTGGTGGCTGTATGCCTCGCATGATCTGCGAAAGGCCCATCGCCCCGGCTGCAAACCTGTGAGTCCGACCATCGCGGTGCTCACGAACTTCGCCTCCAATCATCTGGACTGGCATGGGTCAGCCGGTGAGTACCGACACGCCAAGCAATGCCTCTTTGATGAGCTTGCGCCCGGTGCGCACGCCGTGTTCGGC
>CAZSBR010000144.1:0-6746 GCA_964605165.1 uncultured Phycisphaeraceae bacterium
CGCTCAGGGTGTGACGATCAACGACAAGCACATCGAGCTGATTCTCAGCCAGATGCTCCGCAAGGTGCGCGTGGAGAACCCGGGCGATACCGACCTCCTGCCGCACGAGGTCGTGGATCGCTTCCGCTTCCGCCAGACCAACCTCAAGTACGCGGGCATGGTGCGCATCAGCGAGCCGGGGGACACCGACCTCGTCCGCGATGCGCTCTACGACCGCGACGAGGTCAAGGAGGCCAACGTCAAGGCCGAGTCCGAGGGCAAGGAACCCGCCAAGGGTCGCAAGGCACGCCCGGCCACCGGTCGCACGCTGCTGCTGGGCATCACCAAGGCCTCGCTGCAGAGCGAGTCGTTCCTCAGCGGCGCTTCCTTCCAGGAGACCACCAAGGTGCTCACCGAGGCGGCCCTCCGCGGCGCCGAGGACACGCTCATCGGTCTCAAGGAGAACGTGCTGCTGGGCCACCTCATCCCTGCGGGCACCGGCTTCCCGTCCCACCAGGATGTGCGCGTCAGGAAGCTCGCCGAGCCCCCGGTCGACGAGCACGACGACTACGACGCGATGCTCGCGGATGCCACCGACACGGCCGAAGCACTCGGCGCCGAGCCGGGCGAAGCCGTCGGCATGCCGCAGGTCGAACTGCGCGATGTCAACCTGCCGCAGAACGCAGAGCAGCTCTGAGCACTTGCTCACCGTCGAGGCTCTCGCCTCGCGGGCCATGAGCGTGGCGAGTTGACCACCAGATTCCTCAGCGGCCGGGCCTGAGCGCCCGGCCGTTTGTCCATGTGCAGTGGTCAGAGTTTCGGCTCGCGGGTGACCGCTCTTGGGCAGGCGCTCGCCCCTGCTCAGCCGTCCTTGGGCAATGGCCGACGTTCGACCGGCAGGACGTCGAAGACCGTCTGGCCCGTTCTGAGCATCAACTCGATGTACGGCACGCAGGTTCCACAGCCAGTGCCCGCGCCCGTCCGTCGACTGAGCGCACGCAGCCTCTCTTCCGCCGTGCTCGGCGCGTCCGGCGCACGCTGGTCATCCAAAGCCTTGAGCTGGGCAAACGAGATCTTGTGGCAGACGCACCTGTCAACAGGCATAGGCGTTCACCTCACCGCTTCTCAGCCGATGGCGCAAGCCGATCGCGTCCACGAATAAAAACCGCCCCCGAGCGCGGGGGGTGCGCTCTGGGGGCGTAGGGGGGGGCAAAGTTTCTCCACGGAGTATAGCCTCAGGTTCGCTACCGGCTGAAGGCAAGATCCTCGAATCGCGCTGGCCGGGTCGGAATCAGGGGCATTTTCGGCCCTTGGAGTGCTCTGGGCAGCGATGGTTGCCCCGGGGCCTCGCGAGCACCGGATACATCGCGGCAGGGGGCCACCCTCGATCGCCTCTCTCGTCGCCAGGAGCACGCCCTTGACCCAACCCACCTCCATCGACGCCTCGGCCTCCACAGCGGCCCAAATCATCGCGGGCGTACCCAACACCTCCATGGCGGTGTTCCACCGCACAGGCTTTGCAGCGGGCGACCCGGTCATCTGGATCCGCACCCCGGGTGGCCGGACGATCGCCATCGTCCGGGATGTCGAACTGCCTCGAGCCCGTCACGAGATCCAGGCCGACGAGGTGCACGCCTACGAGGCCTTCCAGCCGGAATCTGGCCTGAGCGGCGACCGGGCCGTCCGGGCGGCGCAATCGGCGGCCGAGTGCCTCAGGCAGCAACGCGTCAGCAGCGTCCGGGCGGATCGCTCGCTCGCCTTGGTCTTCGTCCGCGAACTTGAGGGTGCGGGCATCGAGGTCGAACTGGACCTGGCGCTCGGCATCGATGACCGACGCAGGAAGACCGACCGCGAGATCGAGTGCATGGCTGCCGCCCAGCGGGTTGCCGAGCGTGCCATCGAGCGGACCTGCACCCTCATCGCGCGGGCTGAGGCCGACGCCTCGGGCGTGCTCATGCACGAATCGCACCCGCTGACGAGTGAGCGTCTCAAGGCGATGATCGATGGCTGGCTCGCCGAGCAGAACCACGACCACAAGGGTGCCATCGTCGCCGGCGGCCCGATCGGCGCGGATTGCCACCACGCCGGCGCTGGCGAGCTGCGCACGGGCGAGCTCATCATCGTGGACATCTTCCCGCGCGATCGCGCAACGGGCTACCACGGCGACTGCACGCGAACCGTGGTCCACGGCGACGTGCCCGATGCGTGCGCAAGCATGCACGCAGCGGTCGTCGAGGCCAAACGCGCCGGGATCGCGGCCACCCATGTGGGTGCCACGGGCGAGAGCGTGCACCTCGCAACGATCGAGGTCATCAAGCGTCACGGCTATTCGATCGGTCCTGTCCCAGAGGAGGCGTTGCAATCCCGCTCGCCCACGGGTTTCTGCTCCATGCCCCACGGCACGGGGCATGGGCTCGGGCTCGAACTCAAGGAACTGCCCTTGCTCGATATGGGTGGCCCCCCGCTGGTCGAACGCGATGTCGTCACCGTCGAGCCCGGGCTGTACGCGCCGGGTCTCGGCGGCGTGAGGCTCGAAGACATGGTTGTCGTCCGTGATGGAGCGGCGCAGAACCTCAACACACTGCATGAAGGGCTCGACTGGAGCAGTTGAGCTAGCCTTGACCATGACGACGACCGACCAGCAGCAGCATTCCGCCATTGACCTCATGCATGCGCACCGCAGCATCCGTGCCTACACGGATCAGCCGGTGAGTGATCAGGTGGTCCGCAGCGCGGTCCTCGCGGGCCAGGCTGCAGCGACAAGTTCGAACGTCCAGGCGTACTGCGCGATCCGCGTTCGTGATGACGCGCATCGAGCCGTGCTCGCCGAACTCGCTGGTCCTCAGGAGAAGGTACGCACCGCACCGGTCTTCCTCGTGATCTGCGGCGACGTCCGCAAGCAGCGGATCGCCAGCAATCTTGGCGGCGGCACGTACGACCAGAAGCTCGAGGGCTTTCTGATCTCGGCGATCGATGCAGCGCTCTTTGCGCAGAACATGGTGCTGGCGCTTGAGGCAATGGGCCTGGGCACGTGCTACATCGGAGGGCTTCGCAATGACGTCGGCCGCGTCGTCAAGACGCTCAGGCTGCCCAAGGGCGTCTACCCGTTGTTCGGGCTCTGCGCCGGCTATCCCGCAGAGCAGCCGATGCCGCGGCCACGCCTCGACGTTGACAGCGTGCTCTTCGAGGGCGGCTATCCCGACGATGACGAGATCGCTGCGCACATCGAACGCTATGACGAGGTGTACCGAACCTACCTCGCCGACCGGGGTGCGCAGCCCGTAGCAATCGAGGACAGTTGGAGCGGCGCCATGCGCACCAAGGTCGCAAGCGTCAAACGCCCCGACCTCGCCGAGGTGTATCGCGGGCAGGGCGCGGTGCTCGACTAGTTCTGTGCCTTGCGAATCACGGCGACCACGTCTTCCACCGGGATCACGAACAGGCGGTTGTCCCCCTCGAAGTCCACGGGTATCGCATGCTTGGGATTGAACAGCACGCGGTCGTACTGCTCGATGGGATAGTCCGAATTGGCTGCGACCTGCGTGGAGACCGCGACGATGCGCCCGGTCAGCGTGGGGATCTCGATCTTGTCCGGCAGGTGGATGCCGCTCTTGGTCTGCTTCTTGTCCTCATCCTTGCGCACAAGCACGCGCTCACCGATCGGCTCGACGACCTCCAGTGCTGGGGTTGCGGATGATGGAGACTTCCTGGGTGATGCCATGGCGTGATGGTAGGGGTGTTTAGCCCTTGAACTGGGGCGAGGCGCTGCTGCCGCCGCTCTGTCCGGCCCGGGCGTCCAGCAGCATGGCGATCGCCTGCGGGTAGGCGATGAGTTCCTGTTCGAACACGCGGTCGGCCAGTGCCTGCGGTGTATCTCCCGGCAGGATCGGACATCGACGCTGAAGCACGATCGGGCCGGTGTCGTAGGCTTCATCGCACAGGTGGACGGTGCAGCCCGACTCTCTCAAGCCGTACGCGTGCGCTGCCTCGAGCACTGCCTCATGAACCCGCATGCCGTACATGCCTCGGCCTCCGAAGCTCGGCAACAGCGCGGGGTGGATATTGACGACCCGGCCAGCGAGCGCTGGCGGCACGGGGACCTTGCGGAGGTAGCCCGCGAGCACAACGAGATCGAGCGCATGCCGATCGGCGAACGAGGTCAGTTCTTCTGCGCTCAGCGGGCGCTCAATGAGCTCCGCATGCACGCCCTGCTGACGGGCGTACTCCAGGCCCCGGCACGGCCGATCGGCGATGACAAGGACGATCTGTGCGCTCAGACGCTCGGCCTGCTCGTGGAGGTTCACCAGGCTTCGACCAGTCCCGGAAACAAAGACGCCAAGCCGCCTGAGCCGCTCTGGTGCGCCGGCGGCGGTCGTGTGTGGCTCGTCCGGCCTCGTCATCACTGGATGAGCTTGGCAGCGGCCTCGAGGTCATCCTTGATCGGGAAGAGCTTGTCGAGGCGTGAGATCTTGAGCACCTGCGTGATCTGATCGTTGAGGCCGAAGACGACGAGCTTGCCCCCGCCCTTCTTGGCCTGCTGGTGGATGTTCACCAGCGCGCCGATCCCGGCCGAGGCGAGGAACCCCACCTCGCTCATGTCGACCGCCACGCGCCAGCCGCTCGCCTGGGCCGCTTCGCAGACCTCGCGCGTGACGATGTCCGCCTCACGTTCGGTGAGCTTGGGCGTCAGGATCTCCGCGACAATGCCCTTGCCCATCGGGCTCAATTTGACAAATGTGGAGTCGATCAAGGTGGGGCAGTATAACCGCAAGTCGGCGGGCGGTCCCGGAGGATGCTGCGGGCGCCATCGGCCTGTCGCTTGGGTGGTACGGGGCCAAAGAGGCTGTACATTGGGCATGAAAGCCTCATTCCGCAGACCAGAGAGGGAACCGAGATGACCACCATGCGCGCAGCGGGCCTGACCTCCGCAGCCGGCCTGCTTCTTGCCGCCACCGCGACCGCCCATCCGTATGGCTGGCGGGTCGGGCAGACGCTCGACGGCAACCTGACGATCGACTTCCTGTGGGAGCGCTCCCACCTGCTGGACGATCAGATCCCCGGCTTTGCCGGGCTTGCGGACCGCGGGCTTGCCTTCGAGGAGTTCCCGGTGGACAACCCGCCGATGAACCTCTTCACGCTCGATCCGGGCGGCGATATTGAACTCGTCGTGGTCAGTTTCGACGACGCGATCTACCTGCGCGATGACAAGAACCTGTCGGTCGGCATCCGAGAGCCCGGCGAGAGCTGGAGCATCGGCAAAACCGGCACGTCCTTCCTGAGCAGCCCCTGGTGGCACCTGGACACATCCGATCCCGACTACACCTACCAGGGCCTGTGGTCCGCGAGCTTCATGCTGCGCGACACATCAGGCATCCACGGCGACAGCCAGACCTACACCTTCCTCATGCGTGTGCCCGGGCCGGGTGGCGTTTCCGTGATTGCAGCAGCGGGCCTGCTGGCCTCGCGGCGTCGTCGTTGATCTGAAACTGCCGAACATCTCGGCCGCTCTCAGTGGCGGCGGCTGGTCTGGTTGGTTAGTCTCCACAAGCCTCGCTCGCGGCCGCTTTGAGTGCGTCCGCGGTTGCCCAAGCGGGGCGGTGTGGAGACCCGGTGCTGCGATTTCGACGCTCCTTCAGCGCTCATGCGATGGTTGTCGCTGCCGGCCTTGCGCTCTCGTGCAGTGCCGCCTCGGCACAGGATGGCGCGCGCTCATCCACAGCACTGGAGCAGTTCGCTGTTGAGCGCTTGAACGTTCCCCTGGTAGCAGGCGATACGACGCTCAAGGCCGAGCGGGCCACCGTGTGGGTGGAGTCCGCTGCGGGCTTGCGGGTGCATCGCGTGGTGCTCGAAGGGGCTGTGGACATCCAGCTTGCGGGCAGTCCCTTCGCTGCCGAGCGGGCGGTGATCTGGATCCGTGAGTTGCCTGACCGCCGCGCCAAGCAGATCTTCGCTCGGCTTGAGGAGGTCGGAGCGGGCGACGGCCCAGCGGGGCGTTCATCGGACGAACTCACGGTCAGCGGCGTGCTCGCCGGCGATGTGCGGGTCGTCGCCGATGTTGTTCGCAGGCGTGAAGAGGTCAGCCCGCGGGACGAAACATTTCAGGCGCTGCTCGCACGGGGCGACGTCTCGCTGGCCGAGTATTTCGAGGCCTCGGCCAGCGGTCAGGCCCAGGCGCAGGCCCAGACGCAGACCCGGTCTCGGCGTGCGTTCAGTCGCACGGGTCGAAGCCCCGCCGTCTGGCCGGAGCCTGCGCCGCGCATCGACCCAGCACCAGAAGGAGCCGCCGAACCCGGCGGGGACGCACAGCCCGCCGAGGCTGCGGTGGATCGTGCGCAGCCGAGTCGGCGTGCGACGCCGCCAGCGCGCCCGCCCCGCGGGGCTGTGGTGCGCGATGCGCCCACACCACGCACCGATGAGCGCCGAACCGATGAACGCACCGATGGCGAGCGCGGGGCGATGGTCGATGCTGCCTCTGGTGAACGTGCCCGCCCTGAACCGCGCGCCGCCGCTCCAGCCGAGCCCGCGACGGGTGTTGAGCCCATGGAGCCCTCGGGTTCGGATGGCATGCGGGCCGCAGTGCCTCCCTCGTCTCTGATTCGCACGGTGCCGGGCGTCTGGCCGCCCAAGCCGTTGATCGAGCCGAGACCCGAAGCGAGCGTGAGCAGCATGGCCGAGGGAGGCGGTGCTGTCTTGCCGCGATCGAGTAGAGACCTCGGCGAGATCATGCTGCCGGGACAAGGCCAGACCGGACGAGCGGGCGTGCTGAC
>CAZSBR010000145.1:0-6729 GCA_964605165.1 uncultured Phycisphaeraceae bacterium
GCGAGGCAACTGGGCCTGGGCGTTGCGATCGATGCTGCCAGCGAACCGAGCGTCATGCCAAGGGCGTCTGATTACATCGAAGCGATGAAGCGGATGATCGAGCAGCTTGCGCGCGATGGCTTTGCCTATCGCTCGAGCCACGACGGCGCGCCGGGCGATGCGGTGTACTTCAACGTGCAGAAGTTCGAGAGCTACGGCAGGCTCTCGGGCAACACGCTCGACCAGATTCGCGGCGGGGCGGGCGGCAGGGTCATCGAGAGCGATCAGGCGAGCAAGAGGCATCCGGCGGACTTTCTGCTGTGGAAGTCCGATGCGTCTCACCTGATGAAGTGGCCCGGCCCCGAAATCGATGGCCAGCGGATGCCGCCGGGCTATCCGGGCTGGCACATCGAGTGCTCAGCGATGGCTCGTGAACTGCTGGGCGACACGATCGATCTGCATTCGGGGGGCGAGGACAACATCTTCCCGCATCATGAGTGTGAGCGCGCGCAGTCCTGCTGTGCAACGGGGCATGACGTGTTTGCAAGGCACTGGCTGCACGCACGGTTTCTGCTGGTGGAGGGCGAGAAGATGTCCAAGAGCAAGGGCAACTTCTTCACGCCGCGAGAGCTGTTTGCCAAGGGCTATGAGCCCGCAGCGGTTCGGCTTGAGCTGATCAAGACCCACTACCGCACCAATGCGAACTTCACGCTACAGGGCCTGAAGGACAGCGGCCGCGTGATCGAGCGCTGGCGCCGGTTTGTCCAGCAGGCCCGGTCATCGTCGCAGCGGGCAGACACATCGACCGGTGCTGAGCCGGCAGCGGTGCTCGCCGAGTTTGCGCGCGCGATGAACGACGATCTCAACATCGCTGCTGCGATGGGCGCGATCAACGCGTGGATGAACACCATCGACGAACCAACGCCTGCCGACGCCAAGGTGATGGAGCAGATCGACGATGTGCTCATGCTGCTCGCGCTCAAGCCGCTGGGCAGCGCCGAGACAGACATCGGCGTGTTCACGGGCGGCCTCGAGCCGGACGCTGCGGTGGTCGAACTCCTGGTGGCTCGGCGTGAGGCCAAGAAGGCCAAGGACTTCGCAGCATCGGATCGCATCCGCGATGAGCTGCAGGCCATGGGCTATGCGATCAAGGATGTGGCGGGCGGCAAGGTCGAGGTGAGCCGGGCGTAGACCCGCTGCCGTCGCGTTCGACCCGGACTAGCGCGCCTCGGTTCGCAGGGTCAGTTCGAGCTTGCCTTCGCGCGCTGAAACCGCAAGCAGACGGACCTGGCGGCCATCGGGCAGCGGCACCACCGGATCCCGCCGGGCGACGGCTCCGCTGAGCAGGTCGAAGAGCGCGTCGAGATCGGCCTGCTCTTCAAACTCGCCCGGGACAGCGTCGCTGGCCCAGCCCTCGGCGCTGGGAAGCACCCACGAGGCGGGCAGCGGCAGGCGGCCGATATCGAGCCGTTCTGCGGGCATCCACACCGCGCCGGTCTCGTCGATGGAGGGGCGGAGGTGGGCGGTGACGATCTGCGGGCCGCGGGGCGTGGCGACCTGGAGGCCTACGCGGATGAGGCCCTCATCGAAATCGACCTGCACCTGCTCGAGCTGGCTGGGCCATTGATTGAGGTCGCCGCGGGCTTCGAGCCAGGCGGGCATGCGTGCGTTGAGCCAGGCGTTGACCTCTCTTGGCTCGATGGCGATGCCCCAGGGCTCGCTGTGCCAGCGATCGCCCGGCGCGAGGCTGCGGGCGGTGGGCCGGGTGCGTGTGAGCTGGTTGCTGATGGCGTTCTCGAAGGCCACGCCCAGCTCGTTGGTGGCCTGGGCCGCAGCATTGACCGAGCGCCACCACGTGGGAGCCGAGCGGCTGAGGGTGTTGGTGAGCAGGCCTACGCCGCCCAGCAGCACGCCGAGCGAGAGCGCGACCAGCGACCAGGTGCGCAGCCGTCGCGCACGCCTCATGCGGCGTGCCCTGCGAAGGCGGAGCGCCCGTCGGGCTGATTGCTCGGTGGTCACGCGGGCATGGTAGAGCAAAGAGACAGCACGCCGCGCCGGGCAGCGGCTTTGTCCTTCGGCTCTGTCCCTGAGATTCTGGCAGCCTGCGAGAAGAACCCGCTGGGAACTCAGCGCTTGGAGAACTGGTAGCGACGACGGGCACCGGGCTGGCCGGGCTTCTTGCGCTCGACCTTGCGGGCGTCGCGGGTCATGTAGCCCGCGTCACGCAGCGCGTCCTCGAAGGCGGGGTCGTAGGCGACGAGTGCTCGGGCGATGCCCAGGCGGGTGGCCTGAGCCTGACCCATGATGCCGCCGCCGCTGCAGCGGATCACGACATCGAGCTTGCCCGCGGTGCCGGTGATCTCAAGCGGAGCGACGACGTCGTTGCGGTCGCGTGACTCGCTGAAGTATTCCTCGACGGTCTTGAACTGCTTGCGGGTCTTCTGGAACTGCAGCTTGCCCTTGCCGTTGCCATCTTTGGCGGGACGGATGCGAACGCGAGCGACGGCGGCCTTGCGGCGACCGACCCCCCACCACCAGCCGTGGGCATCGGCGGGAACCGGCTCGCGGAGCGGGCGGGGCTCGGGCTGGGCAGCCTTGGAGGCACCGATCGCGGCGGACTCGATGCCCGTGTCGAGGCCATGGGCCTGTCCGGAAGTGTTCGTGTCGGGGGTCTGCAGATCGCTCATGCGTTGGACTCTCGGTTCATGGCTCGTTTCGGACAACGTGCTTGAAGTTCGCTTGGCTGAGACGGGGGCGTCTCAGGCCGATGGGTGTGGTGTCAGATCGTCAGCGGGATGGGCTGCTGGGCGGTGTGCGGGTGCTCGCTCTCGGGGTAAACCTTGAGCTTCTTGAGCATCTGGCGTCCCAGGCGGTTCTTGGGAAGCATGCGGCGGACCGCATCCTCGATGAGCCGCTCTGGGCGGCGCTCGCGCAACGAGCCAAAGGCCTCGGCCTTGAGGCCGCCGGGATGGCCGCTGTAGCGGAGCTTGAGCTTCTGCTCGGCCTTGCGTCCCGTCAGCCCGACGCTCTTGGCGTTGGTGACGATGACGAAGTCGCCCGTATCCACATGGGGGGTGTACTCGGGGCGGTGCTTACCCATGAGCACCACAGCGATCTCGGCAGCGAGGCGGCCCAGAGGCACATCCGCCGCGTCTGCGACGAACCATGACTTCTCGAGCTCGTTTGGCTTAGCCGTAAAGGTCTGACGTCGCACGCTGAACCTCCGCGAGACAGGGGCCGTACCGATGCCGGCCGGGCGGTTCGCCGCCTACCGGGCGGGGCGGGCCGAGTGCCTTGACTCCCGAGACAAACCTTTCAGGAGGCACTCAGCAGGATTTCCGACAGGGTGCTGACCGGAGCCTCGTGCTCACGGACAGGCTGCAACTCTAGCGCGGGCCCGCCTTGGGTCAAGCCGCAGGCCCGGCGAGCACGGGGACCGGCGCGGTCAGGGCCGCCCTGAGCTGGCCGGAAGATCGCCCCATACCCCCAACACCGCCCATCCGGGACTGGCCGCGGGGCTCGAATCGGTCGATGATGCATTGATATGCCCGACGACCCAGCGCCGCCCGCTCCCGAGTCCACGCCCGCAGACGAGCTTGATCAGGCCCGCCGGCCGGACCCCGGCTCTCGTGGCGCTGCCCGCGTTGCGTGGGTGGTGCTGGTCGTGGCCTTCCTGGTGGTTGCGGGCCTCCAGGCCGCCACGGCTCTGCTGCGAGACCGCGACGCTGCAGCGGTGCCGACGGGTCCCGCCCCGGTCGAGCCGCTCGCGGCCTCTGACGACGAGGCGGACGACGCTCCGCCCCCGCCCGAGCCCCTCTTTGAGATGGTCTCCAAGCTCACCGTCGCCACGTCGACCAATCTGCAGCCTGTGCAGAACCTCGACGAGTTGCGGGAGACCGCCAAGCTCCTCGGCGGCTTTGCGCGCTCTGATGCGGACCGCGTCCGCGTGGCGATCGTGACGGCCGAGCTTGGCCGACAACTGGACCCCGCGGCCGATGTCGCGCTGGAGCGGCTCGAGGCGATCGAGCCTTCAACGCCGGGCGTTGGGCGCGACATCGAAACACTCTCGAGCCTGTGGACGGGGGCAGCGGTTTCCGCTGCGGACGAGACGCTGCTCGTGCAGCGGTACGGCTTCTTCGGAGAGCTGGCGCTGGCGTGGCCGCGGGCTGAGGAGGCCTCGGCAGAAGTGATCGACCGATTGGGTGGGTTGCTGGCGGTGTTCGCGGGCGCGACGGTCGGGGGCGGCCTGCTGCTGGCCCTCGGACTCTTGCTGCTGCTGATGGCCTTGGTGTTGCTGGCGATGGGCAAGTTTGAGCGGCGGTTTGTGCCGCCGGCGATCGGGGGCAGTGTGTATCTGGAAGCGGCGGCGGTGTTCGTCGCGGGCTTTCTGCTGCTCAAGGGCGTGCTGGTGGGCGTTGCGTTCCTGCCGCTGGATGCCACTGGGCAGACGCTGGTCGCGCTCGGCCTGCAGTGGCTGTTGCTGCTGGCGGTGCTCTGGCCGCTGGTGCGTGGCGAGCGGCTTGATGGCTGGATGCGCGCCACCGGTCTGCATCGGGGTGATGGCTTCATCAAGGAGGTGTTCCTCGGTGTGGTTGGCTGGATCGCGGCGGTGCCGGTGTTCATGGCCGCGGGTCTGTTGACGGCTGGTCTGGTGGCGCTGTGGCAACTCATCGCGCCCGGCGATGGCGAGGCCCGCCCGCTGCCGGACACTGCGCTGCTGGACGTGATTGCGTCGGGAGACGTGTGGTTGACGGCTGCGGTCTTCACGCTTGCGACCATCTGGGCGCCGCTCGCCGAGGAGTTGATCTTCCGCGGCTGTCTGTACCGCCATCTCCGCAGCCGATTGAACGTGCCGATCTCGAGCGTGCTGATCGCGGTGATGTTCGGCTTCATGCACGGCTATGGCGTGCTGTTCGTGCCGCCGGTGATAGCGCTTGGGCTGTGCTTTGCCCTGATGCGCGAATGGCGTGGCTCATTGATCGCGGCGATCACCGCCCACCTGGCGCACAACGCGACGCTCGTGACGCTGATGATCGTGATTATGCAGTTGCTGGGCTGACCCCGCTGGTGCCTTGGCGAAGCTTCAGCCGCCGCCCCCGCCCTCACCCGAGCGCTCGTCGCCCGGGGTGCTGGCTTGCTCTTCGGAGGGTCTGCGCAGCTCTCGGGTGAGATCCCGGAAGAAGACAGCAAGCCGCTGCTGTTCACGAAGCGAGCCGTTGTTGCGGCCCTGGCGGTAGGCAAAGCTCATGAAGCCGCCCATGTCTTCTGCGGAGACATCGCCCCGCTGCAGCGCATCGCTGTCGCGCTGCGCATTTCGGCGGCCTCGTTCGAGGATCTGTTCATCGGTGCGATTGGCCAGCCCGGGATCGAAGGGCTCTGCGAGCCGGGTCATGCGCACAAAGGCATCTTCGAGCCACTCCTCGCGATCTTCCTCGGGCACATCCTGATAGTCGAGCGCGTACATGTCCATGGCATCGATCATCAGGCGGCTGACGTTGCGCTCGAGCTGCTCACGCAGGTTGCCCGTGATGCTGCCGGCGAAGCTCGCGAGCAGCACGGACTGGGAGGTGTCCATGGACTGCATGCGCTCCCAGAGCGTGCTGAGCAGTTCGATGCGTTCCTCGACGGGCAGCTTGTTGAACTCTTCTTCGAGCAGAGTGAAGTCAAAGACGAGGTCGAGGCTGTCGAGTTCGTAGTCGGGCTTGGGTGTGGGCCTGAGCTCGAGGTAGGTGTACACCCCGCCGCCCACGACCAGCGCAAGGCCCATCGCTGCAGCAACCGCTTTGCGGGCGGGTGTGCCGAGGAGCCTCCTGGCGAGGGGCTCTCGGGTGCGCGGCGCGCTGGCGGTGACCGGCGCGGGCTGCTGGGCGGACTCGTCGAGCAGTGAGCCGGCGCCCACCTGCGGGGCGCTTTCAGGCTGCGGCGTGTTTGGGGGGGTGTCGTTCATCATCTGCCTACCAGCCGCGTGAGCATGAAGGTTGCAATGGCCTGCAGCGTCTCGGCGGGCGGATCGCCCGGATAGCCGCTGGCGCTGCCATCGGGAAAGAGCGCGTTGCGCCCGTCGGTTTCGGAGCCCTCGGGATGCCACTGCACAGCGTCAATCATCAGCGGCAGCTTGACGCCCTGCTCGCTGAAGTTGCGATAGGTGAGCGTGACAGCGAGCCTTGCGCGATCGCGCTCGCTGTTGCGGATGCGCTCATCGGGGTTGCTCGGGTCGATCGCACCCGAAAGCTCCGCAGCGATGAAGAGGAACGCCGGGCCGTAGTCGTAGCTCGAGCCGAAGGCCTCGTGCGCGGGCCTCGGATCATCGGGATCGTCGCTGCCGCGATCGGCGGGACAGCGGTAGGGCTGCTCGACGATCCACGGGGAGTCATCGTCGTTGGGATCAAGCCTGCGCGGCTTGGGTGCATCGACGTAATTGTCCATGACATCGAGCAGAGAGATGTCGTTGGTGTTGTCGGTGGTTGAGTCGGCGATGGGCGTGACGAAGGGGTAGAGGTCGTCGCTGTCGTTGAGGTAGAGCTGAAAGCCCGTGCCGAGCCCCCGCATGTTGGCAAGACATGCCACGTTGCGGGCGCTCTCGCGGGCTGCGCCGAGGGCGGGCAGCAGGATGCCGATGAGCAGCGCGATGATCGAGATGACGACCAGGAGCTCGATGAGCGTGAATGCCGGAGCGATCCGTGAGCGGCGGACGGGGGGGGTGCTCGTGCCGTGCATGTCCAGCATGGTCGTATTCTCCGTCAGAGTGGT
>CAZSBR010000146.1:0-6690 GCA_964605165.1 uncultured Phycisphaeraceae bacterium
TCACCACGAAAAGCGGATACGTCCGGGCGATCAGGTACACGCCCGCCGTCACCATCGTCGCCGCGTGAATCAGGGCACTGACCGGGGTCGGGCCTTCCATCGCGTCGGGCAGCCAGACGAACAACGGCAGCTGCGCGCTCTTGCCAAACGCACCAACCATGAACAGCACGGGAATCAAACCGACTTCCCAAGGCACCGCCCACGCTTCGCCGTTCTTGACCAGCTCCATGTAAGGAGCCACCTGAGGGAACAGCTCCGCGTACTCAACCGTGCCGAAGTAGGCATACGTCAGGAAGATGCCCATCAGCAGGCCGAGGTCACCGATGCGGTTGACCACGAAGGCCTTCTTGCTCGCCGCGACCGCCTCGGGCTTCTTGAAGTAGTAGCCGATGAGCAGGTACGAGCAAAGACCCACGCCCTCCCAGCCCAAGAACATGAGCACCAGGTTGTCGCCCATGACCAGGCACGCCATGGAGAACACGAACAGGTTGAAGGCCATGAAGAACCGGGCATAGCCGGCCTTGATGTCATGGGACATGTATTCGCTGGCGTACAGCGCAATGAGCGTCGCAAGCCCCGTGACAAACAACATCCAGAGACACGTCAGTGAGTCAACGTACAGCCCGAAGTCGGCGGTGAAGCGCTGACCATCGCCCACCGCAAGGTCGATCCAGCGGAAGCCATACGTCACCGCGTGCCCGCCGGAGAGCTCGAGGTACATCACCACGGTCGTGGCAAACGCGCCCGCAAGCGACGCAACTGTCAGCCACGCGGGCAGCTTCGAGCGGATGCCCAGGATCGACGTCAGCGTCACCAGCACCACGCCGAGCATCGGCAAGAGCGGGATCAGCAGCACGTACCACGGGCCCATGACGACCTCGGCCTGCTTGGCGACGTCGCCGGTCGTCGGATCGACCGACGCCAGCGCAGCCCCGCTGCGCTCGACAGCCGAGGGAATCAGGCTCGCTATGGAATCGGCGACATTCAGCATCACGCGTTGATCCAGTCCACAAAGCCGCATGCAGGGGCGCACAGCGCCGGGAACAACACCCCGGCCATCAGCCCTTCATCTCCGACCACTGCTCCGCATCGAGCGAATCCCGCTTGCGGAACAACAACACCACCAAAGCCAGAGCCAGCGCAGCTTCCGCTGCAGCCACCGTCAGCACGAAGATCACGAACGTCTGACCCGTGTACTCCAGATGGAACCGGCTGAACGCAATCAGCGCAATGCCCGCCGCCTGGAACATCAACTCCGTGCACAGGAACATGATGATCAGGTTCCGGCGCGTCAGAAAGCCAATGAGCCCGAGAGCAAACATCGCAGCAGACAAGAACAGGTAGTGCGCAAGCGTCGCCTGAGCCATCGGTGCCGGCATGTCGAGCTGCGCGAGCGTCAGCGTCCCGAGAAGACCCTCCATCACGCGCCCTCCCCTCGGCGGTCCGACGCACCCTCGGCCATCATCGGCTGAGCCGTCAGGCCGCCCCGCGCTGCCAGCGCCTCCGCTGCGCGGCGCTTGGCCTCTTCCTCAAGCTCGCTCTGTCGGCGGGCCAGCACCGTCGCCCCTACCATCGCCATCAGCAGGATGATGCCCGCAATCTCGATCGTTCCGGGATGCTCGGCCAGAAGGTCAAAGCCCACCATCTCCACGTTCGTCGGCATCGCCGACTCAGGCAGAGCCACCTCGCGCACCGAATCGCCCGACACGCTGGCCCGAAGCTCAGCGCGATCCACACGGACAATCCCATTCGCAGCATCCACCGAGATGACTTCGTCGTCCGCAGCGATCAAATCGCTCTCACGAAGCACACGCTCGGCCTTGCCCGGCATGCGGTCCATCACCGCGATCTGCCGCGCCAGCTCCTCACCCGGGCCCGCCTCGGGCTGCAACTGCGACGAACCCGTAAACAACAGCGCCGTCAACGCAGCCAGCAGCACAAACGACGCCGTCACCGCAAAGACCGGCTCCCGTCCCGAAACGTCATACTCGGCGAGCACCTCGATGCGATCCTCGCTCGGCGCCTGCGTCGCCAGCATGATCACGAACAGGTACGTGATCAGAATCGCACCCGCGTAGATGATGATCAGGGCAAACGCGAGGAACTCCGCCGCCAGAATCACATACAGCCCGCAGCTTGACAGAATGGTCAAGATGAAGAACAGGGCCGCATACACCGGCCGCGGATGGGTAATCACCCGAAGCGATGACCCCAGGGCGATCAGCCCGAAGATGTAGAAATGAAGGTTCGGGATGGCATCGGGGTTGCTCACCGCAAGGCTCAGAAGCACGAGCCCGAGCCCGCCCCCGGCCACCACGGCACCAATCGCCTGCGGGTTCACCCGCCGACGAGGGATCGCAATCGCCACCCCGATGGCCGCGACCAACAGGCCGATGAACAGCAGATAAGGACTCACGATCTCCGTCACGAAACACCGCCAGTCGGTCCCGGATGCCCGCTTTCTGCTCCAGCCCTCACCCGCCCAGCGGGCAACAACCAGATCGCTCGTCCGCCGGCCACGCCGCGCAATGCGGGGGGCAATCGGCCCCGCTCCGGTGCGGGAGCATGAGCGTAGAGCGGGCGCTGGTGAGCATCAACTAGCTTGGCCTCTGTTGATGCACCCTTGCCATCTATCCACGACCGCTAGCATGCCACCCACCCCAGCCCCTCCGCCTTCGCCCATGCCCCCACGCCCCCCCGTCGATCACGAACCCTCGCCCCTTCAGCGGGCCCTGCCCAACGCCCTTACCACGCTTCGGCTCGTGGCCGCCGGCGTCTTCGTGTGGCTGCTCTCATCCACCACGCCCATCGAGCCACGCATCCTGCTCGTGGCCGCCAGCCTCTTCATCGCAGCCGCCCTCACCGATGCGCTCGATGGCTACC
Source organism: uncultured Phycisphaeraceae bacterium (assembly GCA_964605165.1). Lineage (GTDB taxonomy): Bacteria > Planctomycetota > Phycisphaerae > Phycisphaerales > UBA1924 > OFTM382. The sequence continues at coordinate 2,884 of CAZSBR010000146.1, forward strand.
TCGCCCGGCGATGGAACGCCACCAGCCGCTTTGGCCGCATCGCCGACCCCCTCGCCGACAAACTCCTTGTCCTGGGCGCGTTCGTGTGCCTCGCAGGCCCCGGGTTCACCGCCCTCGACGAGGCAGGCCGCTACCAGGCATCCGCCATCTCGCCCCTGATCGCCATGATCATCGTGGCCCGCGAACTCGTCGTCACCTCTCTCCGAGGCCTCATCGAGGGTGCCGGCGGCGATTTCTCCGCCTCCTTCTCGGGCAAAGCCAAAATGATCCTCCAGAGCATCGTGGTCCCCGCCATCCTTCTCACCCTCGCCCTCGCCGATGTCGACCGCCACTCCACCACCCACACCCTGCTGGGAATCGCTGCCTGGCTCACAGCCGTTGTGACCGCCCTGAGCGCCTGGCCCTACATCGCACGCGCGCTCCAGCCGCCACCCGCGCCACCCTCATCCCCAGAACAACACCCTCCAGGCGACGGCGACCCCACGCCCCATTGAACCAACGAGCCCCCAGCCAAGCGTTCGAGAATCCACCCCATGCCCACCACGCCCCACACCCCCGGCCACGCTCCCTCCGCCCGCCCCTCGTTTGCGGTCAGCGCCTGCACCACCTTCGGGCTGGGGTACCTCAGGCCCGCCTCGGGCACCTGGGGCTCGCTGCCGCCGGCAGCCCTCGCGGCTCTGTTGCTGCTGGCCGGCAGCCCGATGTGGCTCTTCACGCTGGCAATGGCCCTCATCGCCTTCCTCTTTACAGCAGCCTGCGTCCTCGGCGGGGACGAGGCCGAGGCGCGATTCAACAAGAAGGACCCGGGCCAGGTCGTCGCCGACGAGACAGCGGGCATGGCCATCGCCCTGCTCTGGCTGCCCAGCCAGGCCAGCAGCGACCTCGCCACCGCCCTCTTTGCCATCGCCTTCGCCTTCTTCGCGTTCCGAATCCTCGACATCCTCAAGCCCTGGCCGATCTCAGGCCTCCAGCGGATCCCCGGCGGCTGGGGCATCGTCATTGATGACCTCCTCGCCGGCGGGCTCACTCTCGCCATCCTCCATGCCGCCGCCTGGGCCAACGCCCAGCGCATCGAGGCACAACTCGGCCTCTGAGACACCGCGCCAAAGCCCCACGAAAGCACCAGCCTGCAGAACAGCCGGGCGTGCAGACGCAGTAAAGAGTCGGCAAATCTCGCAACCGGGAGGCTTCGCCCGTTTGACCGCCGATTCAGCGGCCCTATCCTTGCTTGGAGAGTGCTAAATCGCTGTTTCTCGCCACACTCGTGGCCCCCTGCACCGGCGATTTCCGCACATGTCAGAGACCAGTCATCGACGAAAGCCGTCTCCGCGGCATCGCGCGAGAACCGAGAGAGATCGCCCTCCGACCGGCGTGTCGAGAGGGCCAGCCAGAGAGAGCGTCATGCGTTTCGACCGCTTCAACCACACCCGCTGCCAATCCCATCGACGGGCTCTTGCAGCCACCGTCTGCGCGACCGCCTCGGCCGCAGCATCGCACGCCGGTGCGGGCACACCCGTTGCCACCCACCGGCTCGCCGACGCTCAGCAGGCACCGACCACCGCCACGCTGTCAATCCTTGCTGGCAGCCCCGCCTCGATGCCGCAGACACAGCCGGCCATTCTCGCTTCTTTCATGAGCGACACGCCCCACCACCTCAACGACCCTTCGCCGCGGTGGCTCGGTTTGCCCACCCCGCCAGCATCGGTGCGGACGAACACCCTGCATCGCGACGAGGCGCTCCCGAACGCCGCCTCGGGCCGCGCTGCTTTCCGCTCCTCAGAACTGCACACCGGCACCGGAACAGACCACCACATCATCTTCGGGTATGCCGCCGTGCGGTCAACCACGGCTCCCGTTGTCGTCCACCACGCCCTCGACGCCGCCGCAGCCAACCGGCCCCTGCGCTTCGGATCTGAAGCCGTTCGCTCCGGAACGCTGTCCATCTTCATCCCCTCGTCGGGTACAGCCTCGCTCGCCGGTCTGGGCCTGATACTGGCCGTGGGCAAGCGGCGCCGATAGAGCACGCGCATCGGTTGCCGTGAACACGCAACCATCCATCGGCGACCTCGCAGCGGCCTACACAGCGCGATCGAGCAACCGATACTGCACCGCCTCGGCCACGTGCGGCGGCTCGATGCCCTCTGATTCCTCCAGATCTGCGATCGTTCGGCTCAGCCGGCGCAACTTGTCGTACGCCCGCGCGCTCATCCCAAGCTCAGTGACCGCTCGCTCGAGCAGGTGCTCCGCAGCCTGCGAGAGCCCCGCCATCTCATCGAGCTGTGCGCCGCTCAACCGAGCGTTGGGCGTGCCCGCCCCCTGACGAGCTGCCTGCATCGCCCGTGCACGCTCCGCCTGGCCGCGCATCTCCGCCGAGCTCGTCCCGCGCGCACCGTTGCGCTTGCTCAGTTCATTCCATGGCACGGCGGGCGCTTCGACGTGCACATCGATCCGGTCGAGCAAAGGCCCGCTGAGCCGCGACAAATACCGATCGCGGTCGCGCCTCGATGAATCCTCAAGACCCGTATCGCCCTTGGGTGTCGGGTTCATCGCCGCCACAAACATCATGTCCGCCGGGAACGTCAGCGTGCCGCTCGCCCGCGCGATGGTCACGCGGTGGTCCTCAAGAGGCTGACGCAGCGTCTCCAGCACATTGCGTCCAAACTCGGGCAGCTCATCGAGAAACAGCACGCCGCGATGCGCAAGCGACAACTCCCCGGGCCGCGGAGGCATCCCCCCACCGCCGCCGCCGCCAACGACCGCCGGCGCTGAAGCAGTGTGGTGCGGCGCACGCACAGGCCGAACCCGAACCAGCCCCTCGCCCGGCGGCAAGGCCCCGGCCACCGAATACACCCGCGTGATCTCCACCGCCTCATCCGGCGTCAACGGCGGCAAGACCCCGGGCAACGCCTTGGCCATCATCGTCTTGCCCGTCCCCGCGGGGCCAAGCATCAGCAGGTTGTGACCGCCCGCCACCGCCACCACGATCGCCCGCTTCACCGCCTCCTGGCCCTTGACCTCCGCGAAATCCACCGCGGCCTTGGCATCCTGCAGCTGCGCACCGAGATCCACCGGCGGCATCGGCTCAAGCTCCAGCCGGCCCGCCAGCAACCCCAGCACCTGCGACAAGTCACGCACCGCGTAGACGTCAATCCCTCGCACGAGCGCCGCTTCCGCTGCGTTCTCCGCAGGCACCAGAACCGCTTTCGCGCCCGAAGCCGCTGCGTGCAACGCCATCGCCAGCACGCCGCGAACAGGTCGCAGCCGCCCATCCAGCGCCAGCTCGCCCGCCATCACGCTCGTCTCAAGCGTCGGCACGCCCGGCTCGGCAGGCCTGCCCATCGGCACAATCCCCTGCACCGCGAGCAGCGCCACCGCGATGGCAAGGTCGTACACCGCGCCCTCCTTGCGAAGGTGCGCCGGCGCGAGGTTCACCACCAGCCGGCCCGCCGGGAAGCGGTACCCCGTGTTGGTCAGCGCCGCCCGGACCCGATCGATCGACTCCCGCACCGCTGCATCGGGCAGCCCCACCACCGTGTGCCCATCCAGCCCCGCCTCGTCGAAATCCACCTCCACCTCACAAGGCGCGGCATCAATCCCCTGCAGCAAGAACGAGTGCACTCGGGCCAGCATGCCCAAACACTACACGATCAAACAAGCCTGTACAAGCCCAAACACCAAACATCACCAAATCTTTACGCGGACAACGACCTGCCCAGCAAACAGCCTCACCGCAGGCCCTCACTCCCCCGGCCTGCACACCCGGCACGGCTCATACCGCTGCTTGGCTTCCTCCAGCGGCATGGACTG
>CAZSBR010000147.1:0-6631 GCA_964605165.1 uncultured Phycisphaeraceae bacterium
TCAACGGTCAGTCGCAGCTGCAGCAGGCGTTCCTTGTGCTCGACGCCGAAGCGCTGTTCTTCATCAATCACGACGAGCCCGAGGTCGTTGAACTTGACGTCCTTGGAGAGCAGCCGGTGCGTACCGATGACGACGTCCACTTCGCCGCGGCGGAGCCCCGCGAGGACCTCGTTGATCTCCTTGTTGGTCTTGAACCTGCTGAGGGATGCAGTCCTGAACGGGTAGTCCGCCATGCGCGCAGAGAAGGTGCGCTCGTGCTGCTCTGCGAGCACCGTCGTGGGCACGAGCACCGCGACCTGCCTGCCTGCCTCGCAGGCCTTGAATACAGCACGGATGGCAAGCTCGGTCTTACCAAAGCCCACATCGCCGCAGAGAAGGCGATCCATCGGCCGCTTCTGCTGCATGTCCCGCTTGATGGCAGCCAGCGCCGTGACCTGGTCCTCGGTCTCCTCGAATGGGAACTCGGCCTCGAACGTCTGCTGCCACTCGGTATCGGGCTGGAAGGCGTAGCCGGGCATGGCTTCGCGGGCAGCGCGCACGCGGAGCAGTTCTGCGGCAAGGTCGCGCACGCCCTCAGCGGCCTTCTGCTTCTGCTGCTGCCAGCGTTTACCGCCCAGCGTGCTCAATCGGGGCCGCGCCGAGCCCTTGCCACCCCCGACGTAACGCTGCACAAGATCGATCTGCGCGCACGGCACGTTCAGACGCGTCTTGCCCGCAAACTGCAGGACGAGATACTCCTGCGCATCGCTTCGGTCGGTGGCCCGCCGGCCTGTGGGCGTGATGACATCCAGCCCGACGAACTCGCACAAGCCGTGCTCGGCGTGCACCACCACGTCGCCGGGCGAGAAATCAAGAAACCCGTCCAGCGTGCGGCTGCCGGCGCGTCGGCTGCGGGCTGCCCGACGCGGCTCGTAGCGGTGAAACACCTCGTGCACCGGCACGACCGCGAGCCGAGGCTCATCCGCGAGCACAAAGCCCCGCTCGAGCCGGCCAAGCCCGAACCGCACCCGCGCGGGCACCTCGCCCAGAGCATCGGCCATGAAGGCGCTGAGCCGATCGGCCTCGGCCTGCGTGGTCGCCAGCGCGTACACATCGGCCGTGCGCGCCAGATCCGCGAGTTGAGCGACCGCGGTGGCGCCATCACGATCAAACTCGGGCAGACCCTCGATCGGCAGCGAGACCTCGCCGCTCGCAGCGGACGAGCCCTGCGAGTACTGATTCACCTCGACGAGACACGACGCACTGGCCTTGAGCGCCTTGAGCACCGCCGGCGGGCCCAGCACGCTGCGGCTCGACGTCGTCCTGCCGAAGAAGCCACGCCCTTGCTCGACGATCTCGCTCGTCTCGGCGACGACGGCGATCGAGGACCGAGGCAGTTGCTCGAACACACACTCGCCCTTGTCGTCGTGGGCGTTGACCGAGATCAGGTCGATGCGCTCCAGTTTGCGATCAGAGCGGAGCGTGTCGGTGTCCACCTCGTGGATGGACTCGATCTCATCGCCGAAGAAATCGAGCCGCACCGGCACATCGCTGCCCGGCACAAAGAGATCGAAGATGCCCCCTCGGACAGCAAACTCGCCGGGCTGCTCGACCGTCTGCGTGCGCTCATAGCCCGAATCCTGCAGCCAATGGATGAGTTCATCGGTGGGCACGCGGTCGCCGACGCGGTGCGTCCTGCTCAGCGCACTGAGCCGCTCGGCGGTCGGCACGGGCTGCATGGCAGCCTGCACCGGGCAGATGAAGACCGAGGGCTTGTCATCGGCGCACGCGTGCAGCGCCTGCAGCGACGTGATGCGTCGCGCCAGGCTGTCCATCCCGATCGTGCCGTCAAAGCCCACCTCGAGCATCGGAAGACGGTTGACGCTCAGCCCCGCTTCGCTGAGCTCATCCTCGGCGCTGTCGGCTTCATCGAGATGCGCGACGAGCAGGACCACCGGACGGCTCTGCGAGAGCGCCAGCGCGCCCGCCAGCCAGTGCGTGGAGGAACCCACCGAGCCCGTGGCCACCGCGTGATTCGCTGTGCGCAGCAGCGACCTCAGCGACGCAAAGGCCGCCCCGTCCGCCAGGCGTTGAAGCAAGTCGCGTGTATCGACCGCCATGAACGCTCTCAGCGTAGCGCTCAGTCCGAGGCTTGCGATGCTGCCTGCGGAAGCGAAACGGTGGCCATGTCCCGCAGGCCCTCGATGGTGCGTGGCCCGATGCCGCGCACGCGGTCGAGCTCTTCGAGCGAGGCGTAGGGGCCGGCTGCCTGGCGATCCTCGATGATGCGGGCTGCGAGCACGGGTCCGATTCTCGGCAGGAGTTGCAGCGCCTCGGCGGGCGCGGTGTTGATGTCGATCAGGCTCGCAACCGAAGGCACAGCCGCGGCCTCGGGAGACAAGCCCGAAACCTCATCGGCGAGGGGCTGAACGAAGGGACCACGCGAGGGGCTCTGAATGGACGCAGCGATGATGGCGATCGAGCAGAGGCAGAGCGTGATGGCGATGGGCCAGCGAGCGTGGTGGATCGTGGGTGCATCACCCACGAGCGCCGCGCCGGCGGTGCTGGAGCGCACGACTTCAGTTGGCGACGACGGCTCCATTGGTGTGCAGCGCTCCGAGAGGCGACCGGCCGGCCTTCATGTCCGCATGGATCTTCGCCAGGGCGGCCAGGGCGGGCCTGGGCTGGCCTTCGGGCGTGACCAGTCCCATCGAAGGCCGGGGACAACCGGGCACGGTCTGGTCGACGAGGTCCGCCCAGCAGATGCTGTGCGCATAGGGCTTGGCAGCGGCGATGGCGACGACCTGCTCGAGCCAGCGTGCCTGGTGCGCCGGGTCCCACCCGCCGCGCCATGAGCCCGCAGCAGCGTTGGACGGCTGAACCGCCGGGGCTGCAATCGCAGAGAGCGCGATGGGCTTCTCAAGCAGGGCTGCGCGATCCAGCAGGGCCGAGACCGCCATGAGATCGCGCGCCGCGTGACCGGTGTCCTCGCCGCCGAGCACGAGGCGGATCGCATAGCCATCCACCACCACACCCGACTGCGCAACCGTGTCTGCATAGAGCATCGGGGGCAGTGACTGGCGATGCTTGGCGAAGTACTCGCCCCACGGCTGATCAAGCCCGAGGAAGACGCGGGCCTTGGGCTGAAGCCTGCGTACAAGCAGCACACACAGGCGGGTGAGATCCATCAACTGGTCGTAGTTGAAGGTGAAGTGCGAGTTGACGTGCAACCCCGAGACGATGGTCCACCTGCTGACGGTTCTGCGGTAGCGCGTGACGACGTTCTTGACGTGCTCGTAGACGACCTCTCGGAGCGTCTCGTAGTCGTTCTCCCAGATGTACAGCCACTCGGGCACGCACTTTGGCGCGAAGTCGATGACGGGCCCCGCGGCCACGGGCAGCTTGGCTGTGCGCACAGCCCACTCGATCCAGCGATCGGTGCCGGCGAACGAGTACTCGCCCTCGGAGGGCTCGAGGTCGGTCCAGTTCATGGGCACGACGAGTTCGTCGGAGGTGTCGATCACCGCCTTCTTGAGCGCATCGCTGAAGGCTGAGGGCGAGACGGCGCAGGAGACCGCGGGCCGGCCGGGCATGGTGACGCCGACATCGTTCTGAACGACGATGGGTGCGCCGGCGGGGGGTGCCTCTCCCTGCGCGACGATGTAGGCCTGGGTCGCCTCGGCGTAGGCCCGTCCCGAGAGCCGCTCTGGCATCTGCCGGGCTGCGCTGGTCAGCGCCAGCTGCTCGCCCGCATCGATGGCGAGCGCCAGCGCTGCGAGGGACTGGGTGTGGGCTTCTTCGCCGAGCTCGCCACTGGCGTTGCGCTCAGAGACGAGGGCCCTGGTGAAGAGCTGCTGAGCCTGGGCAAAGCGCTCCATGGCCGGGTGTTCGGGCGGCAGGTCGAAGAGCTGCCAGCTCTCGAGCTTGTTCAGGAAGAACATGATGCGATGGCGGACGAGCTCGAGGGAGAGCAGGTAGGGCGTTTCTCGGCTGGGCAGCAGGCAGGTCTGGAGCGTCAGCTGGCCGACGTTGGGCCGGGGCGAGGCGACGCCATCGATGGCTGGCGGCTCGCGGAGGTCGCACCGCACGCACATGGCCACCGAGTTGGCCGAGCTCGGGGTGCCCACCGCGAGATCGTCTTCGCGGACCACGCTGCCGGCGACGGGGATGTCATCGGGCCCGACGAGGTAGGCCCTCGTGAGCTGGAAGCGCTCTTCGTTGGGGTCGAACATCCTGAATCGCACCATGCGGGGTCCATCCCTCCGAGACTGAGAGCACAGCAATCGACCGGCGATGCCGCCCGCGATCGCGGGGGCAGATCGAGCGCCCGCCGCCGCCAGCGACGGCCGGGCGCTTGGTGCATTGTCTCTCGAAATCCGCTGACGGCAAGCCGGCGCGTCGCCAAGGGGTGCGAACGGGCGGGTTTTCGAACCCGCTGATGCCTCAGAGGTCGGGAGAAAGCCCCGGCCGGGGCGTGACGCGGCAGCGGTTTCAGCGGTACGGTGGTGCCATGGCCAGCGGAACATCGAGCACATGTTGGGATTCTCACTCGGCGGTGTTCACAACAGACCTCAAGCTGCCGGGACTGAGGCAGGGCAAGGTCCGCGATGTCTACCCGTTGCCCAACGGCCCGGGCGGGGTTGCAAGGCTGGCGATCATCGCCACGGACCGGCTCAGCGCGTTTGACGTGGTCCTGCCAACGCCGATTCCGGGGAAGGGCCGCCTGCTGACCTCGATTGCTGCGTTCTGGTTCCGCTGGCTCGAAGTCCAGGGCCTCGGCCCGACCCACCTGCTCTCGGTGGACGAGCGCGAACTGCCCGATGAGGCCTTTCAAGGAGCCCGGATCACGCGTGAGGATCTCGCGGGCCGCGTCACGATCGCCAGGGCCTGCGAGGTGCTGCCCATCGAGTGCGTGGTGCGTGGCTATCTGGAGGGCTCTGGGTGGGCGGAATACCAGCGGGATGGCTCGGTGTGCGGCGTGCCGCTGCCGAGGGGGCTCAAGCAGGGCGACCGTCTGCCCGAGCCGATCTTCACGCCCGCGACCAAGGCCGAGCAGGGCGCGCACGACGAGAACATCAGCTTCGACGATGCCTGCCAGCGCGTCGGCGAAGCCGTGATGACCGAGGCGCGCAGGCGGTCGCTTGCGATCTATGAGGCGGGCGCTGCCTATGCGCGGTCGCGGGGCTTGCTGCTGGCGGACACGAAGTTCGAGTTTGGCTTTGTGCCTGGCGGCGAGGGTGATGCGGCGGGGCTGATGCTTATCGACGAGGTGCTCACGCCGGACAGTTCACGCTACTGGCCCGTCGAGGGCTGGCAGCCGGGCGGCCCTCAGCCGAGCTTTGACAAGCAGTTCGTGCGAGAGTTTCTGCTCAGGCTGGTCGAGCAGGGAGCATGGGACAAGACCGCTCCGGGCCCTGCACTGCCCGAAGATGTGGTGCGCGGCACGCTCGAGCGCTACCGACAGGCCCACGAGATGCTCACAAGCCCGAAGGCCTGAACCAGCCGCGATCGACGGCAGCGCTCACCGAACGCCCGTCTCCTGGAGATTCTCAAGCCGTTGACGCCTGCGGTCTGCGAGGAACTGGCGGTGGGCTTCGATGCCCTCGGGCTGAGCAAAGCGCACCTCAAAGCCGGGCTCGCCCGTCTCCGCAGCGACGGCATCGACCTCCTGCTTGAAGCGGTCGAGCACGATGTCATAGCCCCAGACCTGCAGTTCGGTGGGTGCCTCGCCGTACATGCTCTCGGCGATCTCGATCGGAACGGTTGAGATGAGCTGGGCAAAGAGCGTGCCCGCCATCTCGCGGAAGTCGCGGGGCATGACCTCGGTGCGGCCGATGACGCCGCTGGCGGTCGTCCGCTGGATCTGCTTCTCCATGTAGTACCGGTGGGCGAGCGCGGCGTACTGGTAGCTCTGCTGAAACAACTCGCCATCACCTGTTGCAAGCCCGTTCATGAACGCGCCGAACAATGAACCGGAGACCTCCTGGGCAGCGACATAGCCCGACAACACGCGTTCTTCCTGCAGCTCATTGACAACGAACTCATCGAGTGTCGTTCCCAGCTCAACGATGCGGTCGGGGTTGTTGGTGTTCTGTCCCGGCCAGGTGATGAGGCGGTCGAGCATGTCGTTGGCTCGCTCGTATTCGCCGCGGCGATAGAGCGTGCGGATGGCATCACGCATGAAGTTCTCGTACCCCGCTGCGAAGGCGCGGTAGGGCCTCCTGCCGTGCTCGGTCCACCAAAGCGCGAGCAGGTTGCGACGCTCGACCATCTGCTCGGGCGTGAGATTCTCCCACGATTCGCTGTCGGGGTTGAGGATGTCATCACGCTCGGCGAGCAGTTCGCCGTAGGACTCGATGAAGTGCGTGTTGGGGAAGCTGAGGTAGAACCCGCCCCTTCCCTGCAGATCGTCGAGCAGGCGGTAGTAGATCTCTCCCGAGCGGAAGAGCTCCTGAAGCGATTGGTAGACCACGCGATCGGCGTTGATGAAGTCGAAGTCCTTGCGGTTGCGGGCTGTCCAGCGCGTCATGGCCTGTTCGACCCCGCGCGCCGACCAGAAGAGCGAGTGCGTCGCGGGATGGCGCCAGTCGAGCGGGCCGAAGCGCTCGGTGTATGCCACCATGCGCCAGGGCTCCATGTGGTACTCATCGAT
>CAZSBR010000148.1:0-6575 GCA_964605165.1 uncultured Phycisphaeraceae bacterium
GCTACCACCGCCTCGTCAACGACTTCACGGGCCTGGGCGACCTCATGGAACTCGATTGCTCCACCTTCTCAGGTGGCCCCGCCCCCTCCGTCTGCTTCGATGTCACCCACTCCACCCAGCTCCCCGGCTCGGCAGCCCAGACCGGCGGCCGCCCGGACCGCGCACCGCTCCTCGCCCGCGCCGCCACCGCCGCCGGCGTCGATGCCCTCTTCATCGAGGCCCACCCCGTGCCCAGCAAAGCCCTGAGCGATGGCGCCACCCAACTGCCCATCGAAACCGCCATCGAGGTCATCGAGCAGTGCGCGCGGCTGCGCCAAGCGCTCACAGTCGCCCAATGAAAAACCGCGAGCATTCGCCCGCGGTCGATCAACCATTCTCAATCTCGCTCTGCGTCAGTTCGCAGCGAGCTTCGCCCGGTACTCACGAAGGAAGTGAGGACGCGGTGCGTCCGCCTCCACCGGGTCGACATGCACACGCCGGCCCTGGAAGACCACCTTGCCCGCTGCCACCGCGTAGAGCGTGTCGTCGTTGCCCCGGCGGACGTTGAAGCCCGGCTGGTGGGGCGTGCCACGCTGACGCAAGATGATCGCGCCGGGCTTGGCAAAAGCACCGCCCGTCAGCTTGATGCCGAGGTACTGCGGGTTGGAATCGCGGCCGTTGCGGGTTGAACCCTGGCCCTTCTTATGTGCCATAGCAGAAACTCTCCACTTCAAACATCAAGCGTGCCGACCGGGCCTGCCCCATGCAGGAGGCGCCCATCGGGCCGCAATGCTATTCCCGACCTACCGCATGATCCAGCGGGCATCCAGCATCGGAATCGGCCGGTCGCCGTAGCTGTCCGCCCGAAGCTCCCCGGGAACCTCATATCGGAGCTGCCGCGTCTTGCGGAAGACCATCTCGACCTCTTCGCCCGTGCGGGGGTCCTTGATCGTCAGCGTCTCGCTCTCGCCGCTGAAACCAGCCGCAAAGACCCTGAGCTCATCCGGGTCGGCATCGACCACAGGCCAGATCGCAAGACCCCGGCGGGCGTGCTCCTCGCCCCGCTTGATCGGCCCGATCACCGAGATCTGGTCGAACAACAGCGGGTCATTGAGCCTGCCCATGATCGTCCGGACCACCGACGCCGGCACGCCCTGACCGCTCGCTTGCACCTGCCCCTGATCGCTCATGAGCGTCATGCTCGGCACCAGCCTCAGCTCGCGATCATCGAAGTTGCGGACCTCGTAGGTCATGTACAAAAACAACCGCGGGCTGCCATCCACTTCGAGCGAAATCAGCCGAAGCGGACCAGGCTTGAAATCAAGCGCCCAGCGGTTCGTCACCGGCAAGGGCTCGGGCACCTGCGCCACCGCAACCGACGGCAACAGCACGCTGCACCCCAGCACCGCGATCACCACAGGAGCAAACCTCCCGCGAACCCAGCCGGTCAGACACTTGTTCAAACACGTCGCAAGAGCGTTCATGAGCGTTCCCTACGAAGCAACTCGCCAGCGTGTTGGCCGGCTTCCAAAAACGGGCGGTGCACCGCTTGCATGCCCATCACCCGCGGCCCCAAGTCTACGGCGACAACCGTCGGGCTCAACCTGCCCCCGCCAACTGTCCCGCTTCCAGCCGCCGCTGCCCCCCCTGATCTCCCCCCGACGCACCTCTGCTGTGCCTCGCACAGCCCCTGAACCGATGATCTCAATCGGTCCCCATGCCACCCACGCTCCGCCTCTCCCAGCCACCCACTCCACACGTGCCGCACCAAGCCACCCATCCAAACCAGCCCCACGGGCCACCCCTGGCCCCATGGCCCCTGCCCGAATCCCTCTGGCTGGCCGCTGCCGCGAGGCTCGTCGCAACCGATCCACGCGAAACACTCCAGGCAGCCCAGCGCCTCGTCGAGCAATCCGCATCCCACGGCATCGACCTCTCGCTGGCCACCGCCACCTTTGCCCCGGGCGAGCATGACGCCGCGGGCGAATTGGGCCAGGTCTGCCTGCCCGTGCTCAGCCCGGGCCGCACCGCCATGCTCTTCGTCTCTCGGCCCGGCCTCGTCAAACACCTCGGACCGCCCGAGGCCCAGCAAGCAGACCGCATCCAGGCCATCCGAAGCTCGCTCGAACACCTCCGATCCATGCCCGAAGCAGCCCTCGCCCAGGGCCTCAGTTCGCCCTCCGAGCACTTCGCCATGGACGCCTTCGAGGCCGCCGGCCTGACGCGCATCGCAGAACTCCGCTACCTCCAAAGACCCCTCGCACAACGCACGGGCCCGCTGCCCGAGCCCGGAGCCTCCATCGAACCGCCCCGAGGCAAGACCTGGCCCGGCCAGGCGGAAGTCCGCGCCTACGCCGCACTCAACGCCTCGCCACACGCCGATGCCCCCATCCTCGCAGCCATCGAGGCAAGCTACGAGGACACCCTCGACTGCCCCGCACTCCGCAGCCTGCGCACCATGGACGACGTCATCGAGTCCCACCGCCAGACCGGCGACTGGACCCCCGGCCTGTGGTGGCAGGCCCACCTCGATGGCCAGCCCGCCGGCTGTCTCCTGCTCAATCCGAGCCCCCTCGAAGACGCCGTCGAACTCGTCTACATGGGCCTCGCCCCCTCAGCACGCGGCCTGGGACTCGCCTCGGCCCTGCTCCAAAGGGGCATCGAGGTCTGCGAACGCCTCGGACACGCCTGGATCCGCTGCGCTGTCGACGTCGCAAACCGGCCCGCAGCCCGCCTCTACGAGCGAGCAGGCTTCGTGCCCACCTCGTCACGCATCGCACACGCCATCAGCCTGCGCAACGACCAATGACCCACCCGCCCCTGTCAAGAACATGTGAAACCGCCTCAAAAACCGGCATTTCTTGCAGCTTCCACGGGTGTATCCCCAGCGTTTTGCACACGCCGTGCACTGTCCACACCCCGCCGTGGATAACAAAAACTTCATGCGCCTAACTCCCTGCCCCACCAAGACAACCCCGCGGTGACCACCGCCTCGGCCGGCTTCAAGCTTGCTGCCTCTTCGCCGTCACCCTAATGTCCCTGCCACGCCTTGCAGGACGCAAAGCGATGCGGACAGCCAGCCCTAAGCCGTTTGCTGGCAACGGTTTTGTTGAGATTCGGATGATCTTATCCTGATCTTGCCAGGCCACCCGCCGCTGGAACGGATGCCGCCCACAAACCACCTCGCACTGATCGGCACAGGGCCCCGCCTTGCGCAGGGTTATCGGTGCCTCGGCGGTTCGACGCGACCCTGCCAGACCGGGGGCGTGGGGCTGTCGCTGTGCAGACTGGATCGACCAGAGGGACCGCGGCCCGGCACGCGCCGGACCCACAGGCGGAGGGATGAACGCACATGACCATGCGGGCCGAGCAATCAGAGCGAATCGGACGCCCCACCCATCGAGGCCACGACGACAGCCTCGCCGCCTCGCCCGCTGCCCGAGACGACCAGCCCGCCCGGACCTCGCGCCACGCCGCCGAGGCCGGGCCAAAGGTCCTCCCCGCCAGCGACGCTCAGCCCCGAGAGGTCCTCGCCCGCATCACGCGCACCGCCCAGGCGAGCAACCACAGCCACCTCGCCCACAGCAAGCCCGCAGCCATCAGGCCACAGACGGCCGACATGATCGACGCCTTCCGCACCCGCCTCATCGAACGCATCGGCGCAGCCGCAGTCAGCCGCCACCTCACCGACGACACCCACATCGATCTGCAGGACACCCACGTCGCCGTCGCCGTCGCCTCCAACTTCCAGAAAAACCTCCTCGAGCGGCGCTTCGCCTCCGCCATGGCGAAGATCGCTGCCGAGCTCGGCCTCGAGGGCGTCCGCATCGGCCTTCAGCCATCGCCGCAGGCATCGCCCCAGCACACCCCATCGGCCCCTTCGCAGCGGGCGACCAACCACCCCAGGCACCGCGCCACCGCCAAAGCAGCACGCACGCTCAGCGAGCAGCGCTATCAGCTCAGCCAGTTCGTCGTCGGCAGCGCCAACCGCATGGCCTACGCCGCCGCCAAACGCCTCGCCACCGAGCCCGATGGCCGCGCCTTCAGCCCCCTGTTCATCCACGGCCAGTCGGGCCTCGGCAAGACACACCTGCTCCACGGCGCTGCCCAGCTCTTCCGCCACGCACGCCCCGGTGCGCACGTTCGCGTCACCACCGCCGAGACCTTCACCAACGCCTACATCCACGCCGTGCGTGCCAACGACATCGAGAAGTTCCGCCGCGCCTACCGCGGCCTCGACCTCCTCTGCATCGATGATGTCCACTTCTTCAGCGGCAAAGTCAGCACCCAGAGCGAACTCCAGCACACCTTCGACGCCATCGATCTCGAGGGCGCCTGCGTCATGCTCGCCTCCGATGCGCACCCTCGCCAACTCGAGCAACTCTCCGACAGCCTCCGCTCTCGCCTCATGTCCGGAGCCGTCGTTCGCATCGAACCACCCGACGAACACCTCCGCCGCGAACTCATCGACCGCCTCGCCGCGCGCAAGGGCGTCATGCTCACCGACGATGCCGCAGCCCTGCTCGCCGACCGCGCCGGCGTGGGCCACCACGTCTCCGTCCGCGAGATTGAGGGCATGCTCACCCAGGTCATCGCAGTCGCCAAGCTGCTGCCCGAGTTCCTCGGCGATGGCAGCACCATCGGCCTGCTCGCCGTCAAGCGAGCGCTCGGGCTCGGCGAGTGGACCCACGCCGCCCCCGCCGCCCGCGACCGCAAGCCCGTCCGCCTCGATGACATCCTCACCCAGGTCTGCAACGCCCTCAACGTCGAACGCACCGACCTCTTCAGCTCCTCGCGCCACCGCAAGGTCGTGCTCGCACGCTCGCTCATGGCCTACCTCGCCAAGGACATGACCACCCGCAGCTTCCCCGAGATCGCCCGCGCCATGCGCCGGCCGACGCACTCCACCATCGTCGCTGCACGCAAACGCTTCATCACCCAGCTTGAAGCGGGCGAGGTCGTCTCCGTCGGCTCGGCCGTCGATGGCCTGACCTACAGCCAGCTCGCACAACGCATCGCGGCGGAGATCCAGTCGCCCCGCAGCTAGACCCCCGCCGCCGAGTCAGCCCCAGCGCCCCTCCCACCCGGACAAGCCGCGCCCGCTTGGTACCATCGCACCTCAAGCACACGCGACAGGTAGCCAACGCGAGCGAGCGTTCAGGTGGAGACCCCATGATCGACGGCCCGATCCCGCTGAGCAGCCCCGACATCACCGATCTTGAGGTGGAACTCGTCACCCAGACCCTCCGCTCGGGCAGGCTCTCCATCGGGCCCATGGTCGAACGCTTCGAAGAGCTCGTCGCACGCCGGGCCGGCTGCAGGCACGGCATCGCTGTCAACAGCGGCACCAGCGGCCTGCACGCCGTGCTCACCGCCGCGGGCATCGGCCCGGGCGACGAAGTCATCACCACGCCCTTCAGCTTCATCGCCTCGGCCAACTGCATCCTCATGGCCGGCGCCCGGCCCGTCTTTGTCGATATCGAGCCCCAGAGCCTCAACATGGACCCCGAGAAGCTCGAGGCCGCCATCACACCCCGAACCCGCGCCATCATGGCTGTCGAGACCTTCGGCAACCCGGCGCACATGGACACCTACGCCACCATCGCCGACAAGCACAACCTCCTCATGGTCGAGGACTGCTGCGAAGCCCTGGGCACCACCTACAAGGCCCGACGCTGCGGCTCCTTCGGCCACGCCGGCGTCTTCGGCTTCTACCCCAACAAGCAGATCACCACAGGCGAGGGCGGCCTCATCGTCACCAACGACGAAAAACTCGCCCGGCTCTGCCGAAGCCTCCGCAACCAGGGACGAGACGACCCCACCCACTCCAGCGGCGGCTCCTGGCTCCACCACGCACGCCTCGGCTACAACTACCGCCTCGATGAACTCTCCGCCGCGCTGGGCGTCGCCCAGATGCAACGGCTCGACACCATCATCCAAAAACGCCAGCGCGTGGCCTCAGCCTACATCGACCGCCTGCTCGACTTCGACGACCTCATCCTCCCCACCGTCGATCCGCACACCGTGCCAAGCTGGTTCGTGTTCGTCGTTCGCCTTGCGTCAGGGTGGTCACGCGAAGAACGTGACGCCATCATCGCCAACCTGCGGGACCACGACGTTGGTGCCGCGGACTACTTCCCCTGCATCCACCTCCAGCCGCACTACCGCGAGCAGTTCGGCCACGCAGAAGGCGACTTTCCCATCGCAGAGTCCGTCTCGGGCCGCACCATCGCCCTGCCCTTCAGCGCCAACCTGAGCCAGCGGGACATGGACGTCGTCGTCCAGACCCTCTCGCTCATGCTCACCCGTCACACCTTCCGCCGCACCTGAGCCCGCACGCCAAGCGCGTCTGTTCATGCCGGCAACTTGTCGCCCGCCCGCAGCAGCGCTATCGTCCTCGCCGCTCCGCAAGAGGCCCCCGGCCCCCGCGGATCGCTCGTGCTTTGAACCCGCTGTCATGCGAACGTGTTGGTTGGAGGTCCGCTGTGCCCAACGTCTGCTATTTCACCGGCAAGAAGACCACCTTCGGCAAGAAGCGTGCGTACCGCGGCCAGAAGATCGTCAAGGGCGGCTTCGGCCTGAAGGCGACGGGCATC
>CAZSBR010000149.1:0-6453 GCA_964605165.1 uncultured Phycisphaeraceae bacterium
AGGTGAGCTTTGGTGATTTCCTGCTGACGCTGACGCTGCTGGGCCCGTGCGCGGGCGGGACGCCGGGCTGCGATGGCGATATTGCCGATGACTTCGGCTTTGCCGGGGCTGACGGCCAGGTGAGCTTTGGCGACTTCCTGCTGATGCTCACGCTGCTCGGGCCTTGCCCGTAACGCAGATCAGCCGCACTCCATACCTCACCACGGCGCTCCCCGAGGGGAGCGCTGTTGTTGTATTGAGTTGATGGCGATTCAGGCCCCTTGCGCGCTCGGGAGAGCAGCCGGGCTTGGTGGTTCTTATCAGGCGTCGTCTTTGGGGCCCGCCTTCATGAGCCGTTCGCCATCGGCGCTGGTCATCGAGCCCTCAGCGATGTAGGCGGCGATCTCGCGGCGGCTGCGCTCTCGAGCGGATGTCTTGAGCACCGATGAGATGCTGCCGAACACAATGGCCACGATGCCCACCCCGCCGAGGATCATGAAGATGAAGTTCTCTTCAAGGAAGCGTGCGGTCATCTCGTCCATGGCGGGTATCTCCGGTCGTGGTTCACGTCTCTTTGGAGGCAGCGGGCGAATTGGCTGATGCGTCTGGCGTGGGCATCGGGCTTGGGTGTTCACCCTTGCTGAGGATAGATTGGGTGGCAGACCTCGGCGATTTCAGCTTCGTGGGTGCTCGTGCGGCAGCGGCGTGCGCAAGCACGCCCGTCCTTACCCGGCGCCTCGATACGTGCCCCGTTCTGTGAGCGGTGTGTTTGGGTCTCGGTGATGGGGGTGGTGGTCCAATGGCTCAAGAGCAAAGAAAGCCCCCAACCGAACCCGATGGCCCGCGGTTGACGCCCGAACTGATCGAGCACGCACGGGCGCTGCACAGCCTCTACGCCCAAGGTCTGTTTCCGATGGCTGCTCAGGGCAGCAGCGACGAGTCGCAGCGTTCGCCGGGCGGGCTTGCCGACGCTGTCGAGTGGTATCTGGCGGATCCTCGGGCAATCCTGCCCCTCACGCCCGAGGACGGGCTGCACGTGCCCCGCCGCCTGCAGCGGACGATTCGTCAGCAGCGGTACCGCATCACGACCGACCGGGCCTTTGACGAGGTGGTGCTGATGTGCGCCGATCCCCGCCGGCCAGGCGGCTGGATCAACGACGAGGTGCGGCTCATCGCAGCATTGCTCCATCGTGCTGGGCATGCGCACAGCATCGAGGCGTGGGACACGAGCGGGCGGCTGGTCGGGGGGGTGTACGGCGTGGCGGTGCAGGGCCTACGGGGGCCGGTTTTCTGCGCCGAGTCCATGGCGACGGACACGCAGCACGGCCGGGATGCTGGCAAGGTCTGCGTGGTGACGCTCGCGCAGCATCTGGCTCGGCTGGGCTATCAGGTGTGCGATGTGCAGATGGCCACCGACCACACGCAGCAGTTCGGCGTGCGCGAAATCACCCATGGGCAGTACGAGGCGCACCTCGACGCCTCAGCGGGTGGGCGGGCCTGCCCATGGGGCCCGGTGGCGCTGCTTGGCGTGCCGATGCCCGGGTGATGGGCCCAGCGAGGGGTCGATGACCAGCCGGGCAGCCCCGGGTCAGCAAGAACAACGCACCCCGCGCAGGCGTAGGCATGAGGCTGGGCGATCGCATGCGCGACGAGTCAACAAGGCTGAGGCCTCGCCCCTGCAACAGGCTGTTGCAGCGCAATGGCGGGGCATGTCAGCCTCGCGCGGGCGTTCGCGGCTCGGCAAGCCGATAGAGTAGAGCGACGATGAAGACGGGAGCACGCATGACCCAGGCAGCCTCGCGATACCCACGCCGGATGAACAGTTCTCGGACCTTTGCGGCCGGTCTGCTGCTGGCTCTGGCTGGCGCAGCAAGCGGCCAGAACGCTCTGGGCGACGGCACCGGTCTGGCCAATCCACTCGACGTGTATCAGCAGCAGCTTCGCAGCGAGTCGCGGACGGAGACGTTTCTCCGCGAGCGGCGGTTCCGGGATGCCATCGTCACCGGGCGTGCTGCGGGCGGGCTGTCGTTCCGGGGTGATCTCGGCTACGGCTCGGCGCTTGAGTTTCGCGGCGAGCTCGGCAGCGACGTGACGTATGCATTCAGGCGGGATTCGGCGATCTCGGGCCTGGCAGCCCAGGGTGTGAGCGGCACGGATGCACTCCGCTTCCAGTTCGCCCTCACAACGGGCAGCGCCCCGCCTCCGGGCTTTGCCGGCTCGGGTGTGGTGCCTCGCAGCCCGTCACAGGTGGTTCTTCCGAGCACGGCGTTCGTGCCGCGGCAGTCGGGCTCGCAGTTCGGGATGGGTGTGACGGGCGACTTCGGCAATGTGCCCGGGGGCACCTCGCCCATCCGGTCCGTCCCGCTGGGACAGCGCACCTTCGAGGAGCTCTCCGCTGCGGGCGAGTCCCTCAGCGTCGAGGCGCGTGATCTCCGCTCGGTGTCGGGGCTGGTCGGCCATGGCAGCCTCAACCCATCGACGGTCCAGACGGTTGATCTTGGTCTTGGTCGCCAGTCCTACGACGTGGTGGCATCGCCCGCAGCAGGCGTGCGCATGAGGCCGATCGACTCGCCGCTGGTTCTCGGCAGGATGCAGGCGGAGTCGACCTCGCTCAGGCCCGTGCAAACAAGCCCGGGTCAGCTTTCGTCGATTGATCGCAGGCTGAACAACGAGCTTGTGCGTCGCCCGGGCGATCCGCTCACGCCCAGCGGTCAGCCGCAGGACGAGGCGGACAGCACGGGCGATACCGATCCGCCCCGCCTGCCCGGCCAGCCAACCGACGAGTTGCCGGGCCAGGTTCCAAGTCAGGTTCCGGGCCAAACGCCGGGCCAGGTTCCGGGCCAGACGCCGGGCGACAGTCCCGCTGCTCCCGGGGCAGACGACGCCCCGGCAAGCGACCCGTTCGCCAACGGTCTCGGCCTGCTCAGCAGCGACCGGCTGACCGTGGTGCGAGGGCTCATCGCTGGCCAGAACGAGACTGACATCGGGGTTGGCGCCGGCATCCTGACGCCCGAGGAGGCCGCGCTGCTTCGGGGCGTGCCCATGGTGGATCAACTCGTCGAACCGGGCGAGGGCATCGAGGCCGACGCCGCCTATGTACTGCACATGGTGCGCGGGCAGGAGCTTCTCACCAATGGCCGGTTCTTCGATGCCGAGGAACGCTTCGTGACAGCGCTGTCCATCCGGCCGGACGACCCGACCGCCGAGATCGGCCGCGTGCACGCGCAGCTCGGTGCTGGCCTGCTTCGGTCGGCGTCGACCAACCTGCGCTCCACGCTCAACACGTATCCCGAGCTTGTCGGGGTGCGCTACAGCGAGGACTTGCTGCCCAGCGCCGAGCGGCTGGAACTGATGTTGCGCGAGCTTGGCTTTGCCCAGGATCTGCCGATGTCGAGCGTTGGGTTGCTCCGCGCCTACGTCGGGTTCCAGACCAATGAGCAGTCGTTGATGCTCGAGGGGCTGGATCAGCTGCGCAGCGGCACACAGAGCGACTTTGCGCTGGCTCGCCTGCTCAGTGAGGTCTGGCTCGCGGATGACAAGCCGTGACGCGAGCCATCCCGCCGGGGCTCGCCGCATCCCAGCCGTCCGAGGCGCGCTATCTGATGCTTTCGGAGTTCATGACCGATGGCTCGCTCATCGCTGTGTGCGATGCGCTCTCGCGGCTGTCGGGGCTCGAAGTCGGCCTGTTCAACGAGCAGGGCCAGCGCATCGTTCGGCGTCAGCCGGGTGAGCATCTGCCGCCGGGCCCGGTGCACGCAGCGGGCAGTGCCGCAGAGCCGGCGTGGAAGATCGCCGACGACCACGAGATGAAGGGCGTGCTGGGCGAGGTGCCCATCATCGTCGGCGGCCAGACGATCGCGACGATGCGCGTCGCAGCGGGCGACACCGATGCCACTGCTTCGGCAAGTCAGCACCTGATGACGGTGCTCTCGCGTCTCAGCCGCACCGCAGCGGAGTTCTGCGAGAGTTCGCTCGCGCAGAGGCGCGGGCTGAGCGAGATCGGCGTGCTGTTTGATCTGACGGCGATGCTCGTCGATGGCTCTGATGATGACGTGGTGCTCAAGCGCGCGCTCGAGTCCGCGCTTCGCATCTTCAGCCTCGATGCTGGCTCGATCGTGCTGCTGCCCGAGGACCTCCCGAGTGTCACGGGCGAGAAGGAGCAGGGCCTTGTGCTGCGCGCAGCGGTGGGGCTCAGCGACGACTGGCTCGAGAGCGATGAGGCGCTGAGCCACGGCCGCGTGTTTGATCGCAGGGCGCTGGCGGGCGATGTTGTCATCGTCGAAGATCTTCGCAGCTCCGAAGAGGTGCGCATCCCAGAAGCCGTCGAACGCGAGGGTGTCGTGAGCTTCGTCTGCTCGGGCCTGACGGTGCGAGGCCAGTCGCTCGGCGTGCTGAGGCTCTACGGCAGAAGCAGGCGGACGTTCAGCGATACCGAGCAACGGCTTGTGCGCTCCATCGCCCAGCAGGCTGCAGCATCGGTGCATCTGGCTCGGCTGCTTCGCCTTCGTGAGCGTGAGCGCGAGTATGAGCGCCAGCTCCACATGGCTGCGGAGATTCAGCAGCGGATGCTGCCCAGCGGCATGCCAGCGGTCGCGGGGCTGGACATCGCTGCCCGCTACCAGCCGAGCTTCGAGGTCGGGGGCGACTTCTACGACGTCTTCGAGACGGGCCAGGCCGAGCGCCGCAAGCTTGCGTTTGTCGTGGGTGATGTCGTCGGCAAGGGCATGCCCGCAGCGATGCTCATGGCCTCCGTGCGCACAGCGCTGCGCGCCCACGCTGACAGCGTTTCGAGCGTCGAGGAGGTCATGGAACGCGTCAACCGCGACCTGACCCGCGACACCCGCGTCAGCGAGTTTGCCACGATGTGGTACGGCGTGATCGACCCCATCAGCCGAACGCTGCGCTACACCTCAGCGGGCCACCAGCCGACCTTCGTCGTGCGCGCTGCATCGCTGCAGGTCGAGGAACTCGGCCAGGGCGGCATGGTCGTCGGGATCGATGCGCTCATCACCTTCGGCAGCACAACGGTGCAACTCGAGCCGGGCGACACGGTCGTCGCGTACACCGACGGCATTGACGAGGCGATGGACTTTGATGGCAAACGCTTCGGCCGCGCCCGGCTGCACGATGCTGTGCGGGAGGTCCTCGAACGCGACCCGGCGGTCACAGCCCGCGGCGTGATCGAGCACCTGTTCTGGACGCTCCGGCAGTTCGAGGGTCTTCAACACCGGCCCGATGACGCGACCGTGGTGGTCATCCGCATCACGGACCACGCCTAGGCGGGTATGGCTCGTCGGGCGAGCTCCCCCAAGCCCGGTCAGCAAGATCAGTCAAGCAAGATCAGGCAGCCCGGGGGCCGTCATCGTCAGGTGATGAGGGGCCCTCAAAGAGCGCGCGGAGCGAATCGAGCCGATGCTGAGCTTCATCCAGCGCCCCATCAATCGAGGCGTCCATCCACAGGCCCGAGTCCTGCATCGGGTCGGCATGATCGGAGGCGTGGTGCTCACGATCATCCTGAAGCCTGAGGCGATAGGGCTTCACCTGTGACGGGAACCGCAAGCGGTCGCTCAACTCGTTGCCCTCTTGCCCGCTGTCGGGCGCGGGGTGGAAATGCAACCGTTCCATGGTCGTAACCTCCTGTCCGGTAGGAGGATCCAAAACGAAGCCGGGATCGCAAGCAAGCACCGGGCATCCGTACCCGGAGGCATGCGTCCCGACCGGCCCAGCCCGTACAGACGTGGGACGACCGGCTCAATAACGATCGGCTCAACAGCTTGTCCACATGCAAATGCCAGGTGTGCAAAGACGTTGCAGCGATCAAGAGCGCAGAGAGTGCGCTTTCGGACGTTGGGCAGGGGTGGTCTAAGCGGTCCGCTTGAGAGTGAACCGGGGCTCGGTGCCCGCGAGCGTGCGGCGTAGATTGCCATGGTGCTTGGCCACCACGAGCACCGCGAGCAAGGCGGTGATGACATAGATCGGCACTGCCTCTGTGTGTGAGCGGTCCGAGAGCGCGGTGATTGTGCCGGCGGAGATCGGTAGCGCGACCGCGCCGATGCAACTCGCCACGCCCATATAGCGGGTGAGCGTGAGGGTCAGCGCCCATGCTGCGAAGGCGATGAGCACGGGCCAGGTGAGGATGGGAAACGCGCCGAGCATCGCGCCGAAACTGGTCGCGACGCCCTTGCCGCCCTTGAAGCCGACCCATGGGCTGAACATATGCCCGAGCACCGAAGCGACCACCACGCCGAGCCACGCCCAGAGCATCCCGGCGGGGGGCGCCGCATCACCAGCGATGCCGGCGAACTGGCCCGCTGCGAGCACAGGCCCGAGCCCCTTGAGGGCATCGAGGACAAAGCCCGCGAGGAACCACTTGAAGCCCAGCACTCTGCCGAGGTTGGTGGCGCCGATGTTCTTGGAGCCGAGGGTGCGGATGTCGACGCCCTTGGCCTTGCCCAGAAGCAGGCTCATGGGGAT
>CAZSBR010000150.1:0-6400 GCA_964605165.1 uncultured Phycisphaeraceae bacterium
AGCAGGATGTGTTCTACGGCATGACGGTTCGCACGCCCGAGGGTGTGGTGGCGTATATGGGCCGCTACGACGGGTTCTTCGAGGGCGGCTTCGGTCTGCTCGGCACGCCGCTGGGCCGTATCTCGAGCATCTGAGCCGACTCCGATGGCCGCGCTTGGCGGCTTGGATTGCGGCTGGATTGGTCGGGAGAATCTGCGACACTTCTCGCCGCCCGGGCCCTGTGTCCGGGCGGCTTTGCATGTGGGCCATGTGTGCGGTTGACGGCTTGTGTCATGACGCGAGCGCATGAAAGCGCCCCGGCCGAGCGAACGACCGGGGCGCGAACCGAGA
Source organism: uncultured Phycisphaeraceae bacterium (assembly GCA_964605165.1). GTDB lineage: Bacteria > Planctomycetota > Phycisphaerae > Phycisphaerales > UBA1924 > OFTM382. The sequence goes on from CAZSBR010000150.1 coordinate 331, forward strand.
GTCTGGATGTTCTATCGCTCGGCGATATCAGCGGCTGAGGACGTAGTCGGGGGCTTCTGCCGCCTTGATGCGTGCAGCGATGGAGGCGAGGTGTGCGCTGCTGTAGGAGTCGAGGTTGGCCTTGCTGGCCTCTTCGACGATGCCGGCGACTTCTTCGAGTTCCTGCTTGGCCATGGCGCTGATGGTGCGCATGGCCGGGCTTGATGTGCGATCAAGCAGCGCGAGGGTGATGAGGCGATCGACGTGCTCCCGCTGCAGGTTGCGGCGGAAGCTTGAGGCCAGGGGCTCGTCCTCGCTGAAGCGCTTGCGGCCCTCGGCGGCTTCGACGCACTCCCGCCAGACGTTCTCGCGAACGCTGTGGAGGACTTCACTCATGCGGAAGGCCTCATCGCCGGCGCGGAACTCGTTGTCGTAGACGCGGCGGAGCGTGGTGGGATTCATGAGCAGCGTCATGGCGGTGGCCTGCACACCCGAGACGAGGTCGTGGATGGGCAGGCTTGGGTCGCTCAGCAGTTCGCTGACGCCCGCGGGATCCCAGAAGTACTCCTTACCCATGTGGCGGATGAGCTCGGGGGTGAGGCCAAAGGCGTCGTCCTCGAAGGCGTTGTCGATGATGAGGTGCATGGCCTGGCGCTGACGCTCGGCGGGCACATCCTCGATGGCGGGCTTGCCATCGCCCTTGTGGTTGGTGTTGGAGAACGTGCCGCCGATCCACCGCGAGGCGATGAACATCGCCTGCATGTGGGTGCTGAGGGTCTGGTTGTAGCGGCGGCGGACGACGGACCAGTTCTCACCTTCCTCAGCGATGTCTTCGACGAGCTTGTCGCGGATCTTGGCTGCGAGCGCGAGGCGGGACTCTGCGAACTGGAGGTTGTCGGCGCCCATGTCCCACGTCTGGTTGCGAGGGTCGCTTCCGGTGCTGATCTCGGACTGGGGCAGCCAGATGAGATCGGGTTCATTGACGCGGGCGAGGACTTCTTCGCGGTCCTTGTCGTCGCCGTAGCCGAAGGCGATGGCCCAGTAGTCGTAGGGGCCGAGCTCGGGGGTGGCGAAGGGGCCCTGGACTTCGCCGAGCTGGGCATCGGTGCCCAGCGGGTTGATGTTGACGCCTGCGTATTCCATGACGGAGCCGACGACGGGGCCCTCGAAGTCGGGCGAGTTGATCTCGTCGAGGGTGCGGATGGTGGAGGCGGTCATGTTGTGCTGAAGCCCGAGGCAGTGGCCGACCTCGTGGGCGGAGATGTAGCGGATCATGGGGCCGAGGAATTCTTCGGGCACGCCATCGAGGAGGGCCTCGCTGTCCTCGATCTCGACGATGCCCGCATCGAGTGCGGCGCCGGCGAGGTGGAGGTTCATGGCGAACATGCCGCCGATGTTGCAGCGTGCGTTGGTGTGGCTCATGCAGGCGGTGGAGTGGGTGCCTGCCTGGATGGCGTTCCACTGTGTCTGGAGCTCAGCGATCTTGGCATCGCGGAGGTGGGGGGCGGCGGTGCGCACGCGGGGGTCCCACTCGGGGTGCTCGGCGAAGAAGCTGAGCGTCTCGGGGCCGAAGGCTTCTTCGACCATGTCGTGGCTGAGGCTCTCGTACATGTTGCGGACGCTGCGGGTGAGGCCCTGGTGCCAGACGACGTCGGCATCGAGGATCTCGCCGGTGCGAGGGTTGGTGCGGCTGGGGCCGATGGCGTAGCCCTGGTCCGAGGCGTTCCAGCGGAAGAAGTTGTAACGGCTGTCCTCGGGGTCGATGTCCATGTAGGCGCCGCTGGTGGCGTCCTGCTGACGGACTTCGAGGGCGCCGTCGATGCCGATCTTGCGGAAGGCGTCGTTCCAGAGCTCGATGCCCTCGCGGACGTACCGGCGGTACTCGACGGGGGTGGTGTGCTCGATGTACCAGACGATGGGCTCGGTCGGCGGGCTGAGCCTGAGGCTGGGGTCACGCTTTTCGAGGTGCCAGCGGGTGATGTAGCGCTGGGTGATCTCGGCGTTGGAGGGCTTTGCGAAGTCGCGGTACCAGTCGTAGAAGTAGCCCACGCGTGGGTCTGCGAGGCGGGGCTTGAAGCCCGGGGTGCCCTCGAGCTTGGAGATGGAGTAGGCGACTCGGGTGAGTCGGCCGTTGGGCGCGGGGGCTTCGAACTCGATCTCGATGTTGGACGGGAAGGCCTTGGCCTTGGTGACGGTGGCGAGCTTGGCGTTGAGGCCTCTGACGGAGGCGCCGTACTGCCCGAAGATCGAGTTGCCGAAGATCATGCCGGCCTGATTGACGCCGATGGCGCTGAGGTCGATGAGTGGTCTGCCGCCCTGCTTGGAGATGATGGGCACGCTTGCGATGACGCGGCCGGTGAAGAGTTCGTTGACGGAGTTCTGTGCTTCCTGGTTGCCCTTGGTTCGAGCGGTGAGGTTGGGCTCGACGAGGGCGAGTTGGCCGTTGATCTCTTTCCACGAGGCGTAGAGGGTGGGGCCCATGACGCCGGCCTGGGGGTCACCGCCGGCGATGGTGCAGGCGATCATGAGTTCCTGGCCTTCAAAGCCGGCGGGCAGGAGGGCGAGCAGGCGGCCGGAGTCCTCCTGGGTGTAGAGGTCGTACATGGGCGAGGAGCCGTCGGTGACGGAGACGACCTTGGTGAAGTCCTCGGTGACCTTGTCGAAGGGGGGGTAGTCGGGGCCGATGGCGGCGGCGGAGCCTGCGCAGGCGAGGAGGGTGGAGGCGACGATCGCGGCGCAGCCTCTGGCGATGGTTGAGCGGGTGATGCGGTGGGGGGTTGGTTGGTGCAAGGGTTGGTTCTCCGGTCGAGCTTTGATGTGGTGATGGACGCTGGGGCGCGTCGTGGTGTGCGAGACGTGTCGCGGCTGGGTGTACCGAGAGGCGGTCATCGGGTTCGCTTTGGTGCTCACCTCGTGACAATTTGCCGCTAGGATCGGTCGATGCGGGGCCTCAAGCGGTTCGTTGAGCGAGCGGCAGAGGGCTTGGCAGATGGTGCGGTGGCCGAGCGGTTGAAGGCACACGACTTGAAATCGTGCAGACCTGAAAGGGTCTCGTGGGTTCGAATCCCACCCGCACCGCTTTGTTCTGACTGATCGAACGCCCGGCGGAGGATGGGATCGATGTCGACACCCGAACTGACGATCGAGCGGCTTCTGGGCGCGATGCGTACGAACGAGGCATCGGACCTGCACATCAAGGTGGGGCTGCCGCCGACGTATCGCATCGGCGGCCATCTCCGCAGGCTGCATGCGGACCCGATCACCGAGGAGCAGGCCGACCACCTGTTTGATCCGATCCTGAGCAGCGAGTTGAAGGAGCGGTACCGCTCGACGGGCGCGATCGACTTTGCGTGGCACCTGCCCGAGGGTGACCGCTTCCGCATCAACGTGTTTCGCTCGGGCAACCACGCGCACGCGGCGATCCGGCGGGTGCGTGCGGAGATCCCTTCGTACCAAGACCTGCACTTGCCGGAGGTGTACGGCAAGATCGTGAAGGAATCGAGCCAGGGGCTGGTGATTGTCTGTGGCGTGACGGGCAGCGGCAAGAGTTCGACGCTTGCTGCGATGATCCAGCAGGTGAACGAGTCGCGCGATGTCAACATTGTGACGATCGAGGATCCGATCGAGTATCGCTTTGTGCCGAGCAAGTCGATCATTTCCCAGCGGGAGATCGGCATCGATGTGGCGGACTTTCCGACGGCGCTTCGCTCGGTGGTTCGGCAGGACCCCGACGTGATATTCATCGGCGAGATGCGGGACGCCGAGACGATTCTCGCGGGCATTCAGGCCGCCGAAACGGGTCATCTCGTCTTTGCGACGCTGCACACCGCGGACACGATGCAGGCGTTGTCGCGCATGCTGGAGTTCTTCCCGCCCAGCGAGCGGGACTTTGTGCGCACGAGCCTGGGCAACACGCTCAGGGCGATCTGCGCGCAGGTGCTGCTGCCCGCAGCGGGCGACTTTGAGACCAAGGTCGTGCCCGCGGCGGAGGTCTTGCAGGTCAACAGCGTGGCACGGACGAAGATCCTCGATGGCGATGACGCGGACCTGCCGAGCGTGATCGCAAGCCACCGCGCCGATGGCATGCGGAGCTTCAACGACTCGCTCGCAGAGCTTGTCGAGAAGGAGTGGGTTGATCTGCGCACCGCGCTTCAGCACTCACCCAACCGCTCGCAGCTTGAGAGCAGGCTTCGCGGCATGACGGTCAGCGACCGCACGATGGGGTGAGACCCCCGGGCGCGGTCGATGTTGCGCTTGGTTCAGAAGCGGAAGCGGAACTGGGCGTAGAGGCTGTCTTCGCTGCTGTTGTCGCTGCCCAGCCCAAACTGGCCTGGCTGTGTGCCGAGGAGTTCGTAGCCCAGGCGCAGATCGACGCGGTTTGAGAGATCGAGCCGGGCCTCGGCACCGAGCACGATGCTGCGGATGCCCGGTTCGAGTTCCCGTTGCCATCCGCGGCCGCCGACCCACACGCCATCGGTGAGCGGGATCTTGGCGAATGAGAACGATTGGGTGAGCGGCGCGGAGCCATCGATGGTTCGTTCTGTACCGGGTTGGGCGATGGGCTCTGCGGGCGGAGCGAGGACGTAGCTTGCGCGGCTTGTGCTGAGCTGGGGATCCAGTGCTTCTCGCAGGGCATGGGTTGAGTCGAGAGGCTGGCCGGGTTGGTTGGCCGGTGAGGCTGCGCGAAGCTCGTTGAGGCCGTAGGAGATCCAAGCCGCGATGGAAGTGGTCTCGGCGATGTGGGGGAGTTGGGGATCGATTCTCAGTGCGGCGGGCGAGATGGGCGCAGCGGTTTCGCTGCTGTGCTGCGGGCCTGCGGCATCGTGAGCAGATGGAGCGGCTCGCGCGGTGATGGCAAAGGCAGCGGGCGCGGTGAGCGACGCGCTGAGCTTGGGATCGAAGGCGGTGTCGAGGTCAGTGAAGGAGGCATCCGGCCCGGCGTGCTGCACGTGGCTCAAGGCCAGAGCGGGTGCTGGTGCGATGCCGACGAGCAGACCAACAAAGAGGCGAACAAGCCGGCCAAAAAGCAGGCACAGCCGCGTCAGCGATCCGGCGAAGGTGAGGGCCCAGCGGGGCTCACGTCGAATCGCTTGGGTGTGTCTCGGCGAGCGCATACACCTGCTCCGACTCGTACCAACCCTTGCGTCGGGCAGCGAGAGGCCGATGCCCGTGCGTTGGGAGTATAGAGCGGGGGCGGGATGTTCCGTGTGTGGACGGTTCAGGCGGAGTTCTTGGCAGATGCCTTGGAGCCCGCATTTGCCTCGGTCCTGGTTTCGGTTCTGGCTTCGGTCTTGGGGTGGGCATCGGTGAGGGGGCAGAGCCCCGCGCGGATGGCCATGCGGGCGAGTTCGACCCGGTTGGAGGCGCCGAGCTTGTTGCCCAGTGCGACGCGGTGCCACTCGACGGTCTTGACGCTTCGATGGAGGACCTTGGCGATCTCGGCGGTGGAGAGGCCCATGCCGATGTGGGTGAGGACCTCGAGTTCACGCTTTGTGAGGACTTCAAGGGGGCCGAGGTCGTCGTGGACAGCACGGATGACCTCTTGGCCATCGCCGTGCTCATCATGGGCGGACTCGGTGGGTGAGGCGTCGCTAGAGACGAACAGCACACGGCCCTTGCCCTCGCCTCGATCGCTGAGGGGCCTGAAGCTGTCGTGGACGAGTCGGCCCTGCACGAGCCCGACGAGCGTGATGCCCGAGGCGGTGCTCAGGGCCCGCCTGAGGATGCGCAGGCGTTCTTCAGCGAGGTTGGTGGGGTAGATCGCAGTGAGCTGCCTGGGCTGGGGTGCCTTGGCATCGGTCTCGGGGCCGGTGAACTGCTCAGCGAAGGCCTCGTTGCAGTGCTCGATCGCGCCGGTCTGGTCGACGACGGCGACGCGGCAGGAGCTGTCGCGGAGCAGGGCGGTCCAGAGCACGGAGTCATCCGCGGAGGAGGTGTTGACGGGTGTCGAAGGAATCTGTTCGTCCATGGGTGCTTGCTCCGAGCGTCGAGCACTGATACCGATGGCTCTTGCCCGCTTCGGTGCGAGAAGTGGACCTTGCGTTCCGTTCTGCTGCATGACCACTCGCCCTTTCACAGGGCGGACGTGATC
>CAZSBR010000151.1:0-6355 GCA_964605165.1 uncultured Phycisphaeraceae bacterium
CCGCCGCAAGCGTCAGCTCGTAGTGCGTCGACACACCCGAAACGATCGCCGTGTCGGTGCCCGCACCGCCGTTGAACGTATCGTCGCCTGCGCCACCGTTGAACGTGTCGTCGCCGCCCTTGCCCGAGACGAGGTCGTTGTCGTCCCCGGTCTCAAACGTCTCCGCGCTGTCGTCGCCGATCAGGAAATCCACGTCGTTGGAGCCATCGCTCTGCAGCAAGTCCGCTGGGATCAGAACGCCACCGATCACGTGCACGATCCCGTTGGACGCAGCGAGGTCAGTGTCGAGGATCGGCGCATTCGGCAGATCGGGCTCAAGGTCGACAAGCTCTGTGCCATCGACGCCCACATCGGCACCCAGAAGCGTCGCGATGCTCTCCGAGCCCAGCACCGCGTCTGCATCGAAGAGGCCAGGTGCGACGTGGTAGGTCAGAACGTTGGTCAGCAGCGGAATCGGATCGCTCGTCCCGCTCACGAGGGTCAGGGCATCGACGATGAAGCCAAAGGCCTCGCCTTCGTCCGAGCCGACAAAGCCAAGCGCCTGCGCCGCAGCGACGAACGCGTCATCGGTGGGGGCAAAGACGGTCAGTTCAGCCGAGGGATCGTCCAGCGCGCCCACGAGATCCGCAGCGGTCAGGGCGTTGAGCAGCAGGTCGAAATCGCCACCGTTGTCGTCGAACTCACCGCCGGAGGCGGCCACGAGATCGGCAATCGTGGTGTTGCCGGGGATGTCCAGCGGCACCAGCACGCGGTCGATGGCCTGGATCGTGCCATTGTCGGCAGCGATGTCCGGCACGGCAATGGTCGGATCTGCGAGATCGGGCTCGTTGTCCGTCAGCGTCGCGCCATCCGTCCCGAAGGTCGCGCCGTCGAGCAGGGTCGCGATGCTGTCGGCATTCGCGATCTCCTCGGCGGACTTCGCGCCACCCGACACATGGTACAGCAGCACGTTCGTCAGCACCGGGATCGGATCGCCGTCGCCCAGCTCTGTCAGCGCGCCCACGATGGCGTCAAAGACAGCGTCTTCGTCGGTCGGATCGCCCGTGTAGCCAAAGTCCGCAGCCAGCGCGGCAAAGGCCGCATCGGTCGGGGCAAAGACGGTCACATCCTCAAGCCCGCGCACCGTGTCCACAAGACCGGCGGTGTCGAGCGCGCGCACGAGCAGGTTGAAGTCGTCCGACCCGGCGGCGATGTCGACGATGTTGCCCGGCGGGGGGGTGTTGCCGGGGATGTCGATGGGCAGCAGCACCTTGTCGAGCGCCTGAATCGTGCCGTTCGAGGCCTCGATGTCGGGGACGGCGATCATTGGATCCGTAAGATCGGGCTCATTGTCGATCAGCGTTGCCCCATCCGTGCCGAACGTCGCGCCTTCGAGCAGCGTCGAAATCCTGTCCGCAGCCGCAATCTCATCGGCAGACTTCGCACCACCGGAGACGTGATACAGCAGCACGTTCGTCAGAACGGGGATCGGGTCGCCACCGCCCAGATCGGTCAGCGCGGCCACAATCGCATCAAAGACGGCATCTTCGTCCGTCGGGCTGCCCGTGTAGCCGAGATCTGCGGCGAGAGCGGCAAAGGCGGCGTCGGTCGGAGCAAAGACAGTCACATCATCGAGCCCACGCACTGTTTCCACGAGACCGGCCGCATCGAGCGCCCGCACCAGCAGGTTGAAATCGTCGGAGCCTGCCGCGATGTCGACGATATTCGGCGGCGGGGGAGGGGTGTTGCCCGGCACGTCCACCGGCAGCAGCACACGGTCAATCGCCTGGATCGTGCCATTCGACGCTTCGATGTTTTCGGCCACGATGGTCGGGTCGGCCAGATCGGGCTCGAGGTCCCCCAGCACGGATCCGTCCGGCGTAATCGCCGCGCCGTCGAGCAGGGTGGGGATCGTGTCCGCACGCTCGATGTCGCGCGCTGAAAGCTCTTCGCCCGCAACGTGGTAAAGCAGCACGTTCGTCAGCACGGGGATCGGGTCGCCGTCGCCCAGATCGGTCAGCGCCGCCACGATGGCGTCAAACACGGCGTCTTCATCGGTCGGATCGCCGTCATAGCCAAAATCCGCTGCCAACGCGGCAAAGGCGGCGTCGGTGGGCGCAAACACCGTGACGCCATCGAGATCCCGCACGGTGTCGACAAGGCCAGCCGTATCCAGCGCGCGCACCAGCAGGTTGAAGTCGTCCGACCCCGCCGCGATGTCCACGATGTTGTCCGGCCTGATGAAAGTTCCGCCCATGGCGTCCGTCCTCCGTTGGGGGTGCAGAAAGCGCACCCAAAAGCTCAGCCCCAAGGCGGCCAATGCCGGCTCTTGAAGCGTGGGAAAATTTTACACAATGCAATGATGTCGCAGTTAGCCAAAACGTCAAGAAAGATGTGGAAGAAATTTCCACGGGGCGTAAGTCTGCGCTCATGGCAGCGACAGATTCAGATCCATTTCCCCGGCTTTTGAGGGGATTACTGCGCCCTCTCGTGCGCACACTGATTGCGCGCGGCTTTACCGCGCCTGCATTTTACCGTTTGTTGAAAAGGGTTTATGTCGAGGTCGCCCATGATGACTTCCGCATAGACAACACCGCCCCGACAGACAGCCGCATCAGCCTCCTGACCGGAGTGCACCGCAAAGACGTGCGCCTGTTCCTGCAGGAAGGGGACGAAGGGTGGGAGGATTCGCGCCGCCGCACGGCGACGTTTGCCACGGTTCTCGGCCAGTGGATCGCCCGCCCCGACTTCACCGATGGCACCGGGCAGCCCCTGCCGCTCCCCCGTGCGGGCGCCGCCAACGGCATCGACTTCGAAAGCCTCGTGCGGCTGGTCAACACCGACATCCGCCCAAGGACCGTCCTTGACGAGCTGATGCGGCAGGATCTCGTGACAGAAGGGGCCGACGGTCTGCTGACCGTCTCACGCGATGCCGTCAGCGGCCCAAGTGAGGAAGACGGCAAGCTTGTCTTCTTCGCCACCAACGTGGGGGACCACCTCGCCGCTGCCTCCGAGAACCTGATCGCCGACGAGCCGCCCTTCTTCGAGCGCGCCGTCTTCTACACGCGTCTGACCGAAGGCTCGGTCGATTCCATCGAGGCCTCGGCACGGGCAAAGGCCCAGACACTGCTCGAAGACGTCAACCGCGAAAGCGCTGCTGCGCAGGATCGCGACCGGGACGCAGCCGACAACACCACACGCTACCGGATGGGGGTTTACTTCTACCGTGAGGCAGGGTCCGGTGTGCCCGAGCAGGCGTCCGCAGATGCGGCGAGCGATGGCAAAGCGCAGAATGCGCAAAAGAACGACGACGGAGACTGAGACGGTGCCCCGGATTTCCCGCCCGATCACGCGCAGGCATCTGATCGGGCTCGCCTCGACCGCTCTGTTGGCTGGCTGCGCCGCTCCGGCCCTCGTGACCCGCGATGGCAACCGCGATCCTTTCGAGGGAGGGATCGGCGGCACCGGCATCGTCGGCACGCTCACCGATTTCGGCAGTCTCATGGTCAATGGTCTGCGTGTCGAGATGTCCGACTCAACGCGTGTGGTGACCGGCCTCGGCCCGGTCTCGGAAAGCGCGCTGGCTCCGGGCCAATCGCTCACCATCGCGGCCACCCGCACACGTGATCGCCTCGTGGCGCGCCATGTGCGGATCGACTGGCCGCTCATCGGGGTGCTTGAGGCTTCCGGCAACCGACTCTCGGTTAACGGTGTCACTGTCACGCCCGAGCCCGGTGCCACCCGCACGGCGGGCGTCGGTCAACGCGTGGCCGTCTCCGGCCTCTGGACGACCAATGGCGTCATCGCCAGCCGGATCGATCCCGCGCCCTTCGAGACCGACCTCGTCGCAGGCGACGTCACCCGCGATGGCCCGGCCCTTAGGGTGGGTGGCGTGCCGATCTTCGCCGGGGCAGGGCAGTCCTTCCCGTCGTCCGGCTCCTACCTTGTCGCCACGGGGCGCTTCGGGTCCTCCGGCCTCGTCACCGAGCGAGCCGCCACGGGCCGCTTCGTCACCGGGGCAGGCAGCTTCACACAGCTTGCGGTCGAGGGCTATCTCGAGCCCACCGCCTCCGCACCGGGATACCGGATCGCGGGGTTGGGCCACAGCTTTGCCAGAGACCTGCGCCTCGCGCCTCTGGCCGCCGAGCGGGCGATCTTCGTTGGGCCGTATGATGGCCTCTTCGGTGCGCGCGCGGGCTACACCTTGCCCGAAAACGTCGGCCAGCGGCGGCGCCTGCTGAGCGAAGGATATGACGGGCCATTGGGCGCCCGCTCCGTCGCAACCGGCTGAAGCTATCAGGTCAGATCGGGCGGCAGGGGCCACCTGCCCCGAGCTCGCCGGGCACGCCACGTGCAAGCGTCCGGGCGACCCCTCTCCCAAATCCCTCCGACCCGTCCCCGATTGAGCCCAAAATGAAAAGAGCGCCCCCACCGGAGTGGAGACGCTCTTCCCAGGGAGAAAACGGTGCCGTCAGGCGATGAACTCGACGAAGTCGGTGTTGGCGAAGTTCTGCACACCGGCCAGATCGACAACATCGTCGAAGGTCGCGATCAGGTCGCGCCCGCCTGAGGTGTTCCAGTTGCTGTCATACCAAAGCTCGCCCTGGTCGGTCGTCGTGTTGAAGACCAGCACGTAAGCGTCGATGTTCGCGCCCTCGTCGTTGTTGATCTGATCGCTCGACAGGCCGTTCTGCAGCTCGATCACCTTCTCGTCGTCCGCACTTCCGAGCTCGGTGATGCCGTTGCGGTTGTCGACGTAATCCTCTTCGGACAGCGTCGCCCCCGCGGAAGTGGCATTCGTGTTCTGGAAATCGACGTTGTTGAAGCCGATCTTGTCGCTGCCATTCACGAAGTCGAGGATGGTATCGGAGCCGTTGGAGCCGACGTAGCGGAACTGGTCGTCGCCCTCGTTGCCCGAAAGCCGGTCATCCCCGCCAAGACCATAGATGATGTCATTGGCCGAGCCCGCCGTGAGAACATCGTCGAAGTTCGACAGCGCGATCCGCAGGACCCCGTCGAAGTCGCTGGCATTCACGTTCACTGCGGCTTCAAAACCGCTCGTGTCGCTGCTCGAAGAATGCTCGACACCCTCGCGCGCGGCGATGGTCAGCGCCTGTTCACCGGTGATCTTGAAGGACGACGGGCCGTTTTCGTTGCCGAAGGCAAAGTAGTTGTCCGACCCGCGGTCGATCGCCTCGATCAGGTTGGCGTCCTCGTTGCTACCGGTCGACGCCAGTTCGACAATGCTGATGTTGTTGTCAAAGCCGATCGCCTCCACGTTGTTTCCGGAATTGGTGTCAGCAACAATCTCAATGTTGCCATCCGTCACGGTCTGGAAATCCTGTGTGAGAGACCCGTCGGGCAGGGCGCGCAGCTCCATCCGAAGCGTTTCGCCAACGCTTTCGCCGTTGAACTGTAGCACAGGGTCGGAGTTGCCCTGATCGGAGGTGAAGATGAACAGATCGTCACTCTGAACACCGGAAATCGTCGTGCGCGAGCCATTGGGCCCACCGTTCAAGATGAACTCGTCGATCTGGGTGTAGGCCGAGGCGTCCATGCTCCCGAAGGAGGACTGGAACATCAGCACTTCCATCCCGGACGTGCCGTTGACGACCTCCACAGATGGCGTGCTGGGCGTGTTGATGGCCAGCGTGTCCTTGCCTTCGCCGCCTTCCACGGTGTCTTCCGACGTGAGCGATCCGGCGCCACTGTCGAAGAAGAAGATATCGTCGCCGGCGCCGCCATCGACGTTCACAACCGTGGTGCCGCTGAAGTCGAAGTTGTCGTTGCCCTCGCCCGCCATGGCGACAACGCGCTGACCTGCGGCAAAGCTGATCGCCATGTTGCCTGTCGATTCCATGGAGTCAAAGCGCGCCGTGGGGGTCGCCGACGTATCCGCCGCGGTGAAGCCCGCAATCAGGTCGCCCGTTCCGTCAACCGTAAGCGAGCGCGCATGGTCGAACTCCGCGACGAAGTTCAGCCCCGTCGCGGTGACTTCCATGTTCTCGACGCCCACGGCATCGAAGTCCGCCAGACCGGAGTTCTCCAGGATCAGCTTTTGGGTGTCGTCAGTGCCCGCAATGGCGCTTGCCGCATAATTCACTGCAAGTGAGGTCGTGCCGCTGGTCGGTGAGGTGGGCGTCGGCGTGCTCGAATTGGTGACCTTCGCATCGATGATCGACTGCACGCCAACAAACTGCACGGTGCCGCTGACATTGTTCAGCATGCCCATCTCGACACCGGGGGACGACGTCAGATCCACCTGGGCAAAGAGGTTGTTGGCCCCGCCCTGGATCTCGACATTCTCGATCGAGGTCAGCCGCGGCGTCGCAATGATCGACTGGAAGATGCCCGCCTGAATGCTCAGCGTATCAAC
>CAZSBR010000152.1:0-6281 GCA_964605165.1 uncultured Phycisphaeraceae bacterium
AGGTCGTCAACCTGTCGATCAACCAGACGATCAGCCGCACGGTCATCACGTCGGGCACCACGCTTCTGGCGATCATGATTCTCTACATCTTCGGCGGCGAGGGTGTGCGCGGGTTCGCGTACGCGATGCTCGCGGGCATTGTGGTCGGAACCTATTCGTCCATCGCCATCGCTGCGCCTCTTGTCTGGAGCAGAGGCAAGCACGGCGGGCTGGATGACGGGCCAGACGCAAAGGCTGCTGACTCCGTCGTTGATGAGGGCTCGCCTGCATGAGCCAGATGAGCGGTTCCAGATTGGCCGGCGGCGTGCTGCTGCTCGTCTGCCTCTGGATCGCGGTGTACTGGGCGTGGCAACCAAGCTCGCAGCGGGTATCCATCGATCGCCCGGCGACGGCCTTGGATCCGGTCGATGACAGCAGCCTCGTGGCTGATCTTGAGCAGGACGCGTCCGCCGACATCCAGGCCTCCGCGCCCGCCGAGATTGGCGTGAGCGAAGTGCTCGAACTAACGCTCGGGCGGTCCGAGCGTCCGCCGTCGGCCCTGCCGGCAAGCCCCACCGGGCCCGTGGCGTCGGGTGACGATCAGACGTTCGAGTACATCGTTCGCCGTGGTGACACGTTCGAATCGATCGCTGAGGAGTTCTTGGGCGATCGATCGAGGTGGACGCAGCTTGCGAGAGCCAACCCACTCGTGAGTCCCGATCGTGTCACGCCCGGCGCGATGCTTCGCATTCCCGCCGTATCGAGCAAGCCACCCGAGCCGCAACTGCCTGCGTCGATTCCGAGAGCGGCTGAGTACGTCGTCTCGCGGGGTGATTCACTCAGCAGGATCAGCCAGCGGGTGTACGGTTCGGCTCGATACACCGACGCACTCTTCGCGGCCAACCGTGACCGCCTCGCAAGCCCCGATGCGCTCCGCGTGGGACAGGTGCTGCTGATTCCGCCCATCGAGGTGCTTGGAGGACAACAATGACGAGCGATCAGCCCAGCCGCCAGGCGTCACAACCCTTAGATGAAGCGCAGAGCCCACCGGCCTACATCGTCACTGGTGGTGCAGGGTTCATCGGCTCCAACCTCTGTGCGGAACTCATCAGGCGCGAGCCCGCCGCCCGCGTGGTCGTGGTTGACGACTGTTCCAGCGGCAGCTTCGAGAACTTGATGCTCGCGCACGAACGTGCCGGCATCGCGCCCTTCTCAGGCGAGTTTCACGCGATTGCTTCCTTCGAGGCGGACTGGGCGTGGCTCATCGGCGATGTCCGGCCCAGCGCCATTTTCCACCTCGGTGCGCAAACCGATACGACCATCGCCGACGAACGAGCGATGATCGAGCGCAACGTGACGGGCTTCTCCGACCTTCTGGAGATCACGCACGCTGCGGGTGTACCCATGATGTACGCCTCCAGCGCGGCGACGTACGGCTCGCCTGGCATCGCGCTGGATCGCAAGCCCTTCGAGGAGCATCACGCGGGCCGGCCCAACAACGTCTACGGCTTCAGCAAGTGGCTCATGGAGTGCGAGCATCGCCGCTTCGCCCAGCGTGTCATGACCGAAGCCGGAACGACCCCCCGCGTCGTCGGCCTGCGGTACTTCAATGTCTTCGGACCGGGCGAGGGGTTCAAGGGCAAGATGGCCTCGATGGTCTATCAGCTTGCCTCAAGACTGCTTGAAGGTGAGCGTCCCCGGCTGTTCCGAGATGGCGAGCAGGCACGCGACCAGGTCTTCGTCGATGACGTCGTCACCTGCAGCCTCGCGGCGGTGGGCATTGGCACCGGGCAGACGCCCGTGCCCGGGGTCTACAACTGCGGCAGCGGCGTTGCGACCAGCTTCAACACAATTGCCCAGACCCTTCGCCATGCCCTGGGCATCGCTGCCGGATCTCAGGAGATCGAGTACTTCGACATGCCCGAGTCCGTTCGTGCCTTCTACCAGGACTTCACACAGGCGGACCTCACGCAGACGACCACAGCTCTCGGCTGGTCGCCCGCCACTTCGCCTCAGGCAGGCATTGCCGCCTACGCCCGGTGGCTCAGCCAGCGGTGTCCGGCCCGGCAGCGCGCCGGCGTGGGCTGATCCGATACACTCGGGCCACCTATGTCCGGTAATGCCATGGTGCTCAATGACGGCGGGCTTGCAGCGCTCATCGCGCTGGCCATCGCTTCTGAAGAGACGGTGGCTGCCGGTGCGGCTGCCGAGCGCCGCGATGCGCGAGCGCCCAGCCCCTCGCAGAGCCACTTCGTGGCGGTGGTCCGCGGTCGATACTGGTCACGGGCCGCCGAACTGCAGGAGCGGGCTGTGCAGGCCCAGGCTCAGGTCTTCGGCATCGAGATCGCAGGAGGCCAACTTCCGCCCATCGAGCCGCCCGGCGATCCCTCAAGGGGCGAGGCCGCCACGCAGATGCTCGCCACGGCTGCGTACTTCGCGCTTCGGTCAGGCTGTTCGCGTCTCATCTGGCCCGTGCATGTCGACCGTCGGCAGGGCGAAGAGGTTGCACTCGAGCTTGCCGCTCAAGCATGTGATCGGGCGCTGCTTATGAGCAGGCTCACGCTTCTCGATGCTTCGGATGCCGAGGTGCCCGAGGTCACCATCGAGACGCCGCTGATCGATTACGAAGACGAGCAACTCGCCGAGCTCGCGGTGGATCTTGCCATCCCGGCGCACACCTTGTGGTGGTGGGGGCTCGAAGACGAGGCGGGGCTGGCAGCGGCGGAATCCCAGCGATGGCTGCCGCTGCTGCACACAGCGGGTCTTGCCGAGCTGATGCAGGCCGAGTCCTCACAGGCTCCAGCTTCGTAGGTCCGCGCGTGGCAGCCCGCCCGGCCGATACAGGCGATTACCGACGCCGACGCATCGCTGACAGACCGCCCAGCATCGTGAGCACCACAACGCTTCCCGGCGTCGGGATGATCATCGGTGACCGTGAGCTGTCGTCCACCGGAGCGTCGTTACGAATCGCCTCGGTCGGGAAGGGCGGCAGGCTCTGATCGCCGGGCAGCAGGCCGCCGCCGCCGCCGCTACCGCCACCGCTGCGGACACCGCCGGGCGAGCCAGGGTTGAACGGCCGGTTAAACGCCGCCTCAAGGATCTTGCCCGTCTGGACGGGAGGGTCGACTGCGATCGAGATGTCGTCGATGAGTTGCACGGTCGCGGCATCTTCACCCGATCCGAGCACACGGCTCGAGAGGACGATCGACTCGCCATCGTTGACCGTGACATTGCTCAGGCTCACGGGCATCACCATGCCCGCGCCGCCCATGGAAGCAAGGTCCTGGCCGCTGATGCGGGCGCGGTGAAGCTCCTGGAATGATCCATCGGCGGCACGCTTGGCAATGACGAACTCGACGGACTGCTCGCCGCTGGGCGTGGTGCCCGAAGTCTGGATACGCACCTTGCCGTCGATGTCCACGCTCGTGCCGTCACCTGCCGGGTTGTTCCAGCCAACCCAAGGTGATGTGCCATCACTCGCTGCATTCATGCCCGAGCGACTGAAGACCGGGCGGCCATTGTGCGCCCAACTGCCCGATGCCGGGTCATCACCACCCGACCAACTCAAGCTGGAGACAGAGCTGTCGGCATACCACGCATCGCCCGCTGTGGCATCAACGACGCCATACTCCCACACGGTGCCGGTGGGCCCCGTCTCGGTGTCGGACTGCCAATCGACATAGCGGTTCCAGAGGCCGAAATCCACAAACTGAGCGTGAGCACTGCCCGCCATCGCGGCAAGCAGCCCAGCAACCAACACAGTGTGTCTCGCCATGGCAGAGCCCCCTTCGGCTCTCCCCTTCCCTCCCCCTGGCCGGAGCACGATGCTCCACATCAAGTGTGGAAGAGAGTGTCAACACGTGCCAGCAACTTGCTCTGTAACGTGCTCGGCCAAGCGTGGAACCCAACGCCTGCACCATGCGTAAGGGTCGGCCCGGTTATGACGACGCTTTGGCAGAGCAGCGATCGCGCGCTTGCGAGGCAAGCGTGTTCATGCAGACGCAGCCAAAACGCCCGAAATGTCCGAGAACACACCACCCGCTCGCCCTGATAGAGCGCCCTGACAAAGCGTTCTGTCCCGTCAGTTGCTGCGGATCTCGCCCTCGCCATGCACCGGCTTTGCTCGCAGAGCCGTCAGCCCCTCGATGAGGCACTGGATCGCACCAATGCCCAGCAGCAGCAGCGGCAGGGGGTGCCGCACATTGACCGCGAAGAACAGAACCGCAGCGACGGCGACATACGCCGCCATGCCCACGAATGCCCGCAGGGGCCACGGCGGTACCTGGGCGACGATCAACGCGCCCACGATCACGAAGTTGACCCACATGTCCAGAGGCCGCCACCACCCAAAGCCCCAGATCACGGCGTAGAGGCCCACCCACAACAGGGCCGTCAGGAGACGCTTGGACAAGGGCACGTCTTGCTGGTTCCGCATCGTCCGGTTCCTTTCGCAGCAGCTTGCCAGCGAAAGCCTATCACCCGCGCCCGGACGCTGGATCGAGCCTTAGACTCCGCCCCATGACCACCCAGCACGCCTCAGCCGCCTCGCTCGCCGCCCGCTTCGGCCACGTCACGCGCTGGTCGCAGACGCTTATTCCGACCCTCCGCGATGCACCGTCGGATGCGACCGTGCCCAGCCACCAACTCATGCTGCGCGCCGGCCTGATGCGCCAGGTCGCTGCGGGTGTCTACGACTACCTCCCCTTGGGCTGGCGAGCCATCAGCAAGGCCGCAGCGATCATCCGTGAAGAGATGGACGCCGCCGGCGCCGCCGAGATCTTCCTGCCCGTGCTCGTCCCCATGGAGCTCTACAAGGGCACGAAGCGCGACGAGGCCTACGGCGACCTGCTCTTCCAACTCGAAGATCGTCACGGCAGGCGGACGGCCCTCGGCCCCACCCACGAAGAGACGATCACCGAGATGTGCAAGGGCTCCATCACGAGCTACAAGCAGTTCCCCCTGACGCTCTACCAGATCCAGACCAAGTTCCGCGATGAGTTCCGGCCGCGAGCGGGCCTGCTCCGCGGCCGAGAGTTTCTCATGAAAGACGCCTACTCCTTCCACCTCGCTGTGGAAGGTGAGGGCGGACTCAACGACACCTACGACCGGCTCTATGAGGCGTACGTGAACATGTTCACCCGCTGCGGCCTCGAGTTCACCGTGGTCGAGGCCGAGAGCGGGCCGATCGGCGGCAGCGCAAGCCACGAGTTCATGGTCAATGCCGAGACCGGTGAGGACACCATCCTCATCTGCGAACAGTCGGGCTACGCCGCCAATGTCGAAAAGTGCGAGATCGGTGAGCGGCCGTGGTCCTTCACCGCGCACAGCGAGGCGCTGACAGAGCATCACACGCCGAACATGCCCGGGATCGACGCGGTGGCCTCTCACCTCGGCGTCCAGCCCGGCGGCATGCTCAAGAGCGTCGTCTTCTCCAATGCCGAGGGGGACAGCCGCAAGTGGGTTGTCGCGGTCGTGCGGGGCGATCACGAGGTCAACGAGGGCAAGGTGCGCGATGCCTGCGGCTTTGCGATCCGCCTCGCAGATGAACGAGAAGCCAAGCTCGCCGGCTTTGCCATCGGCTATGTCAGCCCGCGGGTCGTGGCAACGATGGACCACGTGACACTGCTCATCGATCCGGATGCCACCACCGGCCTGCACAACGGCGTCTGGGCAACCGGCGCAGACAGCAAGGACCACCACGTCACGGGCTTTGATTGGTCACGTGATCTCGGCGCGCCGGTCCCCACCGATCAGGTCGCGGTCGATGCGGGCCGAGGCTGCTCCGTCCGCGTGGCGGACGTTCGCAACGCCGAGCCCGGTGATCCGTCCCCGAGAGCAGCGGGCGCCAAGCTGCAGGCCCGCCGGGGCATCGAGGTTGCGCACATCTTCAAGCTGGGTGACAAGTACTCCAGCGCTTTCGACTTCTCGATGATGGACAAGGACCAGAAGCGGCAGCCCGTCATGATGGGTTGCTACGGCATCGGTGTAAGCCGGACGGTTGCAGCAGCCATCGAGCAGAACCACGACGAGGCGGGCATCCGCTGGCCGATGGCGCTGGCGCCATACCACGTGCTCATCGTGGTCATGAAGCCCGAGGACGAGACCCAGGCCGGACACGCCCAGCGCCTTGCCGACGAGCTTCGCCGCGCTGGCGTCGATGTGCTGATCGATGACCGTGCAGAGCGCCCCGGCGTGAAGTTCAAGGATGCCGATCTGCTGGGCTTGCCGATCCGTCTCACCATCGGCGACAAGGCGCTGGCAGAGAACGCTGTCGAGTACAAGCTCCGAACCGATGATGGCAA
>CAZSBR010000153.1:0-3827 GCA_964605165.1 uncultured Phycisphaeraceae bacterium
ACCTGCCCGCCGCGCCAGCTCCGCCAAGCGAAGAACGCGACCAGCCCGCCGATGGCGAGTAGTGCCAGCAGGAACACGATCGGGTACTCGGTCTGCACCACACCCGCCCCAATCACGAGCAGCCCGGTGACCGCGATCAGCCCCGCATCGAGGAATCGACGGGGCCGGATCAGTACCGGAATCACCGCTGCCACGAGCACGAAGCCGCCGATCCACACCAGCGGGCTGCTGGCTGCCTGGGCGAGCACCTCGGCATCGAAATCGAGCCCCTGCACGCTCCACGAACCGCCCCACGGCAGGTCGATCGAGCCGAGCCCGCCGGTGGTCTTGACCTCGCCCGCGCCGCTGCTGGTGGCGACGCTCGGGCCCGTGCCGCTGAGCGTGGAAGTGGTCGAGCTGGAGGCCCCGGAGGACTCGCCGAACTCCGTGATCTCGAACTCGAACGGGAGGCCAGTGTCGGCGGCAGCTTCGAGCAGGCGGATGATGCCCGAGTCCTGGGCGAGCGGCGTCGGGACGAGCTCGTCCTGACCGT
Organism: uncultured Phycisphaeraceae bacterium; assembly: GCA_964605165.1. Taxonomy (GTDB): domain Bacteria; phylum Planctomycetota; class Phycisphaerae; order Phycisphaerales; family UBA1924; genus OFTM382. The sequence goes on from CAZSBR010000153.1 coordinate 533, forward strand.
CAGCCTGGGCATCGGCGGGGCTGGCCACGGCGGTGGCTGCGAGCAGCATCGGGGCCAGCAGCGATGCGATCGTCGGGGTGTTCGCCTCAGGCTTGCTCGCAGAGGCCGAATGCTGCCCGCCTCCGGGCGTTTCGGGGAGCCGGAGCGGCAACGAGTGCCTGGAATCCGTGCGGCTTTCAGAGGGGTTCTGAGCGGGCCTCTCGGGCGAGGCGGATCCCGCCGGCTGGACTGGCGTCGGTTGGGCCGGCTCAGGCGTGAACCGCAGCCGCAGACGACGGCCGTGCTCCGTGCGCGGCCCGGACTCCCAGGCTCGGTGCTCGGCATCGATCCGCTCGCCCTCGACGCGGGTGCTCGCCGTCGAGCAGCCGGCGGTCAGCACGAGCAGGCCGAGCATCGCGGCGGTCAGACCGAGGCCGAGCCAGCAAGCGAGTTGGCCCGGGCGCGGCCGGCCCGGCGCGTTGGTCGTGTTCGTCGTCGAGGTCGCGTCCATGCGAAGCTCCGGCGAGGGGTGCGAGGAGGCCGAGGTCAGTCGGCCGGCGATCCGTCTGGTGGCGGGTCAGCGACCGGGACCATCCCGGAGCTTTGATTGGGTGATGTTAGTATCTTGCTTGGTGTTCGCAAGATGGTCGGCACCAAAATCGAGCCAAAAGTTTTGTGATTTTGTGACTTGACCCGGATGGCCGATCGGGAGTAGCCGTCGGCGGCGGGCCCGATCGAGTCGTCATCTGCCGCCGGGCGGGGGTCCATCGCCCCCGCCCGGCTGGCCGACTCGCGCACTCCACGGGGTAGATCGAACTCGGAAAAGCCCCCGGCGCGCTGCCAGCTCGCCGAGGGCGTCTTGGAGATGCACCGGGGGGCCTTGCCGTCGACCGCACGAGAGTGCGTCGCGGTCGCTTCCGAGGCGGTCCGTGCAACGTGAAGAAGTGCGGAGGAATGCCGCGTGCTCACCGTCAGATCAGCGCGCAGGTCTTGACGGTCCGGCGCGTTGGATCGGTCTGCGCCATCGTGAGAGGGATTCCGAATCGGCGGGTGTGTAACAGGCGCGGCAGCGCTGACCGAGACCCCAAGCGCAGCGACAACGGCCGTCATTTCCGCGCGAGCAGAACGACATCCGATTCGATTTGAGCCTTGTTTTCTCGGTGTTTTTGAGATCGCCGGCAACCCTGTTCAGGGGCCAGCAATGTTCCAGGCGGAGCTCGTCAGTCTCGGAGGGCTCTCTTAGCCACGCCAAGGTTACGACACGTCATCTGGCGTGTCAACGTCCTGTTCGGATTGCGTGGTGCTCTCGCGATGGCGTCGTCGCGCGTCTTGCATTGGGTCGACCATCGGGCGATCGTCCGCCCAACCTGTGACTGTTGACCAAAACCACAGATCACGGTCCGAGTCGCTCTCGATCCCCCGGACCAGCGCGGCCGTGGACTTGGCATCGCTCAACAGCTGCCAGACCGCCTCTGGCGTAAACGCATCTGGCCCTTCGCGCTGCATCTGCATGAGCTTGAAGAACAAGTTCTCGCGCACATCGGCGGGCAGTCCCATGAGCAGAGCAAACGAAGCGGTGCTGAGCAGCTTGACAGCGTTGTAGCCCCACTGCTCAGCCTCTTGGCCGAACGCGTCATCAAGGGCAGCGGGTAGTTGCACGCCTCTGCGAGCCCAACCCTCCGCCATTTTGCCGTGTCGCTTGGCCATTCGGGCCTCCTCTGCGAGTTATCCACAATCACATCAATGGGCGCAGAATCGATCACGGCTAGTTGCAATCAGATTCAGTGTGTGCTAATCATGTACAACCATGTCACTCGATATACAGCACACGCCATCCCAGACCGTCGGCCAGCAGATCCGAGAGGCGCGCGAGGCCGCAGGCATCAGCCGTGAGCGCCTCGCCGCCAAAGTCGGCTGCTCCACCCAGACCCTTTACGTCATCGAGAAGGACCGGGTGAGCCCGAGGCTGAGCTTCCTCGCCAAGCTCGCCCTGCACATTGACATCTCCGCTGAGCACCTCCTTCAGCTTGAGCCCACCGCAGCGTGATCTTCGGGGGTGCGTCGCCCCCGACTCTCTTAGCACGCCTGGTCAGCAATGACCAGGCGGAGCTTTCCCACCCGGGGCCAGTCGTTCCGGCCCCCCGCTCTGAGGCTCAGCGCGAGCCGGCCACAGAGCTTCCTCTTTGAGCGCGGCCGCGCGTTGCGACCGCACACCCGCACGGTGAAACCTAGCGCCGTGCGGGCTTCCTCCCGGGCCTCGGCTCCATGCCGCCGCCCTTCCTTACTGAGTCCTCCCGCTGCTCGCCGCTGCGGGAGGGCTTTGGAGCGAGCCACGCGGCCCGCTGCGAGATCCAACCTACGCCGGGCATGGATGGCCCGGGCGCACACACCGGCGCTGCCGGGCTTGCGCAGAGCGGAGCACGGATGACCCTCGAAGGCCCTCCGAACATGCAGCACGCCGCCGAGGTCGTCTCCAGCGTCATGCACCGCCATGGCATCAGTGCCCGCGAGCTCGCCACCAACACCGGCTACAGCGAGGGCCACATCAGCCGCATCCTCAGCGGCAACTACCCGCTGGGCATCGATGTCTTCCGCTGGCTCTACAGCCGCACCGGCGACCGTGAGCTCATGGAGATCGCCACAGGCGAGATCACCGAGATGCCCGCCGAAGCCGTCGATGAGAGCCGCATGCGCTACGAGGCCCTGCTCAGCGTGCAGCGGCTCGCGCACGAGCTCGCCTCGTCGATGAGCGACACAAAGGACAACGGGCGGCGCGACATCGACGAGATGAACGCCATCGCCGACGCACGAGCACACCTCACCCGGCTAGAGGCGGCGCGCGTTGCCCGCCAGCGGTCGGGCCACCGATTGGAGATGACCGGATGAGCCAAGGACGCACACTGACCACGCAAGAGCAGGACCGACTACTGCACGCGCTACGCATCGCGCACGAGCAGCTTGACCGTGACGTTGATGCGATGCGCGATGCCGGCCGGCGAGGCGATCTGCTGCCTCACGTTGCCGAGCAACTCGCCGAGACCTTCGAGGGCTACGCGCAGGAGTGCCACAATCTCATCGCGCTCTTCGGCGACTCCGAGCGGTTGACGATCGGCGGTGGAGAGTGAGCACGACTGCTCCCAAGCTCACGCCGATCGAGCAGCCGCTGACTTCGACGCTCAAGCGCGGCATCTACTGCGATCTCGATCACGAGTCGCAGCGCGTGCTGAGCACGCTCGACATCCTGGCGAACGGCTCGCCCATGATCAACGGCCGACTCGTCGCCTGGTCGTTCACGATCCGCCGCGCTGCCGAAGTC
>CAZSBR010000153.1:3927-6203 GCA_964605165.1 uncultured Phycisphaeraceae bacterium
GATCAACGGCCGACTCGTCGCCTGGTCGTTCACGATCCGCCGCGCTGCCGAAGTCGCCGAGCTCGATGAGACGCGCCTCTGCTCGATCATCATGCGGCTCCGCGAACGCAAGCTGCTCGAAGCCGTCGTCATCTACAACGGCGAGGAGACGTGCCTGATCGTCGGGCCCTGGCAGACGCGGGCCCTGCTGCAATCAGCGATCGTGCCCATCGCCATGGGCGCTCGCTCGGGAGCAGTGCCGGCGTGAGTGCTCTGCCCAGCCAACTCGCTGAGCCGCGTGCGTTCGCGCCCGGTGCCCAGGAGGGCTGGGTGCCGCTCGCCGAGGCCGCTCGAGTGCTGGGCAAGAGCACCGACCATCTGCGTCGACAGTGCCGCGAGGACCTGAGCACCGCCGGCATGGCTCAGCAGTTCACGCCCGTCGGTGGCGGCAAGCCGACCTGGCACATCCATGTCTCGCACGATCTCCGTCTGGCAACCTCCGCGACGGTGGCCTTCGATCCGGCCAGCGAACGGGCCGACGAGTTTGCCCAGGCACCCGCTGACAAGAGAGCGGAGGCCGTGCTCAAGGCCCGCGCCGTTCTCGCCTACCGCAAGTGGAACAACACCAAGCAAGCCGAGCGCACCGAGAAACGCGAGCAGCTCGCGTCGCGGCTCGAACGGGATCTCGGCGTCGAGATCACCGTCCGCACGCTGCTCGAATGGGCCAAGCGCACGAGCTCCTCGGACACACTGGCCGATATCGCGGCCGAGCTCGTCGATCGCCGCGGTACGACCAAGTCCACATCAACCAGCTGCAGCGACGCCGCCTGGAGCCACTTCTGCAGCCTCTACCTCACGCCCCAGCAGTGGTCGCTACTCAAGTGCTGGCGGCTCACACGAGACGAGGCGCAGCGTCGCGGCTGGGCATGGGGCTCACAGTCGACCGCCAAGCGCCTCGTGCGTGAACGGCTCTCGCCTGGCGACATCAAGCTCAAGCGAGAGGGCATCGATGCGTGGCGCGTTTCGCACCAGACGCCCATCGAGCAAGACCCCGAGGCCTGGCTGGCCGGCCAGTGCTGGGAGAGCGACCACTGTGTGATGGACTTTCAGGTGCGGGTGCCCACCAGCAGCGGCTACAAGCGCGTGCGTCCGCAGCTGACCGCCTGGATGGACCGAAGGTCGCGGAGGGTGGTCGGCTGGCACATCAGCGAGCAGGGCAACAGCGGCACGATCCGCACAGCACTTGCCTCAGCGTTCCGCGACGATGCCATCAGCCCGCCGCAGTATGCCTGGCTTGACAACGGCAAGGACTTCTGCGCAAAGACCATCATCGGCCAGACCAAGATCGAACGCAGGTCTGGTGAAGAGGAGGTCGTCGCGACGAGCCTGCTGGCGATGCTCGGGATCGAGCCGCACTTCGCGATGCACTACAACCACAACGGCACGGCACGCATCGAGCGGTGGTTTGGCTACGTCCATTCGGAGTTCGATCGTGAGTTCACGAGCTGGCTCGGCTCATCGCCCGGCATGGTTGATCGCAAGGCGCACACCGAGCGCACAAAGGACATCATGACGCTGCCGACGCTCGCCGATGTCCGCGAGCGCTTCGCATTGTTCGTCGAGGCGTACAACGCTCGGAGCGAGCACAAGATCGAAGCGCTCCGCGATCCCTCGACACGCGAGCGCCTGAGCCCCGCGCTGTTCTACGAGCGCTACCTCTTCGAGCGTCGGTCCTACGACGCGTCCGTGCTGCCGCACATCGCCCACCATTGGATCGCCTCCAAGAAGGTCACCAAGCACGGCGTCTCCGTCTCGCTCGGCGGCGGCACGATGCGCTTCGGCGACACCCGCGTCGAGCTCGAACCGCTCGTCGGCACCGACCGCCGCGTCCACATCAGCATCGATCCCGACGACATCACGCATGTGCATGTGTGGGACGAGGACTTCCGCTTCATCTGCGTCGCCTACCGCAACGGGCAGCATGGCGGGCTGAGCGATGACCCGATCCGGCTCGAAGACCAGAAGCGAGCGTTCAACCGCCAGCGCGAGCAGCGCCGCCGCGCCAAGCAGCGCGTCGACATCACCGCTGTCTCGCTCTCTGATGCCGAGCTGGCCATCGACGAGGCCCGCCGCCGCGAGATCGCCGAGACCAAGGACAAGCTCGCCAGGGAGAGCAAGACGCGCCGCCCGGAGGACATGCCGAGCATCCGCCTGGTCAAGACGCCGATCCAGGGCGACGAGGCCCGGCGTGCCGACGAAGCCGAGCTGGCCGCGGCAGCGGGCTCCAGCGAGCCCAC
>CAZSBR010000154.1:0-6188 GCA_964605165.1 uncultured Phycisphaeraceae bacterium
TGCCCGCTCAAGCCTTCGCTGTTGTGGTCTTCGGTCTCTTTGCCACGGCGGGCACGACGCCCGAGGACTCGGATGGCGTGTCCTCGTGCTGCGCGCCGAGCGTGGCAGTGCGTGTCGTCCATGAACAGGCTGGCGAACAGGCCGGCGAACGGGCTGTAGGGCAGGGGCTGCGGGATGCGGCTTCGCTGTCGACCAACGGCATGGTGTGGATTGATGCGGGCTCGTTCACGATGGGCTGGGATGGCCCGGAGGGGCGGTACGACGAGCGGCCGGCGCACTCCGTGTACGTGGACGGGTTCTGGATCGACCAGACGGAGGTGACGAACGCGCAGTTCCGCGCCTTCGTGGACGCGACCGGCTATCTCACAACGGCAGAGCGAGATGTTGATTGGGATGAACTCAAGAAGCAACTCCCGCCGGGCACTCCAAAGCCCGCCGACGAGATGCTTCAGCCCGGCTCACTCGTATTCACGCCGCCCGACAGCGCCGTCGATCTGCGCTACTACTCGCAGTGGTGGACGTGGACGGTCGGTGCGTCCTGGCGCCATCCGCAAGGCCCGGGCAGCAGCATCGAGGGCAAGGACGACTACCCCGTCGTGCATGTCTCGTGGGACGATGCGGTTGCTTATGCGCAGTGGGCCGGCAAGCGCTTGCCGACCGAGGCCGAGTGGGAGCGTGCTGCGCGGCTGCAGCACGACGGCCAGCGCTTCCTGTGGGGTGAAACGCTCAAGCCCGGCGATGTGCATATGGCCAACATCTGGCAGGGCGACTTCCCGCACCGCAACACCGAGGACGATGGCTACGCGGGGATCGCGCCGGTGAAGCAGTTCCCACCGACCGCTTCCGGTCTGTACGACATGGCGGGCAACGTGTGGGAGTGGACCGCCGATCAGTTCCATCCCAACGCTTACCGCGACCGCCTTGCGAGGCGTGACTCGGAGTCGAGTTGCATCAACCCACTGGGGCCGGACTCGACGGTCGATCCGCGCAACCCGCATTCGCAGGACTCGCGTGTGCAGAAGGGCGGCTCTTTCCTGTGTCACGTCTCGTATTGCGAGAGCTATCGACCCAGCGCCAAGATGGCCTCGTCACGGGACTCTGGGATGAGCCATCTCGGGTTTCGCTGTGTCGCGGATGCGCCGCCGCCGGTCGAGCGCGAGACCGGTGCGCCCGATGTCACTCCCCAGCGGTGAGCGCTGCTTCCTCAGGGTGAGGGTGGCTGGTTGTTCACCGGTCGCCGCAGCGTGAGTGAAGGCGATTCGCCGAAGTGCTTCCCGTACTGCTCGGCAAACCGGCCCAGATGGTCGAATCCGAACTGTGCTGCCACATGCGTCACGGAGAGATTCCGTCCGCCTCTTCTGAGCAGTGCCCTGCGGGCGAGGTTGAGCCGCAGGGCCATGTTCCAGCGTGATGGGCTGACACCCAGGCACTGGCGGAACGAGAGTTGCAGCACGCGCTCGGAGATGCCCATCAGCGCACAGATGCTCTCGCTGTCGTAAGGCCGATGAACGTCGGCACGGAACAGAGCCGTGGCACGCTGAACGAGGTCGCAGCGATGGCGGGTTTCGGCCTCCAAGTCGTGGTCGCGTGTAAGGCACTCGGCGAGGGTTGTCATGAGCGCGTGCTCACCCGCAGCGGTCAGATGGCCGCAGCGAGCGTCGTCCATAAGGCTCTGGACACACCGCCGCAGTTGGAGCGCTTCGTCGGGTGTAAGCGAGAGGTTGGCGAACGGGCTCGCGACACCATCGAGCGACGCCCCGATGGCCGCGAGGGCGTTGGGGTCTACTTGGATGCCGACCCACTGCGTGTCTACACCCGCGGCGTAGAGCATCTCTGCGCCTCGTGCGTAACACTGCAGGTCATCCGCCGAGATTTGGCGTCCATTGATGCGTGCGGGCTTCTCGGGAGAATTCACAAGGCCGAAGCACAGCAGGTCGGGATTGAAGTCTCCCTCGACGATCGTGGAAAAGCCGTAGTGGCCTCGATCGAGCATGACTGCCTCGCCGACGACGCGCTCCAGTGTGGCGTCGAGGCTTCGGGTGTTGAGCACGCTGTGATGAAACCACCCGCCCTGGATGACTTCTTCGAATGCTTCGGGAGAGAAGCCGGTCAGGCGGTGGCGGAAGTAGGAGCGGTCGCCGACTGTCGGGGCCTGCGAGGCGACCTTGGCTGGTCCTGAATCGTTCGACTCTCGGCTCACGCCAGTCCCCCTTTCCGCACGGTCGCGCCCAGGCAGGGCCTTGGGGGCCCGTGGCGCCGGAAGAGCACCTCGTTCACGCCGCCGTTCGGAATGCGGATAGCGACCCCGCTGACACCTTTGTTATCGTACCTGAATTTGTCACCCGGGGATCCGGGTGCTGTTGTGTACCGCTTGCGAGAGACGCCGAGCATTGATGCGCTGTGAGAAAGGACCGACCATCATGACCCGAGTACTGCTCTGTTTCATCGCCACATGGGCGATGGCCACGGGCGTGTTCGCCCAGGACAAGCCGAACATCCTCGTGATCTGGGGCGACGACATTGGCACATGGAACATCAGCCACAACAACCGTGGCATGATGGGCTATCAGACACCCAATATTGATCGCATCGCCCGCGAGGGCCTGAGCTTCACGGACTACTACGCCCAGCAGAGCTGCACTGCAGGCCGGGCGGCGTTCATCGGCGGCACGGTGCCGGTGCGCACGGGCATGACCAAGGTCGGGCTGCCCGGTGCTGCCGAGGGCTGGCAGGAGCAGGACATCACCATCGCCGCCGTGCTCAAGGAGCAGGGCTACTCCACCGGGCAGTTCGGCAAGAACCACTTCGGCGACCGGGACGAGCATCTGCCGACCAACCACGGCTTCGACGAGTTCTTCGGCCCTCTCTACCACCTCAATGCCTCCGAGGAACCCGAGAACCGCGACTACCCGGGTGACATGGTGCTGCCCAACGGCAAGACCTTCTTTGAGACCTATGGCCCCCGCGGCGTGATTCGCTCATCAATGAGCAACGGCCAGCACCAGGTGGAAGACACCGGCCAGCTCACCATCGAACGCATGAAGACCATCGATGATGAGACCGTCTCCGAGGCCATCGATTTCATCAGGCGCACGGTTGCGTCAGGTGAGCCCTTCTTCTGCTGGTGGAACGGCACACGCATGCACTTCCGCACGCACCTCAAGGAAGAAAGCATCGGCCTGTCGGCGCCCCGCGGCGATGAGTACCACGATGGCATGATCGAGCACGACATGCACGTCGGCCAGCTCCTCGATCTTCTCGACGAACTCGGCATCACCAACAACACCATCGTTATGTACTCGACCGACAACGGCCCGCACTTCAACACCTGGCCCGATGCCGGCTACACGCCCTTCCGCAAGGAGAAGAACTCCAACTGGGAGGGCGCCTACCGCGTGCCCGCGTTTGCTCGCTGGCCCGGCAAGTGGCCCGCGGGTGCAACGCTCAACGGCATCGTGTCCCACGAGGACTGGATGGTCACGTTCGCCACCGTCGCGGGCAAGCCCGATCTCAAGGAGGACATGCTGGACGGCTACCGCGCGATCGGTCGCAACTATCGTCAGCACCTCGACGGCTACGACATGAACGAGTACTTCGCCGCTGCGGACACCTTCGAGACGTTTGATGAGAACATCAGCGCTTCGCCCCGCAAGGAGTTCTACTACGTCAACGACGATGGCCAGATGGTTGCCATGCGGCTGGGTGACTGGAAGGGCGTCTTCCTTGAGAACCGCGCCGATGCATTCCAGATCTGGCGCGAGCCCTTCACGGAACTGCGCATCCCGCTGTTGTTCCATCTGCGCCGCGACCCATTCGAGAAGGCCCAGATCGATGCCAACGTCTACCACGACTGGTTCCTCGATCGCCCGTACGTGATCGTGCCCATGCAGCAGATCGCCGGCAAGTTCTTCCAGACGCTCGCCGAGTATCCGCCGAGCCAGTCCCCCGGCTCCTTCAACCTCGAGAAGGTGCAGGAGCAGATCGAGAACGCTGCTCGCGGCCGGTAAGCTGCCCAGTCTCACACGCCGCCTTTGCTCGCTTCGCGGCGGGCAAAGGCCTTTGCCTCTGCTGCTCTGGGATTCACCCATGGCAACCCGGAGATCGCTTGATGCAAGCACACGTCGTTGCAATCGTCTCGGCCGCGGGCATGCTGGCGGCGGCATGTGCGTCTGCTGATCCCGAGGTGGCAAGCCCCGCTTCTGATGGGGGGGAACTGGCCTCGCCAGATGCGGGCTCGGTCCTGAGCGGCGAGGACACGGGCTGGAAACTCAGGATCACGCCCTACCTCTGGGTGCCCGCGCAGAACGGCGATGTTGCGATCCGCGGCAATGCGGCTTCGGTCGATCTGAGCGTTGGCGACACCTTCGACACCGTCACGGACAACTTCAACTTCGCAGCAACGCTCCGTCTGGAGGCCGAGCGAGGTCGCTGGACACTCCTCGTCGATGCGATGTACCTCAGCATCGAAGCCGAGGACAACAGCATTGCCGGCGACGTTGTGGACATCCGGCAGGATCAGGCCGTTTTCGAGTTCGGCGCTGCGTATGCCCTGATCAATCAGACGCACGACTCGGGCATGACCTTCCGGCTCGAGCCACTTGCGGGTGTCCGCCTGCATCACCTTGAGCTTGATATCGATACGTCCATGTCCGGCTCATTCGGCGGCGATCAGACGTGGCTCGATGGCTTCGTCGGCCTCCGCTCCCGCGTGGGGCTGACGGACCGGCTTTCGATCATCGCTCGCGGTGATGTCGGTGCTGGCGGTTCGGACCTGACATGGAACGCGCTGGGCGGCGTTCAGTTCGATATGTCCGACCGCTTTGCGCTGCTGGGTGGCTATCGAGCGCTCGATGTTGACTACAGCGACGGCCATGGCGGGGATCGCTTCAACTATGACGTCACGCTGCACGGGCCCTTCCTCGCGGCGACATTCTCGTTCTGATCGCCAAACGCGGCGCTGTTCATTCATCATCTCGCAGAGTGAGGTTTGGCCATGCACATAATCAAACGCTTCATCGCTGTCGTCATCGCGCCATGTATTGCTCTCATCGGGCTGACTGGTTGCGCAACGAGCAGGCAGGCGCTTCCATCATGGAACGACTCGGCCTCGCGTGACGCCATCGTCGCCTTCACTCAGCGTGTAACGACCCCGGGCCCGGACTTTGTTCCAGAGCCCGAACGCATCGCGGTGTTCGATAACGACGGCTGCCTCTGGGCGGAGAAGCCGATCTACTTCCAACTCATCTTCGCAGCCGATCGCATCAAGGAGATGGCTCCGGACCACCCCGAGTGGCGCACCACCGAGCCCTTCAAGAGCCTGCTGGCGGGTGATAAGGAAGCGCTTGCTGCCCAGGGGCACAAGGCGATTGCCGAGATCATCGCAGCCTCACACGCCGGCATGACAACCGATGAGTTCGATGCGGTTGTGCGCGACTGGCTGGAGACCGCCCGCCATCCCACCACCGGCCGCAAGTACACCGAGATGGTGTACCAGCCCATGCTCGAGTTGCTCGAGTACCTCCGCGCCAACGGCTTCAAGACTTACATCGTCTCCGGCGGGGGCATCGATTTCGTCCGCGTGTTCAGCGAGGAGGTCTACGGCATTCCGCCAGAACAGGTCGTGGGCTCATCGATCAAGACATCGCTTGAAGATCGCAACGGGCAGCCAACGCTTGTCAAACTGCCCGAGTTGAACTTCTTCGACGACAAAGAGGGCAAGCCCGTGGGCATTCGCGAGCACATCGGCCGCCGACCCATCTTCGCTGCGGGTAACTCCGACGGCGACTTCCAGATGCTTGACTACACGACCAGTGGCGACGGCCCCCGCTTTGGCATGCTCGTCCACCACACGGACGCCGATCGCGAGTGGTCCTACGACCGCGACTCGTCGGTCGGCCGGCTCGATCGAGGCCTCAACGAAGCACAGGCGCGAGGCTGGATCCTCGTCGACATGCGAGACGATTGGGCGCGGGTGTTTGCTGGCGAGTGAATGCTCGATCGGACTTCGCTCCGCCGCATGCCGCCACCCCGCCTGGGTGCTCACGCGTCGCGGTCGAGTCGGCCAAAGCTGGCTTGGCCTCAGGACCTCTGAGCGGGCCCAGGCAAGTCCAGATTCAGGCGAGCGGGGATCCAAGACAAGACCCCGCTGCTCGCAAAGCACTGCAAGCGCACTGCTCCGAGCAACGGGG
>CAZSBR010000155.1:0-6124 GCA_964605165.1 uncultured Phycisphaeraceae bacterium
AGCAGTCGATCCTGAGGTCCTACACGATGGATTTCTAGATCGAGGAGTACACGAATCTCTATCACGCTGCGGAGGCCGATGAGCAAAGGCGGGAGTTCCGGGAGATCATCGTGGACCTGAAGGCGCGTCGTGACACGACGGAGTTTGCGAGGGAAATGCTTGTGCAGCGGTATTCATCGCTGCAGGCGAGGCTGGCGCAGCTGCAGATGAGTCTCGCTTCAGAAGAGGCAAGGCACAGAGGGCTGTAGGCAGGCTCGGTTGGTTGGCTGGTTCTCGTGCGGCTGGTTTCGTCGCCGAGGTCGAGTGCGAGTGGGCGCGCAAATCATTACCCTCCGCGTGTGGGCGACCCTTGATGATGGGCGGATCACAGGCGGAGGGTTTTTGGCGCGATGATCTGCCCTTATTGCAACACGGATGACGACAAGGTGATCGACAGCCGGGCGAGCGAGCGCGGCCGGGTCATCCGCAGACGCCGCGAGTGTCTGAACTGCGAGAAGCGATTTACGACCTATGAGCGGGTCGAGAAGGCCAACCGGCTGGTGGTGGTCAAGCGTGATGGTCGGCGGGATCCATTCAACCCGGACAAGGTGCTGGCCTCCATCACGGCGGCGTGCGGCAAGCTGCCGATCGCTGAGCATCTCAAGCAGGCGCTCGTTGATGAACTCGATGAGGAGCTTGGGCAGGAATTCGAGAAGGAAGTGCCCAGCACGATCATCGGGCAGCGGGTGCTGGGCCGGCTGCGTGATCTGAACAAGATCGCGTACATCCGCTTTGCAGCAGAGCACCTGCGGATCGATTCGATCGATGAGCTGCGCAAGGAACTCGAGGATCTGGAGCAGCGGCCGGACAACGTGCGCGATCAGCAGGATTTGTTTGAGGACGAGCGGTGAGCGCTTCTGGCGTTGGCCGGGCTGGCTGAGGCGCTGGCAGCGTGTGATGCCTGGCTGGCGGCGGGGCCTCGCCAGACGGGGCGCGTGTGCGGTATTCTTGCTGCATGGCCAGCAAGATCATCGATTCGCCCGCTCAAGCGTTTGCCGACCTGAAGGACCGCGGCGTTCTCCACGATGGCATGACCGTGATGGTCGGGGGCTTTGGGCTGTGTGGGATTCCCGAGCAGCTCATCATCGCGCTGCGTGATTCGGGCGTGAAGGACATCACCTGCATCTCCAACAACGCGGGGGTGGATGACTGGGGGCTTGGCCTGCTGCTGCAGACCCGGCAGATCAGGAAGATGATCTCGTCGTACGTGGGTGAGAATGACACCTTTGAGCGGCAGTTCATCGATGGTGAACTGGAGGTCGAGTTCAACCCACAGGGCACGCTTGCCGAGCGCATCCGCGCGGGCGGTGCGGGCGTGCCGGCGTTCTTCACAGCCACGGGTGCGGGCACAGCGGTCGCGGAGGGCAAGGAGACGCGGAGCTTCTATCGCCCGATCGACGACACGAAGCTGTTCAACAGGCATGGCTCGGTGGCGGGCTCGGCTGCGGCGGTGGAGCAGGCTGCGACGCATCTGTCTGAGGCGCGGCAGCGGGAGTACGTGCTCGAGACGGGGCTGTTTGCTGATCTCTCGCTCGTCAAGGCGCACAAGGCGGATCCGTTTGGCAACCTGACGTACCGCATGACGGCGCGGAACTTCAACCCGATGATGGCCACCGCGGGGCGGTTTGTCATCGCTGAGGTTGATGAGACGGTCGCGCTGGGTGAGCTGGATCCCGACCTGATCCACACCCCCGGGTCGTTCGTGGACCGCGTCGTGCGGACGGTCAGCGAGAAGCGGATCGAGCGGCGCACGGTCAGCGAGGGCTGATGGATGCAGACCGCCCCGATGTCTGGGAGTCTTCTAGTTGAGACCCAGTCTCAGGTGCGATAGCATGTGGGGAGATCGGACTTCGGAGACCTGATTTGACCACCGCCCCCGGCCTTGACCATCGCATCTCGCTGCACCAGTTGCCCAAGGGCACGCGAGGCCGCATCGACAGCACGGATCTGCCGCCGGCGGATGCGGCGATGCTGAGGGCGATGGGGCTTCGGCCCGATGCGTCGGTGCGGATGTGTCGCTTTGGGCACACGTGCATCGTGGAGGTGTGTGATCGCCTGGGCGGTGGCTGTCGCATCGGCTTGAGCCGAGCGCTGGCTGAGCGTGTGGTCATTCGCCGAGAAGTGCAGGCTGCCGAGACGCCATGACGCTCATGGAACCCAAGCCCTCTCAGGCCGCGCAGGCTGGCGGGGAGTCGGTCGACGATGCGCTGCGGGCTGCGCCTGAGCGCATTGCGCTGCTGGGCAATCCCAATGTCGGCAAGACGACGCTCTTCAATCGGCTTGCGGGCGTTCGACAGAAGACGGCGAACTTTCCGGGCACGACGCAAGAGGCGCATCTTGGGCGTCTTGCGGGCGGCGATCGTGCGCACAGCGGCGATGCGCGGTCGGCTGCGCCGATGCTGATTGACCTGCCGGGCACCTACAGCCTGTCGCTCGATGTCGCGGAGGCAGAGCTTTGCCGATCCACGCTTGCGGGTGAGGTAGCGCCGGTAGGCACGACGCCCCGGCGGCCTGATGCGTTGCTCGTGGTGGTGGACGCGACGAACCTGTCGCGGACGCTGGTGATCGCGGCCGAGGCTGCGGCGCTGGGCCTGCCGATGGTGGTGGCGGTCAACCAGATGGACATTGCCCGGCGGCGTGGTCTGCACGTGGAGGTTGATGCGCTGTCTGAGCGTCTGGGGTGCAGTGTTGTGTGCGTGAGTGCACGCAGCGGTGAGGGGATGGGTGAGTTGATCGCAGCGCTGCGTCAACCGGCCAAGCCGCTCGCGGCGTTTGGTTCGCTGGGCACGCGGGAGGCGGTCGAGGCGTGGGCGGATGAGACACACGCGAGGGTGGCATCGGCTTCATCTCCTATGAGCGACCGGGTCTCGGACCGGCTCGATGCGGCGTTTACGCACCCGCTGCTGGGCGTGGCGTTGTTTGCTGCGGTGATGACGGGGTTGTTCTGGGTCATCTTCCGCCTGGCGACCTTGCCGATGGACTGGATCGATGCGTTGTTCACGTGGGCTGGCGGGGCGGTGGGAAGCGTGCTGCCCGAGGGGGCGATTCGTTCGCTCCTGGTGGATGGTGTGATTGCGGGTGTGGGAGCGACGGTGATCTTCCTGCCGCAGATTGCGCTGCTGTTCTTCTTGCTGAGCTTGCTTGAGGGCACGGGGTATCTGGCGCGCGCGGCGTTCGTGATTGATCGCCTGCTGAGGCCCTTTGGGCTGAGCGGGCATGCTTTCGTGCCGTTGTTGAGCGGGCATGCATGCGCACTGCCCGGGATCATGGCGGCGCGGGCGGTGCCTGATAAGAGGGATCGGCTTGCGACGATTCTGGCTGTGCCGTTCATGAGTTGCACAGCGCGGATCCCGGTGTATGTGCTGTTGACGACGATTCTGTTTCCCGGTCGGCCCGGGCTTCAGGCGGTGGCGTTCACGGGGTGTTATGCGCTGGGCGCGGTGGCGGGGCTGGTGACGTCGCTTGTGTTTCGGCGGACGATGCTTCGGGGCAAGAGCCTGCCGATGGCGCTGGAGTTGCCCGCGTATCGGCTGCCTGATCTGAAGCTTGCGCTGCTTACGACGCGGGACCGTGCGTGGATGTTCCTTCGCAAGGCTGGCGTGGTGATCCTCGGGATCTCGATCGTGCTGTGGTGGCTCGGGACGTATCCGAAGGTGGAGCCTCCGGCGGAGGCAGCGCAGCTTCGTGCTGCTGCGGGTGCGCTTGATGCGGCGAGCGAGGCGCAGGCAGCGGAGATTGAGTCGATGCTTGCTGAGGCGGATGTGATCGAGAGCCGGCATGCGGCGCAGCGGACGGCGCTTGGGCGGATTGGTTCTGCGATCCAGCCGGTGTTTGAGCCGCTGGGGTATGACCGGCAGTTGACGATCGGTGTGCTGGCGAGCTTTGCGGCGCGCGAGGTGTTTGTCTCGACGATGGCTGTGCAGGTGATGGGCAGTGACGAGGCAGATGATGATGCGACGATTCAGGAGGCGCTTGCGACAGCCAGGCGTGACGATGGCACGCTTGTGTTCGGGGCTGCGACGAGTTGGTCGCTGTTGATCTACTACGTGCTGGCGATGCAGTGCCTGCCGACGCTTGCGGTGACGGCGCGCGAGGCGGGCGGCTGGAAGTGGGCCGGGCTGCAGCTTGGTTGGATGACGCTGGTGGCGTATGTGTTTGCAGCGGCTGCGTACCACGCGGCGCGGCTGCTGGGCGCCGGCTGAAGAGGGAAGCGATGCCTTGGGACGACTGGCAATTCTGGGTGGTGACGCTCGCAGCGATGGGGGGCGCGGTGATGGTGGCCCGGGCGTTGCTGCCGCGGAGCAAGCCGCGCAAACGGGTGGAATTGACGATCAAGCGAGAGCGCATCTCGGGCGGCGGGTGAACGCTTCTTTGTTGTGCAGGTGCCGAGCCCCGGGCGGTATGCTGGCGCGATGCTCAAGATCCTCGGGCTGCTGCTGGCGCTGATCGGAGGGGTGGTCGTCCTGACGGGCGGCGGGCTTGCGATGCTCGAGCTTGCGGGGATGTACTCGCATGCTCTCTCTGCGGACCCTCTTGCGGTGCCCGAGCAGAGCGAGGAGGAGACCAGCCGCAGGATGTTCCAGTGGCTGGCGCTGGGGGCGGCGGGGCTGCCTTTGTTGATTGCGGGTTCGGTGATGTGCAAGGCGGCGTTCATCCGGGCGATGTATCGCAAACTCAAAGCGGGCAGATGAGCTTGGCGGCAAGCGCTGGCGGCAGGTAAACTGCTGGCATGCCTCTTGATCGCGAACAGATCGCCCGCCGCGCCGCTCAGGAACTCCACGATGGATTCATCGTCAACCTCGGCATCGGGATTCCGACGCTGGTGGCGAACTACATCCCCGCAGGGATTGATGTCTGGCTGCAATCAGAGAACGGCCTGCTCGGAATGGACCGCTTCCCGACCGAGGCCGAGCTTGATGCGGACCTGATCAACGCGGGCAAGCAGACGGTGACAGCGCGGACGGGCGCGAGCTTCTTCAGCAGCGCGGACAGCTTTGCGATGATCCGCGGCGGGCATGTGGATCTCTCGATTCTCGGCGCGATGGAGGTCAGCCAGGAGGGGGATATCGCCAACTGGATGATCCCGGGCAAGATGGTCAAGGGCATGGGCGGCGCGATGGACCTCGTCGCGGGCGTCGAGCGCGTGGTGGTGACGATGGAGCACTGCAACCGCAAGGGCGAGCCCAAGATTCTCCCGGCGTGCACCCTGCCGCTGACGGGCAAGCACTGCGTCGACATGATCGTCAGCGATCTGGCGGTGCTCGAGCTTGATCGCAGCCACCAGCGGTTCGTGCTGCGTGAGGTTGCTCCGGGTGTGAGCGTGGATGAGGTGCGGGAGAAGACCGCTGCGGAGATCATCATCGATGGCGAGCCGCAAGTCATCGCGGTCGGGTGATCGAGGTCGGGTGATCGCTTGGTGGGTGTGATGGATCTTTCATGAGAGCGCATGAAAAAGCCCCGGCGTTGACCGGGGCTTTCTTATGCGCGTCGTTGGTGCATCTGGCTCAGCCGCCGTCACCTTCGGCGGGCGGCTCGGGCAGGGCGGGTGCTTCTGGCGCGGGGGCGACAGAGGGAGTCCGGCCCAGGGCCTCATCGACGATGCGGGTGAATTCGTCCGCGACGTTGATCTCGAAGCGCTTGTCCTCGATGCCCGCGGCATCCGCCTCGGCCTTCATGTTGGTGATGACCTGCATCACTTCCTCAGCGGTGGTGTTGTCGGGGTTCTTCAGCCGGAGCTGGAACGAGCCGGCGTCGATGGTGATCTCGCCCGTGGGGCTTGAGATGGGCGCGAAGGCGTCGTCGATCTTGGTCAGCTCGATCTGCTGGGTGAAGACGCCCTGCACGAAGCGGCTCGACTGCTTCTTGGCCTCGGCCTTCTGCTCGTCGGTCAGGCCTTCTTTGTTGGCGTAGTACACCTCATCGAAGCCCATGACGATGGCAGCGGGCAGCAGCGGGCTCTCGGCGAAGCCCTCGGCGATGCGGGCGATCTGCTCCATGGAGAGATCGCCGGACTCGAACTGATCGACGAGGCTGTTGACCTCGGCCTCGAGCTTGATGCGCTGTTCTTCGGGCAGGTCGGCGTCTG
>CAZSBR010000156.1:0-6055 GCA_964605165.1 uncultured Phycisphaeraceae bacterium
CTGATCTCGAGCGTGACCTTGCCGCGCCATTCAGGCTCCAGCGGCGTGACGTTCACGATCAGGCCGCAGCGGGCGTACGTGCTTTTGCCGACACAGATGACGAGGATGTCCCGCGGCACCTCGATGACCTCGACCGTCTCGCACAGCGCAAAGCTGTTGGGCGGGATGATCACGTGATCGCGGCCTGACTCTGCGACATCCACCTCGACCATGAAGTCATCGCTGAACCGCTTGGGATCAACCACCGCGATATCGCCGTGGGCGGGCGTTGCGGTGAAGATCTTGAAGCGGCTGCCGACGCGGACGTCGTAGCCGTAGCTCGACACGCCATAGGAGATCTTGCCCGGGCGCTTCTGGGCGACCTCGAAGGGTGCGATGGAGACGCTGCTCCTGATCTGGGTGTCGCACAACACGGCCATGACACCGACTCCTTGAAGCCGCGGATGGGCCGTCCTGGCCCAGCGGCTCGTCGGTCTGTTGGCGGGGCGATCCGGCCCCAGCCGAGCCCGCAGGCTCCTCATTTCCTAGTAGAAACCGGACACAATCCTTTGCACACGCTGAAATTTGTGTGCGGCCTAGATACTACCACAACCTGTCGTGTGTAATCGGCTCGCTGGCACAAAATCAGGTAGTTGACAGGCAAATCTTGCCCACAGCGAGCGCAACTGAGCATGTGGACGAAACTTGCGCTCCGACAAAAATCGGCGCGAGCATCCCCCGCTCGCCTGTGGGGTGCCGGCTTCTGCCCGCTCTTGACAGGTGGTCCACGCACAAGCCGTCGGCCGCGCCGCTGCTGCGGGCACTAAAGTGATGCCCTGCCACCCCTCCCACAAGGCTCAAGACCCCAACGGAGCTGCCCTTGCTGCGCCCACGCACCGCCCCACTTGTTTCGTCGCTCGCGCTGGCCCTCTGGGGCGTGCTGCTCGGCTCGCTCCTGGCCTCCGTATTGACGGGTTGCGGCAACAGCCGCGGCACGACGATCGAGGCCGACACCAGCCGATTTGATCGCACCGTCGAGCCCATCCGGCGAGGCACCATCGGCTCCATCGCCTCCACCACCGCGGGCGACCCCATGCTGCTGAGCGGCTACGGCTTGGTCGTGGGCCTCGACGGCACGGGCGGCGGCGTGCTCGCGGACGACATCGTCACCACGATGGAGCGCCAGATGCAGCTCCAGGGCATCGGCCGCGCCTCCAACTTCACACGCGGGCCCATGGTCGACCCCGTCACGGGCCAGCCCAAGACCGCGCGGCAGATCCTCGCTGACCCCAACATCGCCGTCGTGCTCGTGCAGGCGGTCATCGCCCGCGGCTCGCCCGAGGACTTCGAGTTCGATGTCATCGTCCGTGCGCTCAACGCCACCAGCCTGCAGGGCGGCCTGCTGTGGACGACCGATCTGCGGCTCGGGCCACCCTCGTCGTTCGGACGCATTCAGACGCGGCGTGTGGCCACCGCCTACGGCCCGATCTACACCAACCCCTTCCTCGAGCCGGACAGCGAGGCCGCTGCCAACCAGCCCGTGGGCCGCGTGCTCGCCGGGGGATTGGTGACCGACCCGCTCGCGGTGCAGATCGGCCTCGACGCACCCTCGCACGTGCGCGCCTCGCAGGTCGTGTCGTCGGTCAACTCGCGCTTCCGTGCCGGCCGGTACGACCCCGGGCCTATTGCCCGCGGCCGAAGCGACACACTCGTGGACATCCTCATTCCGTTCCGCTATCGCCTCAACCCGGGCGAGTTCATCGACATGCTCGAGCACCTTCAGCTCGACTACCAGTTCCCCGCGGTGCACGCCCAGCGGATCGTCGAACAGATGCGCCGCGACCCCACGCTGGCCTCCCTCGGCTCGGAGATGCTCGTCTCGCTGGGCGACCCCGCGCTGCCGATGGTCCGCGAGTTGTACGACGAGCAGAATCCCGATGTGCGCTTCGCGGGCCTCAGCGCCGGCGCCAGGCTCGGCGACGAGCGAGCCGAGGCGGGACTGCTCGAATTTGCCGAGTTCGGCCGCAACACCCGCCAGCTCGAGGCGCTGAGCGCTCTGGGCGAGATCGACGGCGGCGTGCGGAGCCAGCAACTGCTCCAGAACCTGGCTTCAGGCGGACGCACGACCGTGCGCATCGCGGCTTACGCAGCGATTGCCGAGCGCGCCGAGCGCCAGACCGTGCGCGCCCAGCCGGGCAACCCCGATGCAGAGCGTGATGCGGAGCGACGTTTGGTGTCGCGGGGTATCGGCGGCTTTGACCGCAGAACCGTCGGCGGCGACTCGTTTGACGCGGCGGCTTCGCGCCCCGTCTTCGTCCTCGACCGCGTGCCCTGGGGAGAGCCGCTCGTCTATGCGACCCAGCAGGGCCAGCCCCGCCTTGTGCTCATGGGCGGCGACCTCCGAATCCCCACCCCCACTTTCACCTCGCTGTGGAACGATCGCCTCGTGATGGTCGCCGACACCCCGGGCGGCCCGCTCCGAATCGCCTACCGCGAGGGGGATTCCGTCGTGCCCCGAACCATCGAAGAGGCCCCGACGGACCTCGACGACCTCGTGCAGGTGCTCGCCCGCGTGACCACACGGGGCGACCCAAGGCCCGGGCTCGGGCTCTCGTATGGCGAGATCGTCTCGGTCCTCGCCGGGCTGAGTGAGCAGCGCGGCGCGCCCTGGGCCTTCACCACCGAGCGCGACACGCTGACCGCTGCGATCGCCGAGGCCCGCACCGGCCCGGCAGCCCGCGTGCGGCCGGATACGGCAGCGGATGTGCCAGACCCCGACGACACGCCGAGCGTCGTGCCCGGCGAGCGTGGGCCCGCCGACGCCGACCGTCCGACGATCGTGCCTCTGAACACGCCTGCGTCCCAGCCCTGACGAGACTTGGCGAAGGTCCGAAAGCCCGGGCTTTCAGCCACGCCTCGGCGACACCTGCATGGGAAGAGTTGGCCGCGGGATCGAGGCGGGCTGTGCGCACGCCGCGCGTGTGTGTACCATGGACGCTTCGTGGGCGTGTGTTGAGCCCAGCGATCTCACGGAGCGAGGTCGATAGCACTCCAGCACCGCGCTCGGACACGGAGGTCTCATGCGGCTTGCCAAGCTGACCGTCAACGGTTTCAAGTCATTCGCCGATCACACGGAGTTCGTGTTCGATGATGCGATGACCGGCGTGGTCGGTCCTAACGGCTGCGGCAAGAGCAACATCGTCGATGCCATCAAGTGGGTGCTGGGTGAACGCTCGAGCAAGAGCCTCCGCGGCAAGGAGATGATCGACGTCATCTTCGCCGGCTCGGCAGGCCGCAAGCCCTCGGGCATGGCCAGCGTCTGCCTCGGCTTCGACAACCCGGTGCTGACCGATGAGCAGCTCGCCTGGCGACGGGGCTTCAGTTCACAGGCGCTGGCCGAAGCACCGCCAGAGCCCGCCGAAGACGAGCGGACTCCTGCCGATGCCGATCACGCTGCGGACACCGAGCCCGCCGAAGATGCAGCAAGCCCGCTTGATCGAGCCGGTGCTGCCCGCAGAGGCCTGCCTCTGGATGCGGACGTCGTCGAAGTGGAGCGAAGGCTCTACCGCGACGGCAAGAGCGAGTACCGCATCAACGGCAGGCGTGCGCGCCTCAAGGACATCCGCGACCTCTTCCTCGACACGGGCATTGGTGCAGATGCCTACTCGATCATCGAGCAGGGCAAGGTCGATGCGATGCTGCTGGCCAGCCCGCAGGAACGGCGTTCGATCTTCGAAGAAGCTGCGGGCATCGCCCGCTACAAGCAGCGGCGGATTGAATCCCAGCGCAAGCTCGAGAAGGCCGAGCAGAACCTCGCGTTGACGCGTCAAGCCCTCGAGAACACCGATCGCCGCTTGCGGATGGTCAAGGGCCAGGCTGCAAAGGCCCGCACGTTCGTTGCGCTGGACGAGGAGTACAAGGCCCTGCGCGTCGGCGTCGCGTTCGAGCAGTACGACGACCTGCGCAACCGGATCGATGGCTTTACGAGCCAGCTCCGCGAGATCGATGGCGTTCGAGCCAGCGCGCGTGCGGAAGTGGACCAACTCTCGCTGAAGCGTCAACAGACGGAGCTCGAGCGCACCGAACTCGAGAACGCCTCTCGACGCGCCGAGGAAGAACGCCTGCGAGCCGTCCACATGCAGGAGCGGGCTGCCGAGCGCACAGCGTCGGCCAAGAAGGCCATCGCCGAAGCGCAGCGACTCGAGGCCGAGCACAGGGCAGCGCTGGAATCCAACGCCGCCAAAACCTCGGCTGCCGAGGCAAGCCGCCGGGATTTGGAAGAGCAGGTCGCCCGCTGCGAAGCGGGCGTGGCCGAGGTCGAGAAGCTCCTCGACGCAGCCTCGGAAGCCCAGGCGCAGGCGTCGCGGTCGGCGGCCTCGCTCGCTGCGACGGTGCACGAGCGCCGCGGCGCGGTGGCTGCGACCGATCGTGCCATGGCTGCTGCCCGAGCGTCGCTCGAGCGAGATGCGGACCGCCTGAAGCAGCTCGAAGGTCAGCGTGCCTCGCTCGCCCAGCGCCTGAGCCTGCTCGACACCGAGCGTGCGACAGCAGCGACCGAGCGCGACGAACTCGCCGAGGCATCGAAAGCGGCAGAGCAGGCGGTTGAAGGGCTTGCGTCGAAGCTCGATGAGCATGAGCGTGCTGCCAGTTCAACCGGACAGGACCGCGCAGCGCTCATGGAGCGCATCGCCGAGGTGGAGCGTGAGCGCGCTGGACTGGACAGCCGGCGGCAGACGCTCGAGGAACTCGTCGCAAGCCGCGCTGGCTTTGGCGACGCGACCCGTGCGGTGCTGGAGGGCAAGGAGCGAGATGGGTCCTTCGCGAGCGTGCTTGCGCCGCTTGCGGACCTGATCAGCACCAATGCGGACGACGCGAGACTGATCGAGTGTGCGCTGGGTGATGTTCTCGGCGGGCTGGTGATTGAATCGATGGAGACCCTGCCATCAGAGCAGGAGCGCGAGTCGCTGCCTGGCCGGGCGGTCTTCGTGCCCCTTGCCCGCATGGCTGCGGGTCAGACCCAGCGGCTTGTGCTGGACGCCTCGGGCTTGCCGGGCCATCGCGTGGTGCGCGCACGGTCACTCGTGGCTCCGACCGCTTCCCAGGACGACCCGATGCATGAGCGGGTGGCGACGCTGCTCGACCGACTCCTCGGCGAGACGTACATCGTGCCTGACCTCGAGGCGGCGATGCTGCTGGCAGCGGGCCCCCTGGCAGGCCGCAGGCTCGTCAGCCGAGACGGGGCTGTGCTGGAACTCGATGGCCGGATCATCGCGGGGCCGGTGGGCCGCCAGGGCGGCGGCGTCCTCGAGCAGCGAGCCCAGCTTGACCGCCTCTCCGGCTTGCTCCTGCAGCGCGACACCGAGCTCAAGTCGCTCCGTGACAATCTCACCTCACTCGATGAGCAGGCGAGCCTCCACGAGCAGCGAGCCTCGTCCACCCGGGCCGAACTGGGCCAAGCGCAGAGACACGTCGCCGAGATCGCAAGCAAGCTTCAGCGGACAGAGACAACGCTCGACCATCTTGCACGCTCGATCACGGACTGCAACGAGCAGCTCGAGCAGCACGACGACCGCGCGGGCAAGCTGCAGGCCGAGCAAGCGGAGCTTGAGCAGCGCATCGAAGACCTTGGCCGACGGCACCAGAGCGAGCGAGAGGCGCTTGTGGCCATTGAGGCGGAGCACGAGTCTGCCACCGCGACGGTCCAGCGCGTCGCCGATGAGACGGCTTCACACCGCGTCGAGGTTGGCAAGCTGCACGAGCAGCTTCGATCATCGAGGCGGGAGCTTTCGCGGGCTGTCGCTGACATGGACGATCTGAAGCGGCAGAAGCATCAGCTTGAAACTCGACTCGCCGAGACGCTCGCGCGTGCCGAGCAGGAGCGTGCCTCGATCGACGAAGCCTCCGCCGAGGCCGAGCGTTTCGCGCAGCGCTGCGAGCAGTGCGCAGCCGATGCTGACCGCGCCGCGAAGCGACTCGAAGAAACGCGCAGCCGGCTCATCGAACTGCACGCCAAGCTCGATGGCTGCCGGCAGCGGGCGGAGACGATCGAACGCGACTGGAACGCGCTTGAGCGCTC
>CAZSBR010000157.1:0-1254 GCA_964605165.1 uncultured Phycisphaeraceae bacterium
GTAGAGCGGAGCTTTCGTAAAGCTCAGGTCGCTGGTTCAAGTCCAGTAGGTGGCTTTGGCGACGTCAGCCTTGAGACCCTCCGCGAGAGAGTTTCGGCCGACCGCAACGCCGCTTGTGAACTCCACCAAGGACGGCTACACCCAGCGCCGCGTGATGCGGGGTGTCGGTCTCGTGTAGTCGCGGGCGACGGGCAGCTAGCCGTCGGCCTCAAGCGCTCGTGGTGGCACGCTGAGAGGGCCGAGCACGCGGGCCAAGGGCGTCAGCGGTGCGTGCCCGACGGTGCGGACCCTCCCCGATGCGAGCACGCGGTCGGTCAGGGCTGGTCTGCGTCGTGCTTGACTGGCTGCGGCGGAACCTCGACCCAGAACCAGCCGCGGAGGTCACCTTCGTTGAAACCGGTTGCCTGGTCTTGTTGGTAGCGTTCGGCGAGCGCTGCGCGTGTTGCGGGCGCGATGTCGTCGACGGAGCCATGGCATTGCAGGCAGGTCGAAGCGAGGCGGATGGGCGAGAGCGAACCGAGGCGTCCCGAACGATCCGCGAAGAAGATGGGTTGTTCGGGGCGTTCATCGAGCGCGAGGTCGGCCCAGACCGGGGGCGTGTTGGCTGGATTACGCAGCTTGAACGAGGTGCGGCCGATGGTGAGGTTGCGATCAGCGCCGACCTGTGCTGCGATCGCCGGGGCTTGTTCGGCGCAGACCTCGATGGCTGAAGCGGGTCCGCCCTCCCCCATGGCCTTGGCAAGTTCGGCGAAGAGCGAGCCGAAGAGGGCCTGCTGGGCTGCGATTGCGTCGTCTTTCTGGATCTGTTGCTGTTCGTCGAGGTCGCTGGCGTCGACGGTCTCCCATCCACTGCCGTGACGACGGAAGGCTCGCAGGTGCCGCTCGACGGAGGCCCATCTCAGGCGTTCGAAGACTTCACGGACGAGGGGATCGTCGCAGTGTGCGATGAGTTCATCGTAGATCTGGCCGTTGCGGACCTCGGCCACAGCTGATGCGTCGCAGACTTCGGCGAAGCTGTCATCGACGATGAAGGTGTGGTCTGCCCAGCGATTGCCGGGAACCTGGAGCCCGAGCCGGTTGTACTGCTCGATCAGCGCTGCCTCGTGTCGTCGCTCGGCCTGGATGATGTTCGAGAACGGTCGACGCTCGCCGTGCTTGGCCATGACCGCGGTGTAGAACGCGATGGCCTGTCGCTCGTCGTCGATGGCACGATCGAGGGCCTGCTTGATGTCCTGGCTTGTGTCTTGATTTGTG
>CAZSBR010000157.1:1354-4681 GCA_964605165.1 uncultured Phycisphaeraceae bacterium
CTTGGTTGATGTCCCCAGCTTGCGGCGACTGCGTCGTGGCGATCGACAGAAGAGCGCAGGCAGCACAAGCAACGACAAGAAACGCCCGGTTCATCGGCTTCCCTTCAGAACAAGTTTGGTTGATTGTATGAAGCGCCGGTGTGCCGGGGCTCACGCGCGTTGCTTGTTCCAAGGCATGACAGCGAGCAACTTGGCCATGCCGCACCAGCCGGAGAGGCCGGCAAACATCAGCCCGCAGCCGACGAAGCCCGACAGCCCGAAAAACCAAGGTGAGGTTGTCAGACCCAGGCCGACACCGATCACGACGAGGGCGCCTGCTGTGATCTGCACTTGTCGCATGATCGGTAGCTTTGGCCCGGTGGCAGGTCGGATTACCGGCTGGCCGGCCGCCTTCCAGCCCTCGATTCCCCCGGCGAGGTGGAAGGTCGGTGCGTCGTCGTGGCGGTATCGCGCTGCAGCATCGAGCGAGCGTTTGCCGGAGCGACAGTGAAATACGACACGCCTGGATCCGGCTTCACGGCGAACGGCATCCGCGTCAAATGAGGAAAGTGGACGGAGGACGGCGCCATCGATCCGCTCCTCCGCATGCTCGTAGTCCTCGCGGACATCCACGACCATGGTGTCCCCCGCTGCCATCCAGGTTGCGAGCAGGTCGGGGGCGACGTCGGTTGTCTTGACCATCTGACAAGCTCCTTGGCTCATTCTAGAACGCGGCTGACGCTTGCGCAGGCCCGGCTAGTCGATGCGCCCACCACTCGAGAAGAGGGCACGTCTCGTCAGCGGGCAGCGCGTAGGCAGCGGTGATAGCTGAAGCGAAGGCCAGCAGTGCATTCATCCGTTCGCTCTCACGCTCGGTGGCGTGGGCTTGCTTGAGCAGATCGATGGCCTCGTGCCATGGCGCGTGCTCCGTGGGCAGCGGAAGCCTGAGCACCTGCTGCGCCCCGAGCTTGATGGCCTGCACGGAAAGCCCGGCACCTGCGTAGCGCTGCATGGCAAGAGCGGTGCAGACCGGGGAGGCGATCGCAGCCGCGACAGGCCAGAGGTCCCGTGGATCTCTCGGCACAACGGTGATCAGAGGAAGGCTCGGAACACATCGGCCCTCTTCGTCCACGAAGACCTCGAGGACCTTGGTCTGGGTTGCGAGGATGATCTTCGGTACGCGACGCGCGGCGACCCATTGGTCGAGGTCACCTTTGGCAGCCAGCGCTTCCACACTGAGGCGAGGTGCCCGCCACTGGTGTTTGAGCAGCCTTGATGGCCGTTGACCCCATCGGCATGCTGCAAGATCGATCATTCCTGTCGTTACGATGCGCGGCCAACGCTCATCGCGATCCTCGGCATCGAGTGGCACCTCCGCGTCTTCACGAATCGCGCCACGAAGGCCGTAGTACTGATCCCGGAAGTCTGCTGTGGCGGTTGCCTTCTCGCCCACGCTCGGCGAGGTGCTCGGCGTGCACGCTGGAATACCAAATGCGGGCGCGGCAAGCGGCCCCCACGTCTCCTCGGTGCGGAGGCGGTCGTGCTCCACGCGCACGGTTGGCAGTGCCACGCAGGAAGCCGAGGCAGAGCGGGTGACATCGCGGTCGCGCTGGCCGTCAACTTCAAGAATCGGCGCGCAGGTCGAGACGCTCGCGCCTTCGAAGATGTGTGCCCCCGAGACCCACAGGTGTCTGAGGCTCGCCGTGGCCAGAACCGCATCGCGAACTGGCCCGGCGTCTCGGGAAACGAGAAGCGACTGGGGCTGAACAAGCCCGACGCGTCCGCGAGATCGGCAGATGCGAATCGCGAGCACGAGAAATGCGGAGGCGACATCGGCGTAGCCCTTGATGATGCCGTCGGTGGTGGCCCTGAGCAGGGCGGCGATGTTCCGATCCACAGCGGTGTTGGTCCGGAGTTGGTTGAGGAAGGGCGGATTGCCGAGCACGAGGTCGAAGCCGTTGTCATGATCCCCACGGGAAAGGATGTCCGGGAAGGCGAGGTGCCAATGCAGAAAGCGATAGCGCTGCGCCACCTGCTCGATGTGGTCAAGGAGGACCGCCGAGACCCGGCCGGGCTCACCCGCGATGACTTGCCGGGCATGAGGATTGATCGCTACCTGACGGTGCTTGAGACCCTTACCTCCAACAGCCGCTGCGGGCAGGCCGTCCGCTGCTTCGCCGCTGCGTGGGAAGAACGATGCGCACCACGCGTCATGTGTTCGTTTCTTCTCGGCAGGTGCACACGGGGCGGCATACTCAATGGTCTCTTTCACATGCTGTGGACTCGGCTGGTTGTGCGTGCGTTCATTGCATGACGATGCCAGCGTTCCGGCGGCGAAGCATTTCTCGACGAGGTCCGTGCGTGCACCGAGCAGTGCGTTTCCCACGAGCAGGTGCTTGTTGAGTGACGAGCACACAGCACGATCCGCACCGCACTCAAGCCACAGCGACAGTTTGCAGATGTCGACCGCCACCGGATCGATATCAACGCCGAAGAGACACTTCTCGATGACATCACACAGCGCGCTCTGGTAGACGTTCGCCGACCCCGGACTGCTGTCTGCCCTGAGGTGGGCAAGCCGCGATGCGAGGCGACGGGCAGCAGCAATCAGAAAGTGGCCCGAGCCGACGGCAGGATCGCACACGGTGATGCTGAGGATTGCATGAGCCTGAGCCTCGACCACACACGCTCCCGAGCGCGCCGCGTGCCGGCGGGCCCCGTCGAGTCGCTCTTGCACGAGCGGTTCCAGTGCGTGATCCAGGAGGTGTTCGATCAACGGCAGCGGCGTGTAGAAACTTCCCTGACGCTTGCGTCGGCTTCGGTTGCGCTGGACGGCTGTTGGGGCGCCTTGGCGTTCAGCCTCGAGCAGGACCTCATACACCGTGCCAAGGAACTCTGGCGGAGCAACGGCGTCGTTCACGGCGAGCAACCGGCTGGCCTTCTCGAGCGTCAGCCGCAGGATCGGCGAGAGATCATCGGCCACAGGCGAGACATCGGGCGTTGCTTTGCGGGAGAACAGGTAGGTTCCAACACCGCCGAAGAGCTTCGCGTCGCCAGCGCTTGCGACCGCAGCCCGACTGACGAGCGGTGAGGGGCGGTGACCTCGCTCGGCAGCCATGCTCGCGATGAGCATGCGGAGCACGAAACAAGTGCTTTGCTGAAAGAATGATGGCTGCTCACCCTCACTGCCTGCAGACTGCTCGTCGGCAGCGCGGCCCTGTTGGGCGAGCGCCTCGCGCAGCATGCGTGCAGCCTGCTCAGCCTTGGACGCCAACTCGGATGCAGTGATCGGCGTGGAGTGCAACGTGCCAAGGTCCTGTGCATGCCGCGACGCGTGCCGGGCAGCCG
>CAZSBR010000157.1:4781-6048 GCA_964605165.1 uncultured Phycisphaeraceae bacterium
GATTTCAGACACCGCAAGAGCTCCGATGCGACGTCCAGGCCGGCTGGCTAATCCTGCCAAGCAGATTACAGGGCTTGCACGTTGAGCCTTGACGCGTAGCAAGGAGTGGAACGTTGCCATGCATGCATGGGTCGGCATGGCTCACTGCCAGGACACGACTGGCACGCGTCAATGCGTTTCGTCGCCGCCATGGTCGTCCGGATGCAGCGTCATGTTCCACACCGAAGGGCTTATGAGGAAGTACAGCAGGGCGATGCCCCCGAGCGCAATCCCGGCAACGGGCGACACGAGCACGGTGAAGAGCAGCGCTGCCGTGAGCATAACGATGACACGCAGCGCAACGGACAGGTCGATGCTGCCACCTTTGGCCTTCACCATCTTCTCAGGTCCGTGGTCAGTTTCTCGGTCACTGCCACGCCCGTTGCGCTGGCTCTCGACTCTCTTCTTTGGCCCGGAACTCCTCGACGACATACATACAACCCGTCTGTCTGTCTGTTTGACGCATCCTTGCTGATCAGAGGCCACGCGACTCATACCTGCTCGCCATCTCGCTCTCGCTAACAACGCAGTTTCTCTACTTTTCCTCCCGCTGCGTTGCACTCATGATGACGGTCGCGACGACTGGATCACTCAACCGGCTTTGCACCGCTGCACGGTGTAGGTTGCTGGTGTTAAGACGACCTGTTTCCACATGCTCGCCACGTGAGTTCATCCCCTAGCCCTGAGTTTCAGACACGCCCACACCCCATTGTCGAGCCCTCCACGCACTCTTGCCAACCATGGCTGCCTCGCTGGCGTCTGATGTAGCGGCCGGCTTTGCTTACCACGCGGCGGAACAATCATCTTTATGCATGCTCGTACAGTCGACTGAGTCACGGCTGAGACTGGCGTGAAAACAGTTTCATATTCAGCGTGCTGGGACATGGCTTGATTGCTGTGTCTTCGACTGCTCCTGGTGATCAGTTTCTGGACGGGGAAGGGTCAACGTAAAGCGGCAGCCCGGTTGCGTGTTCTCAACCACGATGCTTCCTCCATGTAACTCCGCGATGCCTTGAGCGATCTGCAGTCCAAGGCCTGTGCCGCGACCTCGCTGTCGCTCGTCGTCCGCCTGCGTAAACGGCTCAAAAATGCGGTTGACCAAATGATCTGGAACCCCCGACCCAAAGTCGCGCACTGAGAACTGAACGGTACCCGACGCGCTGCTGCAGGTCACATCGATCGCCTCGCCTTGCGGCGAGAACCGAATCGCATTGCGAATCAGATTGCC
>CAZSBR010000158.1:0-6015 GCA_964605165.1 uncultured Phycisphaeraceae bacterium
ACGGGGTTTTACCCCCACTAGGACCTGAACCTAGCGCGTCTGCCAATTCCGCCACGTCCGCAGGCGGCCCGGATGGTAGCCACGCCTTCGCGTTCAAGCCATCCGGGACACATCTCTCTCCGCCCTGAAGCGGTACCGCCGACCAAACCCGGCCAATCAAATCCAGCCCGGCCCACGGTCAAACGAACCGAGTCCCTGCCCGTGCCCAGGCTCCCGCAAGTCCGCCCCCCTTACGCCGCCCGGCAGCGGGAGCCCCCTGAGGCAGCACCTGCCCCCGCCTGCCCCGCAAGACCGGACAGGGCCCGGCTGGATATCACGCCTCCGCCAATGCCTCGGCGTCCGCCTCTGCCGCCTCGGCGGAACTCTCTGCCTCGGGCTTCACCGGCTTGGGCATGCGGACATCCATCACCTTCTGACGGATCTCCGTGGCCAGTTCCGGGTTCTCGCGGATCGTCTGCTTGGCGTTCTCCCGCCCCTGGCCAAGCCGCATCTCGCCGTAGCTGAACCAGGCACCGCTCTTCTGAATGACCCTGTCCTCGACAGCCATGTCGACAAGATCGCCCGACACGCTGATGCCTTCATTGAACATGATGTCGAACTCGGTCTGACGGAAGGGCGGCGCGATCTTGTTCTTGACCACACGCACACGAACACGGTTACCGACCGCGACGTCACCCTCCTTGATCGAGCCAGTCCGGCGGATATCGATGCGCACCGACGAGTAGAACTTGAGCGCGCGTCCGCCGGGAGTCGTCTCCGGGCTGCCGAACATCACGCCGATCTTCTCTCGAATCTGGTTGATGAACAGCACCGTGCAGTTGGACCTTGCAATCACGCCCGTGAGCTTGCGCATGGCCTGGCTCATGAGCCTTGCCTGCAGGCCAACCTGCGCATCGCCCATGTCGCCCTCGATCTCAGCCCGCGGAATCAATGCCGCAACCGAATCGACGACAATGATATCAACCGCGTTGGAACGCACGAGAAGCTCGCAGATCTCCAGCGCTTGCTCGCCGGTGTCGGGCTGACTGACGAGCAGCTCATCGATGTTGACGCCGAGCTTCTTGGCCCAACTCGGATCGAGGGCATGCTCGGCATCGATGAACGCCGCCACACCACCGGTCTTCTGCGCATTGGCCGCCACCGTCAACGCAAGCGTTGTCTTGCCGCTGGATTCGGGACCGAAGACCTCCACGATGCGGCCGCGGGGAATGCCCCGCCCCCCCAGCGCCAGATCGAGCGACAGGGCGCCCGTCGAAATGCCCGGGATCGCGAGGTAGGCATCCTCGTCCAGCTTCATGATCGAGCCGGTGCCAAACGCCTTCTCGATCTGTCCGACTGCGTTCTTCAGGGCCTGCTGCTTGGCGGGATCGAGCGTGGGGCCCGAGCCGCCCGCCTTGGCCTCAATTTCCGCAGCAGCGCCGCTACGGGATGAATCAGAAGAACGGGAAGAAGCGCGCGAACGTGCAGCAGCCATGATCGGCCTGCCTTTCTTGCTGCGAAGGTCCCGCCGGGAGTTAGCCGACTGAGCCGTCGCCGGTCCCGATGCAGAACGGAGCGGGCGCCATGCCCATCTCAATCGGCCGGGGGCGGCATCGGTCGCGTGCCCGGCACGGAGACGGTATCAGGACCCAAACACGCTGTCAACGTCAGGGTTCTACAAGGTCTCGCATTGTGGATAACTGCACCTGAACCACAACCCATGGCGGTAAGCTCCCGCGGTGAGCAACATCGCCTGTCCTTCGTGCAGCAGCACCATCGACGTCAACGACATCAACATCGCCGAGGGCGTCGCGCTGTGCAGGGGCTGCAACCAACTCCATCGCCTCAGCGACATCGCCGAGAGCCACGATGCGCCGACCGATGCCGAGCTCGATCAGATCGCCGATGGCAAACCACCGGCAGGCTGCGCCGTGAAGGACAACGGCGTCGAGACACGGCTCACCGCCAGCACGCGCGCCCCCACCGCGTTCTTCATGTGGTTCTTCACACTCTTCTGGAACAGCATCACCGGCATCTTCCTCAGCCAAGCGGTCTTGTCGATCTTGACGCACTTGGGTGCCATTCCGAATGGGTGGTCTCCACCATGGGGTGGCACTGGTTCCTTCGGTTCAATCCCGCTGCCCATGGCCATCGGCCTGCTGATCTTCCTCGTGCCCTTCATCCTCGTTGGCTGTCTGACCTTTGGCATGGCCGCGACCATGACCGCCGGCAGGGTGCTCGTCATCCTCAAGGGCGATCACGCACGCATACGCACCGGTGTGGGCCCACTTTCTTGGGGCAGCACCTTCCAAGCCTCGGCCGTCCGATCAGTGAACATCCGCAACGCCGGCTCTTCCACCAATGGCAAGCCCGACCGCCACATCGTCATCGATGGAGATGAGAAGACGATCAAGTTCGGCTCGATGCTCTCGCCCGCTCGCAAGCGATGGTTGACCGCAGCACTGAGAGAACTGCTCGTACCCGCCCCGCGGTGAGCGCCGAGGCTCAGAGCAGATCAGTCTCTGAGGTGGTCCTCGAGCGTCCTCTCATACCAATGCTTGAGATCCTCACCAAGCTTGTTCAGATCGGCTTCGTTGAGATACATCATGTGTCCAGCGTTGTAATCGAAGAACTCGACGTTGGGCCGTACGTTGGGCCGAAGCAGCATCCGATCCACCGTGTACTCGGTCGCGAAGTAAGGCGTCGCAAGATCAAAGCGCCCCGACCCGATGAACACCTTCATGTGCGGCTGCTGCTGCATCACATCCCGCAGCCTTTCTGCGGTGTTCACAAAGCGGTTGTTGCCAGCAGCGCCGTAATCCCAGGGCCGCACGTTGCCCGTCAGAATCTCGTAGCTCAAGTCACTCTTGTATCCAAGCTCCCCGCGGATGTAGTCGTTGAGCGTCTGCGTGTAGATCGAGCGGATCGCTGCGTAGGAAGCGTCGTAGCTGTAGCCCTCGCCCGCATCATCGATGTCGAGCCCCTTGAAACGAGAGTCGAACCGACCCACCGTCTCCCCGGAGGACCGCCGCAGCAACTCCTTGCTGAAACGCCACTGGCTCACGCGCAGCCGAGCGTCAAGCACGTACTGCTCGCTGAGGCCCGTCAGCGCAGCCATCTGACGGGCGATGGATGCCATCTCCTCGTCCGAGAGCGAGGTCCCCCGAAGCAATGCGCTCGCGTACGGCCCGATCGCAAACGCCTCGGCCTGTTCGAGCACATCTTCAAACGGCTGCGACTGCAGTTCATCGCTCAACACGCCGTGATAATGAGCCGTCGCGGCGTATGCCGGCAGGAAGAGGATGTACGGAAGATCGTGTCCCGCGTTGAAGCGGATCGTGCCGAAGTCGAGCACAGCCGAGATGAGCATCACGCCGTTGAGATTGATGCCGTGCCGTTCGTGCAGGTGATCAGCCAGGCCCGCTGCGCGCGTGGTGCCATAGCTCTCGCCTGCAATGAACTTGGGGCTGCCCCACCGCTCCTCAGCCGTGAGATACCGGCGGATGAACTCGCCTACCGAAGCGATGTCCTGCTCGACACCATGGAACTTCGAACCGGGCGTATCGCCCTCGGTCCGCGAGTAACCCGTCGAAATGGGATCAATGAACACCCAGTCGCTGTGCCCGAGAAGGGACTGTTCGTTGACGGTGAGTCGATAAGGAGGCGGGCCGGGATTGCCCATCGCGTCCGCGTAGTTGATCCGCTTGGGTCCAAAGATGCCAAGGTGCAACCACACGCTGCTCGAGCCAGGCCCACCATTGAAGCTGAATGACACCGGGCGCTCGGCCGCGTCTGGCAGCACGAGCACCTGCCCGACCGGCACGCCCGCGGAGAGCAGATGCTCGACGCGCTTGGCGGCAGCAGCCTCCGCGCCCCCCGTCACAGAAGCAAGCTCGATTGCCGACAACTCATCCTCTTCCAAATGAATCTCCGCAAGCGCCTCGAGCACGCCCGAGGGCTGCGGCTGCTGAAAGACGCGGTAACTGATGTAGAACACACTGCCCGTCGCCTCCGCCGTCGATTCGTCAAACAACGTGATCGTCCCCGCGCTCGAGACGTAGCGAAGCCGGCGGCCATCGAGTTCGATCTCGTGCAGTCGGTGAGAGGCTGTCTCGGGGTGCAGCGTGAAGCGGTCATCTCCGTGGCGGTCGTCCTGTGCAACGGCCAGCTTCGAGCCACACAGGAGCGTCAACACAGCAAGCACGACAAGCACCCGGCGGAAGGTATCAGACGTATTCATGCCGTAAGCGTATCTGTTTCGCCCGCGGGGCATGCACCAGGCTTGACGCAATCAGCCAACAACCGATACTGGTCTCATGGATACCGCTGCAGGCGTTGGCCTAAACCGATGTGAGCGGACCGGCTTCACGCTGATTGAGTTGCTGGTCGTGATCGCCATCATCGCGCTGCTCATCGGCATCCTGCTGCCGACACTGGGAGCCGCCAGGGAGGCTGGCCGGCGAGCGGTCTGCCAGTCCAATCTCCGCCAACTGGGCGTCGCACTCAACCTCTATGCCAACGACAACGACGACTGGGTGCCACGCGAGGCAGGCAGCCTCGCCGCTGACGAACCCGCGCGCCTCATCGAGGGCTGGCCGGTGCTCTTCCGCCCCTACCTCGATGACCGCAACGCCGATGCCGACCCGTTCGATCTCTTCCGTGCCACGCTCGCATACAAGTGCCCGAGCCGAGGCTTTGAACCCCTCAGCGCCAACCTCCCCAGAGCCGGCCTCATCGAGGGACACCAAGTCCACTACGTCATCAACGGCATGCAGTTTCAGTCGCCCGGCTCGCCCGCGCCGCTCGCCCATCAGAGCAAGCCACCCACACGCCTCAGCAGCATCCGCTTGCCCGTCGAAGTACCCTACCTCGCCGAGTACACCCGCGATCCCAATGGCCGCAACTTCCGTGAGCTCTACAACCGAAGGGCCAGCAACGAGAGCGTCAGCATCTTCTATGACATCCACCGCGCCGATCGCATTCTCGGCGACGAGGACACCCGCCGCATCGCGCCCGAGCGTCACAGCGGCAGCATGAACGTGCTCTTTCACGATGACCACGTCGCTCAGGCCGAGCCCGAGGAAAGCCTCACGCTCGAGTTCTGGGACGACGGCGACTACTGGAAGCCCTAGCCCGCCGCGCACTCGCTTGGAGGCCTGCCAGCGGCCAAGCCGACTCGCCCCAGCGACGTGCTCAGCTCCCCCAAACCAAGCCGATCGCTGATGTGCCTTGCTACCGTGTCGCCATGACCGACACGAGCGCTGCCCCTAATGCCCTTCGGACCATCACCGCCGAGTTTGCCGACCAGGCGGCCTCCATCCAGCTCGGCGGTGGGCCCAAGGCCATCGACCGCCAGCACGACAAGAACCGCCTCACCGCTCGCGAACGCATCGAGGCCGTGATCGACGACGACTCGTTCTTTCAGGAACTCGGGCTCTGGGCCGCCTTCGGCATGTACACCGAGCACGGCGGCGCACCCGCTGCCGGCGTGGTCACCGGCATCGGTCTCGTCGAGGGCCGGCGGCACATGATCATCGCCAACGACGCCACCGTCAAAGCCGGCGCCTTCTTCCCGATGACCTGCAAGAAGATCATCCGCGCTCAACACATCGCCCGCATGGCACGCCTGCCGCTTCTTTACCTCGTCGATTCCGCGGGCGTCTTCCTCCCGCTTCAGGAAGACGTCTTCCCCGACACCGACGACTTCGGGCGGATCTTCTACCTCAACAGCGTCATCAGCGCCGAGGGCATCCCGCAGATCTCCGCGATCATGGGCAACTGCGTCGCCGGAGGCGGCTACCTGCCCGTCCTCTGCGACACCCTGCTGATGACCGAGGGCAGCGGGCTCTACCTCGCCGGGCCCGCACTCGTCAAGGCCGCCATCGGACAGGAGGTCGACGACGAAACCCTCGGCGGCGCGTCCATGCACGCCTCCATCAGCGGCACCATCGATTTCCACGAACCCGACGACCCCTCCTGCCTCACCCGCGTCCGTGAACTCATCAAGAAGTACCCGCCGCCGCCCGCAGCGCCCGA
>CAZSBR010000159.1:0-5981 GCA_964605165.1 uncultured Phycisphaeraceae bacterium
CCTTGGAGCGCGGCGAGTAGCGGTTGATGCGCGCAAGGCCCGTGTCGATGACGTAGCGGATGCCCGGGACGGTGAGCGAGGTCTCGGCGACATTGGTCGCGACGACGATCCGCCGACGGTGCTGGGGCTTGAAGATCTGGTCCTGATGGTGGTGGGCGAGGCGGGCGTAGAGGGGCAGAACCTCGGCAGAGTCGCCAAAGACGCGTTCGAGGGCGCGGGCGGTCTCTCTGATCTCGCGTTCGCCGGGCTCGAAGATGAGGACATCGCCTCGGCGTTCGTCCCAGAGGGTGGTGATGGTGTTGGCGATGGCCTCGGTTCGTTCGTAGCCCTCGCCGAGGGGCTCGTGGCGGATCTCGACGGGGTAGGTCCTGCCCTCGACCATGATGATGGGTGCGGGGTGGCCTTCTGCGTCTGGGAAGTGCGCGGCGAAGCGCTCGGGGTCGATGGTGGCCGAGGTGATGACAATCTTGAGGTCGGGTCTTCGCGGGAGGAGTCTTCTGAGGTAGCCCAAGAGGAAGTCGATGTTGAGGCTTCGCTCGTGGGCCTCATCGATGATGAGGGCGTCGTAGTTGAGGAGCAGGGGGTCTGACTGGATCTCGGCGAGCAGGATGCCGTCGGTCATGAGCTTGACGAGCGTGGTGGGGCTTGTCTTGTCGCCGAAGCGGACCTTGGAGCCGATCTGCTGACCGAGGGGCACATCGAGTTCGCTGGCGATGCGGGCGGCGACCGATCGCGCGGCGAGTCTGCGTGGCTGGGTGTGGCCGATGGTGCCCGCGACGCCGAGGCCCATCTCGAGGAGGATCTTGGGGAGCTGGGTGGTCTTGCCCGAGCCCGTGTCGCCGCAGACGACGACGACCTGCGTGGAGCGCAGCACCTGCGCGATGTCTTTGGCCTTTTGGCTGACAGGTAGTTCGGGTGGGTAGGTGATGTGGGGCACGCTCCGGGCGCGCAAGGTGCGTCTTTCAACGGATTTGGCAGCGGCGGTGCGGATGGCCTCGATGGCATCATCGGAGGCGTGGCCCGGGCGGAGTCTGCGGATGCGGCTTCGCAGCCGCCGGACATCGGCGAGCATCGCGCCGTCAAGCAGCGAATGCAGTTCTTGGGTGATCCCGGGCACTCGGATCAACGGTAGGTGATGGGTTGGGGGAGGTGTGATTGCCCAAGGAAACCACGACGTGGGCGTAGATTGAGGGTGGGGAAATCTTTAGGATGGGAGCACATCCGCGGCGTGGTGCTCGGACGGGTGTCCGGGCATGGTTGTCGTGCGCGTGTGAGCTGCGTCTGCCCTGTTGCTACGCGTGGCGAAGATCAGAGCTGGCATGGAGCCGATCGGTCTTGCTTGAGACTCGGCCCAGAGGCGTGTGGAGGCGTGATGATCCGGACCTACGGCCAGTACAGCACATCGCGTGACCTCAGCGTGCGGGGCTTTTGCAACGTATCGGTCACGGACGTCGGCGATGAGAATTTTTGGGGCGCCAAGCCGCAGGTGGTCAAGGCGATGCAGTGGCCCGAGCCGCTGGTGAGTTCGCACCGGGCTTCGGACTGGGTGGAGGAGTTCGTCGAGTCGGCTGAGCTTCAGCGTGCTCTTGCGAGCGAGGGCGCAGCGAGTTGGGCGCCGGTGCATGCGGTTGCTCGCCAGGAGGATGGCGGCGCGTACTACGTGACGGATCTGCACGATGCTTCGGCTCGTCTGCTCGCGTCGGCTCGGTTTCAGTGGTCGGTGTACACCGCGGCGTGGCTCAGAGACATGGTGCTGGGCGTGCTCGAGGGGCTCGAAGAGCTTCAGAACAGGCGCGGTCGAGCGCACGGCAATCTGCGCGGCGGCAACATCCTGGTGGATGGGCTGCTGAGGGGCGAGGGGCTGACGGTGTCGCTGGTGGACCCGGCGACGAGTGGATCGATCGTGCGGCGCAGCCATGGCGAGCAGGAGGACATGCGGGATCTGGGGCTTGTGCTGCACGAGATGATTCTGCACACGCCCTTCCGTGAGCTTGGCGGCTGGCCTCTGGAGGATTCGGAGGCGTGGCGTCTGCTCGGCGATGGGCTTGGCGATGCGTGGCGGGAGCTTGTCGCGTGGCTGATTGATCCCAAGGCGGCGCGCGGGTCGCGGACGATCATCGAGTGCCGAAAGCGTGTGCAGGCGCTGCCCGAGCCGAAGATCCCGACGAGCGCGACCAAGGTGCTTCGGTATGGCCTGATCGGCGCAGCGGGTCTGGCGCTTGCGGTGTTTGGTGGCAACCAGTTGCGCATTGCGCTCAAGGACTTCGATCCCGAGGCTTGGGATCAGTATGTGAGTGATTACAACTGGGTGGACAACCTCGTTGACCAGTCGGAGGACCCCAACAGCCTGTTGATGACCGACGAGCGGCTCAGCGGGCTGCGGACGGTGGTGCTGGGTGTCAACCCGCAGCGGTTGAAGGCGTCGTACGTGCTGGATGATGATGGCATTGATGCAGTGCCGCCGGTGTGGCGCACGGAGCCGCCCGAGGCGGCTCAGCCGGGTGCTGTGGTCAACCGCACGCAGATCGCGGTACGGAACATTGATGCGATTCGGCGTGCTGTGGAGAGCGAGGACTTTGCGCTGCGTCGGGAGTTGAACGCGCTTGCTGCCCCGGGCACGGGCCAGCTTGTTGATGGTGTGGGCGAGCGCTGGGAGGGGCTTGCGGAGTTCATTCGGACGGTCGAGGATGACTTTGAGACGGTCGCTCAGCAGTTGCCTTTGAGCCAGGCCATCGATGTGATCAGCGGCGCCCAGCGGGTGGATGAGCTTGGCGCGACGCTGGCGGAGTACGAGGATCGGTTCGAGGCTTCTCGCGATCCGGTGCTTCGGGAGTTTGGCTACTTCAAGTCTGTGTTGATGGAGCGAGGCCTTGAGTCGGCCGAGGGCGGTGCGGCCTTTGACGATGCGCGGGATGTGGCGGACTGGGTGGCCCAGCTTGCCGAGCTTGCCGAGGCTGCAGCGCAGGCTGACGCGGCGCTGGCCGAGGATCTGCCCAAGGTGGACCTGGCCTACATGCTCGCTTCGGAGGAGTACGAGCAGCTTGTGCAGAACGTGCAGGGTTCGCGGGGTGAGCCGGAGTTCTTCCGTGAGGATCTGCTGCGGTGGGTGGAGCTTGCGCGTGATGGTCGGTTTGTGATGCTCGACGCGTCACTCGATCCGCGCGATCCTTCGCTTGGCGAGCGGATCGCGTCGCTCAAGACCCAGGCGGATGAGCTTCGCGAGAGCCCGGCGTTGTCATCGGCGCTGGAAGAGCGGCTCGACACACTTGAATCGGCTCTCGAGGAGCCGGCGCCTCTGGCTTTGCTTGCGGGCGATGATGCGCTTGAGAGTGGGTCGGAGCGTGCGACGCTTTCTGAGCACATTGCGCGGATTGCTTCGTTGTCGTGGGTCGAGGGGCTTCGCGAGCAGGTGGAAACGGGAGCGCAGGCAACATCTGGAGCGGTGAGCCGCTTTGAGGCGGAGCTGGCTTCGATTCAGGAGGCCGAGCAGCAGATCGCGGCGGAGTACGTGGACAACCTCGAGGCTGAGGAGCGGGTGGCGGAATCGGCGAGCGTCAATTCATTGTGGCGCGATCGGCGTGATGATCTGCTCAGTGCGTACAGCGAGACGGGTGTTCTGAGGGACCTGGTCGATGAAGCGGATGCGGCGCGTGCGCTGCTCACGCGGATCGACGGTGCGCTGACAGCGCCTGACGAGGTCCGCGCTGATGCCGAGCCGCAAACGTGGGACGGGGAGTTGCTGCTGGGCCTGGTGCGCGCTCAGCGTGAGCAGCAGCTTGCCGAGGTGGTATCGCGTGTGGACTGGAGTCTCGGGGATGAGGCGCTGTCCAACGCGGTGGACGCATCGCTTGCGGCGCAGCAGCGGACGTACAACGCGTGGCAGGCCCGGGTGGCCGAGCTTGTTTCGGACATGGCCCGTGCCGAGGCGTTGATGGCCAGTGTGCATTTGCCCGAGGATCAGCCGGCTGACGGCGGTCGATCGGTGGCGGAGATCTTTGCGTTCTGGGCTGGCGACGATGTGGCCGAGGCGGTGCAGGCGCCGGAGGTGTTCAACGCGATCTTCAGCTTGTTCAACCGGGTGGATGCTCTGAGCAGGGCGTCTGAAAGTGAGCTTGCATCGCTTGCGGGTGATGCGGAAGCGCCGGAGATTGTGTCGTTCGGGGCGTGGCGTCGTCTGGGTGAGGTGGAGGCGGGTGGGGCGAAGGTCTGGCCCGACTCGCTTGCGGACCTTGAGCGTGAGCGGTCGCTGCGGGAGGTTGCGAGCGAGATTGCGGAGAGCGTCAGCGACGGCGCGCAGCGGTCACGTCTGCAGGCCGAGCTTGCCGAGGAGGGTCAGCAGCGGTGGGCACGGCTGGCGCAGCGGGTGACGAGCGATGCCGAGATCGAGGCGCTGCTCGAGTTGGAGGAAGCGTTCGGCGTGGATCGGACGGCGCTGGATGCGCGCACGCGGTACAACACCGCGCTGGCCGAGCTTCGCAGGCTCTCGGATGACGCGTTTGTTGACAAGGACGAGACGGTCGAGGATGGCATTCGGCGGTTCATTGCGCTTGCGCAGCAATCGGGCGGGCGTTACACGGCGGCTGCGAACCGGATGTCGTCCCTGCTTGCGACGGCAGCGGCGACGCCGGACACGATTGACTTTGAGGAGTATGGCCCGGCGCTGGTGGGCTGGGAGGTGACGGATGCATCGCGGCGGCAGACGCGCGTGACGTACACGTCGCCCAATGGCGTTGAGGTCGAGTTTGCGTTGGTCCGCCGAAAGGGCGCCAACGACATCATCTCACGGCCCTTCTTCATCATGACCAACGAGGTTTCGGTCCGCGTTGCACGCGAACTGATGAACAGCGTGATCGGGCCTCGCGCCGATGCGGCCGCTGACAGCATTCGCCGGGATCTCGAAGAGAACTTCAGCATTGGCGCGACGGTGAGCATCAACTGGGAGGGGCCGCGGGTGTGGAACTGGTCTGACCAGGACCTTTTCCGCACGGGCCTGATGCTCAATCAGGCCGCTGCGGGCGATGGCTGGCTGTGGCCCAACCAGTTTGCGGACGATCACTCGCTGGTGTCGCCGGAGATCTTGGCGAGCCAGTCGCGTCCGAGCTTTGATCACCCGCTGAATCATGTCTCGCCTTCGGCTGCGGTGACGCTTGCAGAGCGGCTGCACCCCGAGGGCAGTTCGCCGGAGAATCCGAACCTGGTTCGCATTCCCACGGCGCAGCAGTGGCAGGCGGCGTATGCCTTCCACGAGGCGCCGCAGGAGGCCGAGGGCCGGCTGTGGAACCTGCGTGACGAGACGTGGCGGCAGCAGCAGCAGCACGCTGTGGGTGTTCGGCGTCAGCTCAATGCGCAGGCGTCGTTCTTCCAGCTTCCCGATGCGGGCATCTTCCTACCCGAGGGAAGGTCGGACATCCCGACGGGTGAGTCGGCGACGATCATCGATCGCGGCACTGCGGACGGCACGCTGTGGTTTGACTACGTCGACTCTCGCGAGGGCGAAGGCCTGAACGGCTCGACGTATGAGGCGCCGGGCGCTGTGCTCAAGCACATGATCGGCAATGTCGCGGAGCTTGTGCGTGTGGAAGAGGGTTCTGGCTTTGCGGTGATCGGGGGCTCTGCGATGTCCCCGCCTGAGCTGGACCCGCTTGAGCCGCAGGTGATCGCCCGAGGGTTCAACCAGCTTGAGCGTTCGTACTCGGATGTGGGCTTCCGCCTGAGCTTTGAGACGGACGATTTCCGCGAGCCGCTGAGCGTGATGCTGAGCGACGCGCTCGTGAACATCTCGGGCGACTATTGATCGCGGGTGGCGGTGGGTCGCCGGTTGTCGCGGCGGGCGTTGACCGGTGCTCAAACAGTTCAGGACTGGCAAAACAGCGTTCAGCACCGGGGCGTTGGTGCAGCGTGGGCGCGCTCATAGAATGCGGTTGAACGCGAGATCCCCTCCCGGCCTGAGCGTGCGGAACCGCTGAGTGCAGGGAAGAACG
>CAZSBR010000160.1:0-5975 GCA_964605165.1 uncultured Phycisphaeraceae bacterium
GATGTACGCCGCCAGGCTCAGCATCAGTGACGGGCCCGAGGGCATCACGCTGGGCGAGCCGATGCTGCTGAGCCCGCCGGGCTCGGCGAACACCTGCGGCTGGTTCCACCCGACGGCGGACTCGGTCGTGCTCTTCGGTTCGACGATCGTGCCGCCGGACGAAGACAAGATCCCCGGCTATCAACGCGAGGGCGGTGAGTACTCGTGGGCGTTCCCCACGGAGATGGAGATCGTGCAGCGACGGCTGGACTCAACGCTTCAGGCCCGGCCGATCTTTGAACAACCGGGTTACACCGCTGAGGGCTCATGGTCGTCCGATGGCAGGTTCATCCTGTACGCCAATGTCAACGACGCCCGGAGTGAACAACTGGGCAAGGGCGACGCCGACCTCTGGATCTACGACTCTGAGACCGGGAGCACAACGCCCATTGTGGTCGCGGAGGGCTATGACGGGGGTCCGTTCTTTGGCCCGCGGGACGAGTGGATCTGTTATCGATCAGATCGCAGGGGCGATGACCTGCTGCAACTCTTCGTGGCAGAACTCGACCGGGACGAGACCGGAGCGATCACGGGCATCCGCCGCGAGGTCGCGCTGACTGATAATGAGGACGTCAACTGGGCGCCGTACTGGCATCCGACGCGCGAGGCGCTGGCGTATACGTCGAGCGCCTACGGCCATTTCAACTACGAAGTGCTCGCGATCGAGTTTGACCCTGACAAAGCTCCGAGCGAGCTTGCAACGACGCGCGTGACCAACGCTGCGGGCTTTGACGGGCTGAGTGTTTTCAGCCCTGATGGGCGCTGGATGATGTGGACGAGCCAGCGGGGCGATGGCGGCACGAGCCAGATCTGGATCGCACGTTTCAGCATGCCAAGGCTTCGCGGCGCGCTGATGCAGCCCGCGGAGATGCCTATGGCACCCTCGGTCAACGACGGGAACTAACGCCATGAGTCAGGCCACCAGCGGGGACGATGGGCTGACCAAGCCCGCCTCATCGGCGGGAGTGGATCGCTCGGCCCTGCTTGCCCTGGCGCACGTGGCGGACCAGAGCGTGCCGGACATCTACCAGCGGGCGTGGGCGGAATGGCAGGCGTGCATCGAGGAGCACGAGCCGGACGCGCCGGTCGATGGCCAGCGGGTGCTGCTTGGGTTCGAGGGAGAGAGCGTGCCGTGCCGGGTTGACCTGCCGGCAGGCGAGGCCCGGGCGCTGCTTGTGCGTGCACCGGACGCGGACAATGCATGGATGGACCCTGAGCGTTTTCTCGACCGGGGCGTCGGGGTGGTGCAGGTTGGTCTGCGAGGCTGTGACGCGGGAGAACGTGCGCCGGCGGACTGGGCATGTGAAGGGCTTGGCGAGGGCTTTGACCGGGGCGAAC
The DNA here is from genome assembly GCA_964605165.1 of uncultured Phycisphaeraceae bacterium. Classification (GTDB taxonomy): domain Bacteria; phylum Planctomycetota; class Phycisphaerae; order Phycisphaerales; family UBA1924; genus OFTM382. The sequence goes on from CAZSBR010000160.1 coordinate 1,378, forward strand.
AGGCGATCGGGTGGCGGCTCATGCAGGCAGCGGGTGATGTGGGGATGGCGTTGATCGCCGGCTCAAGGCTTGGTGTGGAGCTTTGGGGGGTGGGTCGCTCCCTGGGAGGCGGGCTGCTTGTGCTGGCTGCAGCGGGTCTTGCGGGGATGCCCAAGCCGCCGGCACAGGTCAAGCGGATGGTGCTTGAGTTGCCAGCGCTGGGGGATTGGAAGTGGCGCTGGGCGCAGGCTGCTCGAGCGAGCGTGGGCGGGGCCTCGGCTTCGGGCGCGATGGGCGTGCTGGAGGGCGTCGCCGGCGGACTGCTCAAGTACGCGGGCAGGTTTCCCGCGAGGCGGTCAGAGATGTTCGACTCCCTGCGGATCGCCGACGCGGCGCTGGCTGCGCCGCGGGTGCGGGCACCGGTGTTGTGCAAACTCGCAACGCAGGACCCGATCGTTCCCGCGCCGGCGGCGGCGGCCGTTTTCAACGCGATCGCGTCACCGACGGGCAGGAAGTGGCGTTTTGTCGTGCCTCGCGGCCATCACGATGCCGCGGCCAAGGGTGTCGACCTTGGCAACGCACGTGCGCACGCTGCATTTGATCGCTGCGCAGCGGACTTTCTGGATCCCGACCGGTCGCCTGCACAGGCCATGCTTGACTGGTTTGAAGGCGGTGAGGCACGCACAGAGGTGCGAGCACACGCGACGGAGCGCGAAACCGGCCTCTTTGGTGGGCCTTCGCTGGATGAGGAGACCGCCCGACTCTGCGCAGCGTACGAGCATGCTGGCCGGACGCTGGACGACCTGCCGTACACGGAGGCGTTCGAATCGTTGTACGAAGAGGTGAGTTCGGACGGCAGGCCTAGCAAGCGGGATGTGCTGCACGGGCTGCACACGCTTCGCAAGGCGGGCCGGCTGGCCCGGCTCGGGCGGGGCTCCACCCCACCTCCAGCGATCGCCGATGAACACGAGCAGTTGCTCATCGAACTGGTCGAAGCAGCGATCGGCAAACTCTCGCTCCGTGACCGTCTGCCGTACACGCCGGAGTTTGATGAACTGGTCGCAGCGTTCAATGCACGGGCGTCGCTCTCGCTCGGGCCTCACGAGGTCTGGCGGCTGATTGCCAAGTTGGCGAAGTAAACTGGCGAATTGAGCGGGCTCCGCGCGCCGGCTTCCCATCTGCTGCAGCCCTTCGGACAGCCGGGCTACGCTCTCGCATGACCTCCCCCAAGTCCCAGGTGCCCGCCCAGACGCTCAAGACGCTGACCGCGGATCTGATCGATTACGCGGGTCTCTTTCCACCCGCGAAGCTGGATATGGCGGGGGCTGTCGAGCGTTATGCGAGGTACCAGCACACGGAGCACGCGGCGATGCTCGGGCGGTTCATCTGCCCTGCGAGCAGGCTCGAGGAACTGAGCACACACGCCGGCCTCTTGATGCCTGGTACCGCGGGCACGAGCGGCTATCGCGAGATGAGTGCGGCGGGCGATCCCTGGCGCATCAGCGTGGTTGCGGACCTGCCAATCGACGAGTCGCTCGAGGCGATCAATGCCTTTGATCATCGTCATAGCCAGGAGGACAACGGGCTGGCCCGCGTGACTGCGCTCGAGGTGAAGATCTCCTCGAGCGCCGAGATCGATGAGTTGATCGAGGAGATTCCCGAGGACCTGCTGCCCTTCTTCGAGGTGCCGACGGATGTGGACGTCCGCGGCATGATCGCAGCGATTGCCGGCGAGAGCAGCCAGGGTGGCGCAGCCGCGAAGATCCGGTGCGGCGGCGTCACACCCGATGCCATCCCGCCCATCGAGGCGGTCGCGGCGTTCATCCACGCCTGCTCGCTCGGCGGGGTGATGTTCAAGGCAACCGCGGGCCTCCATCACCCGGTGCGGGCCGAGTATCCGCTGAGCTACGAGGAGGACGCGCCGCGGGGTGTGATGCACGGCTTCTTGAACGTCTTCATGGCCGCGGCTCTTGTGCGTTCTGCTTCACTTTCGATGGCTGATACGATCACGCTGCTCGAGGAGACGGACGCGACCACGTTCACATTCACGAATGAGAGCGCTGGCTGGCGTGATCGCGCGGTGTCTCTCGTCAATCTGGCCAAGGCGCGCGAAGCCTTCAGTCTGTCGTACGGCTCTTGCAGCTTTGAGGAGCCGGTGGACGATCTGCGTTCGCTCGGTCTGCTGTAGCACGCGTGGCTGACTTCGCTTCGGACCATCGACGCTTCCATGGGCCCGTCATGCTCGGGTGTGCGACGCTTATGGCGTTTGCCACGACGCCCGGCCAGTCGGTGCTTGTGTCTTTGTTCAACGCGAGCTATCGGGAGACACTTGGCATCTCCGTGACGGCTCTCAGCGCCGCGTACACCATCGGGACGCTGCTTGCTGCCGGGCCGGTGCCGTTGATCGGGCGCATGGCGGACCGGTACGGGCTCAAGATTGTGTCACTCTTGGTGACCATGGGCTTTGCTCTCTCGCTCGCGCTGCTGAGCACGACGACCAATCTGCTGATGCTCGCGCTGGGGTTCTTCCTCATCAGGACGCTCGGCCAGGGCGCCTTGGGTGCGCTCGCCAACCACACGACAGCGATGTGGTATGAGCGCAAGCTCGGTCGAGCGCACGCGGTGCTTGCAATCGGCGGATTCGCTGCGGGTGCGGCCCTGCTGCCCCAGCCCACCGCGTGGCTCATTGGTGAGATCGGCTGGCGGCTGACGCTCATCGTGCTTGCGGGGCTGGTGCTCTTGCTGACATGGCCCATGCTGCTCACGGTCTTCTACAACCGGCCCGAGGACATCGGCCAGCACCTTGATGGAGACGCTGCGGAGCATGCGCAGCACGACACTGTGCATGGCGGCCCGCCCCCGCCGGGCGACCCGGCGTTCACAGCCAAGCAGGCTGCAGCGACCCGGGCGTTCTGGACGTGCACGCTCGCATCGGTTGCCAGCGGCATGATTGGCACAGCGCTGATCTTCCACATGGTCACGATGCTGCAGAGCGCGGGGCTCGAAGGCACCGCGGGCGAGGCGGCGCAGGCTGTGCAGGCATGGCCCATCGCGTTTGCGATCAGCACGATTGGTGTCGGCTGGCTCGTGGACCGCTTTCGGGCGGGGCCGTTGCTGGCGATCGGCACGCTCCTGCTCGGGCTTGCGACGTGTGTGTGCCTGATCGCCGAGCGTGGCGGCAGCGACCACACGGTGCTCATCATGGGCGCCGGCATGGGGCTCTTTGGCATCAGCCAGGCGCTCGTCGCGGGCGTCAGCGGGCCGACGATCGCGCGGTACTTCGGTCGCACGCATCACGGCAGTATCCGTGGCTGGACGTCGTCCATGGGCGTGGCAGGAACCGCCGGCGGGCCATTGCTTGCGGGCTGGGGCTATGAAGCAGCGGGCGGGAGTTTCACGCCGGTGCTGATTGGCTTTGCGTTGCTTGCTGTGCCGTTGACAGCGTTCGCGCTCACGCTTCGCAAGCCCGAACCGCCGAGGAATCCCGATCGCCACCCCGAGCCCGATGCTGATGAGCCGGTGGTACCATCGAGTTGATGCAGCGTCCTCGAACAACTGCGGACAACCTCCCCCTCCCGCTCCCCGCGGGAGAGGGCCGCGGAGAGGGTGCTTTCTCCTCCCCCGTCGCCGACGGGGGAGGTGGCCCGCGCGAGCGGGACGGAGGGGGTGCTTCCCGGCCGTTTCACGCGTCGATCATCGCTTCAAAAGTCACCAAACAGACAGCAAACTCGCTCCGAAACGAGATGTCTCCTCCCGAAGTCGTGCTGTGGCAGCATTTACGACGCAGACAGCTTGATGGCCTGCACTTCCGTCGGCAGCACCCACTCGGTCCATACATCGCGGACTTCTACTGTGCGGCATGCTCACTGGTGATCGAGGTCGATGGCTCTGCACACCAAGGTCAGCGGAAGGACCGCGATAAAGTTCGCGATCAGTGGATGATCGATCGACGTCTGCGTGTGCTGCGTGTGCGTGCGCTCGATGTGCTAGAGAATCTTGAAGGTGTGCTCGCGAAGATTCGTCGCGAGGCGCAGCGTTCGACAAAGAAGACCCCCTCCGCCAGCTGACGCCGGCACCTCCCCCGTCGGCGACGGGGGAGGATTCAGAAGATCGGAGATCACACCCATGCCGTACGACATTGACGAGACGCACGATCCGAACCTTGAGAGCTGGGTCGAGAGCGCCAACGACCCTGACACGGATTTCCCGATTCAGAATCTGCCGTTGTGTGTACCTAGCAGCGATCTATTCAATGGCGTTCGACCTTGTGTACGCATTGGTGACACTCTCATAGATGTCGGCATGCTCTGTGAAGCGGGCCTGTTTGGAGAGGGTGTTGAACTGGGACACTGGGGATGGGATATCTTGGATGATTCGATGTTGGGAGGTGAGAATCGTGCAGCATCGACACATTTGCGACGACGGCTAAGTGAGTTACTGAGGGCGGATTGTCCAGAGTTACGAGATCACTCCACTCTCCGTCAACGTGCATGTATGGAGATCGATAGATTCGAGTTTGATTTCGGATTAGCGTTCTTCGCTCACGACTACACCGACTTCTACGCCTCGGTGCACCACGCGACGAATGTCGGCACGATGTTCCGCCCGGACAATCCGCT
>CAZSBR010000161.1:0-5900 GCA_964605165.1 uncultured Phycisphaeraceae bacterium
CAGATGCCCGCCGCCGACGATGCACAGCCACGACAGCACCACCGTCGCCGCGCCGGGCCAGAGCGTGTCGCCCGCGCCCCTGAGAGCCGCCGAGAGGATGATCGCCACCGCATCAAAGACCTGAAAGACCGCTGCAGCGATCAGCACCATGCCCCCGACCCGCAGGAGATGGTCCGAAGCCTCCGCCGCGTAGGACTCATCGATAAACACACCCACAAGCGGCTCACGAAAGAGCACGAAGATGAACGCGCAAGCACCCATATAGGCTGCGCCGATAAACAGCCCCAGCCGGGCGCGCTGGACCGCAAGGTCCGGTCGGCCCATGCCGATGCACCGCCCCACCACCGCTGCGACCGCAATCGAAAGCCCCACCGTGGGCATGAACGAGGCGTGCATGTAGCGCAGGGCGATCCAGCCCGCGGTCGTGTGGAGGACACCCTCGTCGAGCGCCTGCTCCTCGCTCAGGCCCCGGGCAAGAGCCGCAGCCTCGCCGCCCTCCTTGAGCAGCACGCTCATGAGATAGCCCCAGCACAACAACTCGCTCATGAGCATCAGGCCGCCCGGCCAGCCCACACGGAGGATGTCAGCCAGTGGCTTGAGGCTCGGCCGCCACGCGCTGCGCGTCGCAAAGCGCCGATGAAAGCTCGGGCTCAGAAACACCACCAGCGGGATGAACAACTCGACCGCCGTGCCGAGCACCGTTCCAAACGCAGCCCCGCGCACACCCATCGCCTCGATGCCCAGCGCCTGAGCGACCGCCTGGAACGTCCCCGCCAAGGGCGTTCCCTCGGGTGGGCCCGCCTCGCCGAAGATCAGCACCGCGTTGGCCGCGACATTGACGACGTTGCCCGCAAGGGCAGCGATCGTCACCACCATCGGCCGATGCATGCCAAAGAAGTACTGAGACAAGCTCCGTGAAGCGAGCGTGAACACCGCACCAAGCAGCACGATTCGGGCGTACGCCACTTCGGCCTCGAGCAGCACCCCGCTGTGGTCGTAGAGGGGTGAACTGAACAAGGCGCGGGCGCCCCACAACCCCAGGGGCACCAGCAGCACGCTGCACGCCAGCGCGAGGTAGAGCCCGTTCCACGCGTAGGCAGCGCCTCGCTCGGGTCTGCCAGCCCCGAGGTTCTGGCTCACGAACGTGTTGATGATCGTGAACGTGCCGAGCGCAAAGGCCATCGCGGTCCACGCGAGGATGCCGCCATTGCCCTGCGCCGCAACCCAGACCGGGTCGGCGGGCTCGATGCGGCTGACCATCATCGAATCGATGAACTGCATGACCGAGTAGCTGGTCATGGTCACGATCGAGGGCAGCGCGATCGCCATCATCTCCGCCAGAGCGCCTCTGGCGGGCGTGTCGGTCGTGGGTAGTGGCTTCGATGGTGCGTTCGACATTCCTGCGCCCCGGGGCCGCGCTGGCAATGGGGACGCGGGCAGCGGATGCTAGTCGGCGTGCGCGGCTGCGTGTTCGGTTCGCTGCGTGGCCATGTCGATGGCCATGTGCAGAGCCGCACTCATACTCCCGGGATGGGCGATGCCCCGGCCCGCGATGTCGAACGCGGTGCCATGGTCCGGGCTGGTCCGGGGCACGGGAAGGCCGAGCGTCACGTTGACCGAACTGTCGCGCGCGAGGAGCTTTACCGGGATAAGCCCCTGATCGTGGTACATCGCCACGACGAGATCATGCCTCGGCGGGCGACCATCGGGCGAAGGAAGGGCCGCATTGAAGACCGTGTCAGCGGGCCACGGGCCGGTGACCTCGAGCCCATGGCGCCGGGCAAGCTCGATCGCCGGCTCGATCAGCCGCTGCTCCTCATCGCCGAGCAGCCCCGCCTCGCCCGCGTGCGGGTTGAGGCCACAGACCGCAACGCGCGGCCTGGCGATGCCCAGTTGTCGGCACGCCTCGACACCGAGATCGATCGCGTCGAACACGCGCCCGATCGTCAGGGTGTTGCGCACGTCCATCAGCGGCTGGTGCACCGTGACCAGCACGACCTTCAGCGGCCCGCCGGCAAAGAACATCGCCCAGCGCTTGGCGCCCATGCGTTGAGCGAGCAGCTCGCTGTGGCCGGGGAACTTCGTGCGGCCGGCCAGGTGCCATGCCTCCTTGCTGATCGGGCCGGTGACCAGCGCGTGCGCACGGGCCGGGTCGTCCGGCTTGCGAGCGACATCGGCGATGGCGCGATCGACATACGCAAACGAACGCTGACCCTGCGACGCCGAGGCGGCGTGCACGATGCGTGCATCGGATGCCGATTCGTCATCATCGATGAGCAGGACGTCGTGCACAACCGCGGTCGAGATGGGTGGGCCGGCACGCCGAATGCTCCACCAGAAGGGGCTGATGTCGCAGGCGGTAGCCGCTGCGTGCATCGCAGAGGCCGAGCCGTGAATCTGAAACCGTGCTCTCGATCGAAGCGATGGCTCGGCCAGCGCCTTGACGAGCACCTCGGGGCCGATGCCGCCGGCGTCACCCATGCTCACCGCGATGCGCGGGCGGTCACCACGCTGAACCACTCTGCCAGCCTCGTTGGTCACTGCAGCGACCCCGGGACATTGAGAGCGCGCGGCCCCAGCGTCTGCACCGTCGCTCGCGACGAGGGCATCTCGGCGAGCATCCGGTTCACGTCGTCGAGCGTCAGCGCATCGATCTCGGCGATGTACTCCGCCAGGCACCGCGGGCGACCAAGCCGTTCGACATCGCTCACGAGGGCGTGCGCACGGGCGAGCATGCTCTCGCCGCTGAAGACAATGCGCGATCGGAGGCCCGCTCGCGCGCGGTCAAACTCCTCAGCCGTGATCGCCCCGGCGGGCGTGGACAGCCGATCGAGCTCTGCCGCGAGCACATCGAGCGACTCCTGCGCACGATCGGGCGAAGTGCCGACGTAGCAACTCCGCCAGCCCCGCAGCGGATCGTTGCGATACGCCGCCGAGACCGTGTAGCACAGCCCGCGTTTCTCGCGGACCTCGGTAAACAGACGCGAAGCCATGCCGCCAGCGAGCACCTGCGTGGCCAGGCGATACTTCCAGCAGGCCTGCTCGCTCTCGAGCGGCGCGTCATGGACGACCACGATCTGCACCTGCTCGGAGCTGTCGGCGATGTGGTCGTAGCCGCGCGGCGGGGTGCCCGCACTGTCCAACTCGCACGCATCGGCTGACCAGTCGGCGAGCGCAGCCTCGAGACAGTCCCGCACTGCCTGCGGGTCCACATCGCCCGCTATAGAAAGGATCGACCCCTCAGCCGCAGCATGCCGCTGCCAGTGATTGACGACGCTCTCATGGGTGATGGCCCGAAGGCCCTCATAGGTACCATACCCCGAACGTGCAAACGCTCCGGGCCAATGGCGTGCCTTGGCAGCGATGTGCGCCCGATCAGAGGGCTCGTCGGCGAGCGCCTCGAGTTCGGCGATCGCCAGTGCACGTGCGGGCTCCAGTGCGTCGCTGGCCAGCGCGGGCCGAAGGACCGTGTCGGCGAGCAATTCAAACACGCGTTGCCAGTGCTCGGCGATGAAGGTGGACGCAAGCGTGCACCGCAGGGCGCCGAACTTGCACGATCTCGAAGCGCCAAGACGGTCAAATGCGTCTGCCTGCGCTCTCGAATCGAGGTCGGCCGCACCTCGGAGGAGCATTTCTTCGAGCACAGCCGCCATGCCGAGCATGTTTGCCGGGTCGTGCGCGGATCCCAGAGGCACTTTCCACACGATTGCGCCAGACCTCACAGATGTCACCGGCTCGACGATGACGCGCACGCCGGTCGTCAGTGAAAAGGCGTGGATCTGCGTGGCATCGGCGCTCTGCGCTTGGTCTTCGGCGTGCTGCATGATGATCACTGTACGACGGATGCCCGTGTTCCGCGCGCATGTGTCGAGCCGCGAGCAAGCGGCTGCTTTCGCATGAACATGCGACGAACGTGCTTCGATCTTCCGCGAACATGCGGGGTTTGCGCCGGTTTGCAGGAACTCAGGGCTGTTCGCGTGCACTGTGCTTTGCGCAGCGCATCGACCTGCATGGAGGTCGAAGTCATGCCGACGATGGCATCGTGCGCGGTCGATCAGCACCAAACGCCAACGCACGCGTCGTGTGCGCATGCGCTGCGAACCGGACGCTCGATGCATGTGTCGAAGTCGCGCAGATGGACGCGCGCAGCACGGCGATGCGTGCCGAGAAGGCAAAGAGATGCGCGAGTGCGCTTGCGAAGTGTGCGCGCACGCGTCACACTGTCGCCAGCGTGCATGGAGTCATGCAACTTGAAGCAAAGCGCACGGGTGTGACGCAGTTTGCTCAAGCGAGGCTTCATTCGCGACCGATAGAGCCAACGCGCAGGCGCTGCGCAAGGCACACAGTTGGAGCGCCATGAGGGCGCTGCTTACCGAGGAGTCATGCACATGGCGAAGAAGAAGGCAACGAGGAAGAAAGCGACCCGCAAGAAGGTCGCACGCAAGGCCACCGCGAAACGCACGGCTGCGAAGAAGACGAGCCGCAAGAAGGTGACCCGTAAGAAGACCGCCAAGAAGGCAGCCAAGAAGACCGCGAAGAAGGCAGCCAAGAAGAAGGCGACACGCAAGAAGGCCGCCAAGAAGACTGCAAAGAAGAAGGCGACACGCAAGAAGGCCGCCAAGAAGACCGCAAAGAAGAAGGCCACTCGCAAGAAGGCCGCCAAGAAGACTGCAAAGAAGGCGACGACTCGCAAGAAGGCCAGCCGCCGCCGCGCAGCTCGCATCTGAGCTTCGATCCCTCCTCCAGATTCACACCCAAGAACCCTTCGGGGTTCTTTTTTTGTTGCCGCTCTCCATGTCACCGGGGATCATCTGCCATGCTCAGCCCACCGGATCGTGCAGCAGGCGTGCTCATGGGTCACACCTCGGGCGTGCTCGTGATGGACGATCGGCCGTATCACACGCGCTTTGTGGCTGCGACCAGCGGCGCGGGCCTCGTTTTCGCAGCGCCCGACGACGACATTCTCGATGCGCACGATCTTGAACTGCACGTGCCTGAGGAATCGCTCGAGATCGAGCCTCGGGCCGCGATCGCCCAAGTGACGACCCTCGGCCGCTCGTCGGCGGGCAAGCGCGGCCTTGCCATCCAGAGCCTGGATGAACTCCGCTGGGAGGCGTATCACAACGATTCGTCGCAGGCGGGCATGGGCATCATGGTCGTTGAGGCGGTACGCATTTCGGGCGATGTCGTCGACGGCAGCGACCTCGAGCTTGGCAATCCGTTCTCGGCCGACCAGCCGAAGTTGTGCGCAGCGATCGATGCATCGCGCGCCGCGGATGCCATCGGCTGGCAGACCGGCACGACGCCCGAGCAGCCGCGGGTGGTGGGTGTGGATCCGCTCGGTGTGCACGTGCGAGGTGTGTTCGTCGTCCACCGCCTGTGGTTTGATGAGCGAGCCCAGTCGCCAGCGGAAGCGATCGATCTCGCCCGCGCGACCATGGAGGCAGCGCCATGACGCGTGAATCCGATGCGCACCCGCCCGCGCTGCGAGAGGCCCATTGCCACATCTTTCAGCACGGGCTGTCGCTGGACATGCTCGCGCTGGATGCATGCACCAGTGGTGACGACCTGCTGAGCGTGTTTGCTGCAGCGACCGAGGACCGCCCGCAGGTCGTGCCGCTGCTGGGCGGCGGTGCCCGCCCCGAGGCATGGCCAATGCTCGACGATGCCCGCTGGCCGAGCCTGCAACGCTTCGACGAGATCACGGCAGGCAGGCTCGCTGCCGCGTGGTGCTTCGACTACCACGCGATGTTCGTCAATTCGCGCGTGCTGAAGGCGGCCGGGTTTGACGAGGGCTCACCCGACCCCGAGGGCGGCGTCCTTGGCAGGGATGCGCAGGGCCGACTCACTGGGGTGCTCTACGAGCGAGCGGCGCTCATGGCCTGGGCCGCGTGGCCCGA
>CAZSBR010000162.1:0-4958 GCA_964605165.1 uncultured Phycisphaeraceae bacterium
ATGGTCTTCCTGCTCGATGATCCGACCGAGCTGGGTGCAACTACGGTGGAGGATGTCGCGCTGCTCCCGGCTGAGCCGATGCCCTACGGCTTCGTTTGCCGCCGCGATCGGGTCCCGGCCCTCGATCACGGCGAGCATGGACGCAAGCAGCGTGCCAGGGTCTTCGCAGCCGAAGACCCGATTCCCGCATGTCCATACGCTCACCTTGTCCCGGCGGGTGTCTCTCCTGCTGACTGAGGGCAGAATATCACCGTCGGTGATCTTGTGCAGCGCCGTATTCCCGCTTGAGCGGCGGCTCGACTTGAACCGCACCCTGATCACGCCCGAGCGGAGTTCTTCCCAAGGCTCCGGTCCCGAGGGAGTCATACCCACGGCGGGCTCGGGCGTCTCGACACGCTCGAAGTCATATAGGTCGCCCCGTCTCCAGCCCGGCATGTCGTCGCCGATGTTGGCGGCTCGGATCGCGTTGTACTCGAAGTACGGTGTCTCGTAGATGATCTCGTCTTCGTGGACTCGTTTCAGGGCAAGCCCATGCGACGCGCTGTACCGCGTCAAGTGCTCGCAATCACGATCGGCGCTGGGCCGAGTCCCAGTGCCCGGGAGCACCGCGAGGACACGGCCACCCACGCGGCAGCTCCGCGCAGCCGACCGGATGAACGCTTCGGCTTGCGGGATATACCACGGGGGGTCCAGCAGCACGATGCCGGCGATCTCGGGCTCGGTCGAAGAGGCCGTCAGGTCCCGGCGAGTGATACGCACAGGCAACCCGAGAGATTCGATGAGGTTCGTGGTCAACGAGGAGCGGTCAACCGCGTGGACGGCCCCGGTCCACCGCCCATCGCCAGCGAGCACACCAACCGTTGTGCACCCCAGCAGCAACAGGTCCGCGTCGCGCTGTTCTCCCGCGTGCCGGAGAAGTGTCTCCGCTCCCCCGATCGAGAACCGCCATTCAAAGTCCAGCGGGTGAGGTGGGGGTATCCTAGGATGCACTGGCGCAGATAAGGCGCTCGAATCGGAATTCGAGTTCACAGGCGTGAGCGCCGCACTGAACCCGCAGGCATCGACGGTGTCTCGCACGGCGATCGGGTCGGCTCCGCGGCAACACTGCACGAAGTCCAAGAGTGACCTAGCTCCGATCGAGGCAGCCCGGAAGACTTGGCACCGCAGCCATTCGTCATGCGTGGTCGTTTCCGCACCCATGTTATGGAGCCGCGCCGAGTGTGATGTCGGTGATCGGGAGCCCGCGTTGCTCCTCGGGATATCGTTGAGTGAGTTCGTTCATCCAGCACGCCACGGCATCGGATTGCAACTCGATGGCTCGCCTGCGTTCATCATCGAGGCGGGGCACGACAGGGGTGAACGGAGCGATTTTGAGCGGGACGACGCGCAGCGGGAGCAAAGGATCGATCGCCTGGAGCCGGTCCACGAACACGCGCATGTCGTGCTCGACGGTGCGAGCGTCGGGTGTGGTGAACGTCACATATCCGTATAGGTCAATCCCGAGTTCAAGGAGACGCCGCATCAGCTCGAACTGGCGGCCGAAGAGTTCTGGTTCGGCCATAGTATTGAACGCGAACGAGTCCCGGTTGTAACCCTTGAAGCAGCACACGCGCCCGTACATCGGGTACTCCGCGATACGCCGGCGCTGCGCATCGCTGAGACAGGTCCAGAAGTAGTCGTTGCTCAGATTGTCGTCGGACCACAAATACACCGTTTCCGCGAGGCCTCGGGCTTCGAGTGCGTCCATCATCCAGGGCACCCACTCCGGCGTGAGGTCGGGTTGCCCGCCGGTCAGGTCGATCATCTGCGGCGGGTCGGGCTGCTCGAGGTATCGCTCGACGAGTTGGTCCGCAGTCACCCATTCCGAGCGCTTTTCATCGCCTTTGAGCAGGTCGAAGTCAACGAAGCAGTACCAGCACCGCCAGTTGCACACCGCATTCTGAAAGACTTGAGCCCGCAGCATGGCCCCCGGCTCCGATCCAAGGGCGCGGCACGCCGGGTCGATGGGCAAGGGGTTGGTCGGCCATCCTGACTCTGTCTGGCGCCGGAAGTGCCGGACGCGACCGAGCCCCCCGCAGTTGGATGGCTCGGTCAGGTCCGACTCCTGCTTCGAACCAGTAAACCGTGTGATGAGGAGCTTGCGCCCATCCACGTCAATAGCCTTCCTCCGAAGCCCGATGGAGAACCGCTCAGTGTTGATCACCTTGAGGCTCGTGGTACGCGTGGGGTCCGTCATTACGTGTTGCTCCTGATCGGAGGAACCTTCTGCCCCTTGGCGGGCAGGTCCGGCACGCGCTCGTCGATGTAGAGCAGGCAAAGCCTCGCGAAGTACTCGATCTGTTCTTCGGTGAGCGGTTGGTCCGGTGGGATTCCGTGCCAGTACTCGACGCAGCGTCGGCAGCAGGACGCGGTGGCATGCTGCGCATAGTGAACAAGATTTGCCTTGCTTTTCTTGCCCTCGCCTGGCATGGGGGTCTGGATTCCGTCGCGCGAAGACTTGATACCAATTGACTTTCGAATGCGGTTTCGGACCGTGTCCTCGAGTCCCTCTCGTCCCTTGCGCAGCGCGTAGTTGAGAGCGTACTGCTCGATCTCGATGTGCCAAAAGTCATGCCGGACGCATTCGGTCTTGAGCGATTCGAGTGTGTGCGCAACGTCCTCCAAGTCTCGCTGCTGAACGCGAGGCCAATCGACCAACTCGGCGCCGCAGCTCTGACACGCCCCCGCAGGATGGGTGGCCTTCTTCTTGCTTTGGCGATAGCAGTGCAGTTCGTTTTCGCATTCGGTGCGGGTGCACGAGAGCTTAAGCGGCTTCAAGTCCGGCAGCTTTCTGGCGATGTGTTCGGCCATGTCTCAGTCTTTCGATTCTCGCAGGGCCTGGGTGAACAGCATGGAGTCCATCCCTCGGAGTTGTGTCAGGTCGGAACGCGCGAGCAGGACATTGCGTGCGACTGACCAAGGGTTCTCGTCTCGGGGCTGGAGATTCATCGCGGTGCCCCACCAGTTCTCACCCTGCAAAGAGAGCCGGAATGCGATGTAATTCGCGAGCGACGCAGTATCGACCCGCGCCTCGGAAGCAACTTTCCGCACGACGGATTTCAGCCGCTCGATGCTTCCCTGCGCACGGTCAACACACCTCTCCGCGAGAGCTTCCGCTTGCCCACCCAGCGACGCTTCTCCGGCAAACCAGCTTGCGACCTTCTCGTCTTCCGAGTCGCGGCGTTGCGGTGAGGTTTCGGGCTCTTCGATCACGCTATGAATCGGTGACTCTGGCGACTCCCCTGCATGCCGGAGTTCATGGAGCAGGTCGAAGAGCCAGCGAGCATGGGAGGAAGTCCTCTGCTTGAGCACAATCACGTTTCGGCCCTCGACTCTCCAGCAGGCACCGTGGAACGCACCTCGGTCATCGAGAGGCAGCACCGGGATACCGAGGTCCCATGTGTACAAAAGCGCGTTGTAAAACGTCATCCCGCCGTAGCGATCCATGATCGCGTCGTACACTTCGTCGGGGTCGGTCGGGACGGGTTGGATTGGAAGGTGTTGCGTCGCCTGGAGCAGCAGCAACGCGAGGTAGTGCGCGTAGAATGTATATACCTCAAGACTTTTCTGCTCGGTATTCTCGCTGACCTTGAACCGTGTTGCTCCCAGCACACCGGCGTTGAACCATGGCTGGCTCTCGCCCAGAACGGCCGCCGGGGTCCAGCCGAAGATGTGCGTAATGGCGTTGGTTGCAGCAAAGAGAAGCCTGCTGTCATCCTTCTTCTCACCGCTCGCCGCAGTCGTGACGACTTCCTTGGGAACGAGACGCGACAACACGAAGTCTTTGGAGAATCCGAGCCCGGAGAGCCGCTTAAATAGGCTGTCGGTTGTTCGGCTCGCCGTCGGGAGCAGCAACTCCTTGCGGACATGGATGCCCAGGGCATCAGCGATCTCAAGCAGCCTGGAGAGGCTGGCCCTCTGATAGTTGGTTGCCTCATAGCGCTGCACCTGCTGCTCTTTGAGCCCCAAGCGGTCGGCGAGGTCTTTCTGGCTGAGCCCCTCGGCGATGCGTGCCTGCACGAGTGCGATCGGCAGGTCCGCGAGCGAGCGGAGTTCCAACACACCGACTTTTCCGGCGGAGAGCTCCTCGTACTCACGGAGCTGCACCTGAAGTTCATGAAGCTGGCTCTTGAGGGCGTCGAGCTGTGCGCGCTCGATGACGGGGTCGATGTCCGACGGCGTCGAGTCTTTGTGTGACTCCATCTCGTCGATGGAGTGCCGGAACTTCTCAGCGGCGGCCTTGGTGATCCGGTACTGACGGTCGTTCTTGATCATGGCAGGCCTCCCAGGTCAATCGCGATGATGCCCTTTGGCATTCCCGTGTCCTTGTCGTTCTGGAAGAACTCGAGGAACGTGCGATGGGGAGCGGCGGCTTCTGCTCTTGCGATTGATGGCAAGAGTTCACCTCCGTACTTGAGCTTCTGATTCAACCGAAAGTTGTCGAAGTCGAGCAGGACAGGGTCGAGCCTCTTGGAGTCAACGCCGCTCGGGTCCCAACAACCGTCGAAGTCGCTCGGGGTCTCTTTGGTCGTGACAAAGCTGCCGTCGATGTAGAGCGTTTTGCAGCCAGCGTCTTTGAGCGATTTGGCGGCACGGTAGAGCCCGTCAATCAGCGTCACTCGATGGGCGGTGGTTCCGAACATCGCGACGAGTTCCTCCCAGGTTCCTGCGTGAACGCCAGGCGGCAAAGTGCCATGATTGTCCGGGCTAGGGATCACGACACAACAATATCGTTGTGTTGAGGCGAAGTCAATCGATGTTCCAGACCCGTTCGGTGCACCTCTTTGCCCAACGCCTTGCTGGGACGAAAACGCCCGTGTCAGATCAGCAATCGGAACCGCCAACAGGGGTACTCAGATGGCCATTTGGCTTGGACATTCCAAGAGCCCCGCTGCGTCTGTGCATTACCGGTCGCAGAA
>CAZSBR010000162.1:4968-5862 GCA_964605165.1 uncultured Phycisphaeraceae bacterium
GTGCCTAAGGTAAAGGGAGGTCTCAAAGGCAGTTACGGCACCTTGGCCCCGCGGCCTTCAGGAAGCCCAAGGGCTGGCACTATCCGGGCGTCCCCCCATTACCCCTTCACCAGGGATCACCCGGCCACCGAGACACGGAACAACACCCTCCTTCATGCTGGCAGAGTCCTCAGCGAACTTGAAGCGTGCCATCCTCACCCAAGTGCATACCTTGACCGTCAACGCTGTTCATAGGGAAAGCGCCGTTGGATAGCGGCTGCACTGGAGCGGCTGGCCGCTGCAGGGGCACGGGAGCTTGGCCTCGCTTGCCCTGTCGTGCATGGGCAACAAAGATAACAATGATGATCATAATGAACACCATCAACCAGCTGGTCGCTGCGGTGCTCACTCCTCCGCCCTGTTCATTCTGGTCCTTAAAGAGATGATCTGGCACGAGCGTTTCGAGTGCTTCCTCGACTTGAGGAAGTATGTCTATTGCTTCGCGCAGATAGCGTTCAGCCAAGTTCTGATCGCGGCCAATCCGGCAGTCAAATCTGAGCATTTTCGATAGCGTCATCTTTGCGAAAGCAGAACCGCCCTCCGCCAATTCCAAGAGCTTGTTCGCCTCGGCGCCGTCAAACTGGCTATCGATGATGCCCAGTTCAGTCGGGTCATACACCGTGAGCCGCTCGAGACTCTCTCCAAACAGCCTGTACAGAAGCAGAATCGCACGAGCATCCAGTGAACCTCGTTTTCCAGCCCGTCTAAAGTGCCTGCGAGCCTCGCTTTGGTTACCTCCCACGGCTGACTTCCAGCCCGCCCAGAACAGAGCCTCAGCGTTCTCGTGTTGACATCCCGACTCGATGACTCTCAAAGCCGCTGCAGCGTCCGGGGAGTCGAATCTCGGAGCACATC
>CAZSBR010000163.1:0-5857 GCA_964605165.1 uncultured Phycisphaeraceae bacterium
CGCCGTTGAGCATGTAGAGGAAGTTCTCGCTGAAGCTCAGCGAGGGATCCGGGTGCACCAGCGGCATGCCGCGGCGGTAGCGGTCGAAGTACGCGACGATCGTGGGGGCGTGTCCGAGCACGTTGAGGCACTTGCGGCGGACGCGGTCCATGTCGTCGACGATGTTGGGATCGGCATCGTGCATCGCCAGCGACGAGATCATGGTGCGGAGCACGTGCATGGGCTGGGCATCGGTGGGCAGGCTGGTGACCCGCTGCTCCATGCCCGCGGGCAGTTCGTACCGCTGGCTGAGGTCCTTCTTGAAGGCGGCGAGTTCGTCGGCCTTGGGCAGGCGGCCATTCCAGAGCAGGAAGACCGTTTCCTCGAAGGTCGAGTGCTTGGCGAGGTCGCCGATGGCGATGCCGACGTATTCGAGCTTGCCCTCCTGGCCATCGATGAAGGACATCTGTGTTTGGGCAGCGATGATGCCCTCAAGGCCTTTGACGTAGGTGCTCATCAGCGTCGTTCCTCAAAGTTACGAGTGCGAGTCGGTGTGCCGAGCAGGTGTGAAGCCGCTCGGAAATTGGTTGTTGGTCCCCGCGCTGGGCGTGGAACCGAGTCTAGACATGCTCCGGGCAGATGGCCGGTCTTCTCAGCGGCCCGGCGAGGTGTCACGCGTACCATCGCCCGTGCTGATTCCGCTGGGAACCGAGCGTCCGACCGGCCGGCGAGCGGTGGTCACGCCTGCGATCATCGGGCTGACCGTCGTGTGTTTCGCCGCATTTGCGGTCCTGGAGGCGGTGAATCCGCAGCTTGCCCTGCGTATCCAGATGGCAGGCTGGGTGATGGGCGGCGAGAACTGGACATGGTGGGGTCCGTTTACGAGCACGCTGCTCCACGGCGGGCTCTTGCACCTCGCGGGCAACATGCTCTTTCTGTGGGTCTTTGGGCCCAGTGTCGAAGACCGCTTCGGGAGACTGGGCTTTCTGCTGCTCTACCTCGGCTCGGCGCTGATCGCGGGCTCGCTGCACGCGCTGGTGGAGGACGCGCCCGCGATCGGGGCTTCGGGAGCCATCGCCGGAGTGACGGGCTCGTTCCTGGTGCTCTTCCCACGGACGACCGTCCGGTGCTTCACGCTGCTTGGCTTTGGTGTCATCGGATTGCCCGCGTGGTGGTTTGTGGGCTTTGCCATCGCGTGGGACATCTTCAGCCAGGGGCTGGGCGCACGGACCGGGGTCGCGCACGCGGCGCACCTGGGCGGCTATCTGGCGGGCTTTGGCACCTCGATGCTTCTGCTTGCGCTGCGTGTGTTCCCGCGCGAGCCTTACGACCTCTTCACGATCTTCAGGCAGGCTCATCGACGCCGACAGTTCCGTGAAGCGGGGGCGATGCGCGAGAAGGATGTTCAGAGACTGGTCCGCAAGGCGCAGGCCCAGCTCAAAGAAGAGGCCGAGGCGGATCCACTTCGCCAGGCCATGAGCCAGGCGCGGCTACGCGTTGGTTCCGCTGCCAGCAGGGGCGAGCTTGAAGAAGCGGCGCGCGCATACCAGCAGATGATCAAGACGTTTGGTGCAGACAGCCGGGGCGTCATCATGACGCGCCGCGTGCAGTACGACGTGGCCAACCAGCTTTACAAGATGGGCGAGCACGAATCCGCAGCGACGGCGTACCAGGGTTTCCTGAGCACCGCACCAGACGACCGTGAAGCACCGACCGTGCGCCTGATGCTGGGCGTGCTGATGGCTCGGTACCTTGATCGGCCATCGGAGGCGCGTGAGCACCTCACGCAGGCGATGGATGAACTCAACGAGGATCAGCAGGCCCTGGCCAAAGAGATTCTGGAGGAACTGGAGTGAGCGATGCCCCGGCCCGCACCCGCGTGAAGATCTGTGGCATCACCAACCGCGACGATGCGCTCTGCGCTGTCGATGCGGGCGCTGATGCCATCGGATTCATCTTCGTGGAGGACACGCCCCGATGGATCCATCCCGAGCGTGCGCTGGGCATACTTGAGGCGCTGCCGCCCTTCGTGACCTCCGTCGGCGTGTTTCGAGACCCGACGCTCGACTGGTTCATTGATGTCATCGAGGCCTGCCCGACGCGCGCGGTGCAGGTGCATGGCGACAAGCTCACGCCCGAACTCGTTCAGGCGATGAGCCCGGGGCTCATCCGTGCAATCAAGTTTGACCCCGGTTCGATCGCCAGCGATCTCGAGCACTGGTCGACCACCGATGGCGTTGAGATGATGCTCGTCGATGGCTCGGATGGCGGCGAGGGCACGAGCTTTGACTGGCAGGCTTTGGCCGATGCCCGTGGACAGTGCCGCGTTCCGATGCTGGTCGCCGGCGGGCTTTCAGCGGGCAATGTCGGCGAGGCGGTGCGGGTTGTGCGTCCATTTGCGGTCGATGTCTCCAGCGGTGTGGAGTGCCAGCCCGGGCTCAAGGATCACGACGCGGTGCGGGCCTTCTGCCGAGAGGTGCGAGCGGCGGACGCCCATCTGCGGGTCTGAGCGCTCGCGTGTGAATGCTCAGCAGTGGCTGTCATGGCCAGCGATGTCGATCAGCAAGTCCATAGCCTGGTCGATCGTCAGGCCATCGAGTTCGATGGTCTCGCTTGCGAGGGACTCAAAGCAAGCGCGCCGAGCTTCGTAGACCGCGTGCATTTCGCTGACCGGATCCGCGCCCATAAGGGCTGGTCGGTTGCTGAGATCGTCCGATTCGATGCGCGCCGCCAGTGTTTCGGGTGGCAGGTGCAGCCAGACGATGCGGAGTCGGCCGGTCTCTTTGGCGGCCTGCATGGCCTTTGCAGCCCCCGGTGCTGTGGGCGTGCCGCCGCCGAGGGCGAGGATGAGCGTTGGCTCACCGGCATCGAGCAGGCCCCGCAGTGCGGCCGCCTCTGCTTCTCGAAAGGCGGGCTCGCCAAGCGATTGGAACATGTCGCCGATGGTGGACGCCGGATCGAGACCATGCGCTTCGCGCAGCGTGGCTGCGGTCACATCATCGAGATCGATGAACGGCCTGCCGAGCCTGTGCGCAAGCATCGCGCCGAGCGTGGACTTGCCGCTGCCGCGGAGTCCCATCAGCGCGATCATCGGTCCGCGGGTGGAGTCAGGCACGCGAGATGTAGGAGCCGTCTTCCGTGCTGACCTTGATCTTCTCGCCGTTGGTGATGAACGGCGGAACACGGGTCTTCAGGCCCGTTTCGCACACGGCTTCCTTGAGTTGGTTGGTCGCGGTGGCGCCCTTGATGCCCGGCGCGGTGTCGGTGACCTCGAGTTCGACCGCTGCGGGCAGATCAAGTGAGATCGGGTTGCCCTCGTGGCACAGCACGTTGGCGCTGGTGTTGGGCGTGAGGAACTGGAGCGCATCACCCAGCACATCTGTGGGCATGACGATCTGATCGAAGGTCTCGCTGTCCATGAAGGTTGCACCCGAGCCATCGGAGTAGAGGTACTCCATGGTGCGTCGGTCGAGTGTCACCGCATCGACTGTCTCCGAGGAGTTGAGACGCTTTTCGACGATGCCGCCGGCGACGACATCGCGAGCCTTGACCTGGATGTAGGCGGGACCCTTGCCGGGCTTGGTGTGCTCGGTCTTGATGATGACGTAAAGCTTTCCCGAGATCGTCATGGCGATACCGGGCCTGAGTTCGGTGGCTTTCACGGTGCGTTCCTCTTTGAGGCCGGGTGTGTTCAAGGTCTGCTTCGGCAGACCACCTCGCCCTGCCAGTGGTGATGCTAGGTCCGCGAGCCGGAGGCATCCCATATGCTCCTTGGTGGAAGGGGCGTGTGATGATCGACCGAAGAGCCTTTCTGACCTCGGCAAGCCTCGGAACGCTGGCCTGCTGGACCGCCAGTGCTGGGGTCTTTGCGCCGGGCGGGTACAAGCGTGATGACGAGGGTCCGATCCTGCCTTGGGACAGGGTCAGGCCCGGGGTGTGGGTGACGCCCGCGGATCTGCCCGGCGGCAACGTGGCGGTGATCGCCGCAGCGGGCCGGGCGGTCGTGATCGACAGCAAGTTCGCCTCCGTCGCGGCCGCGCTGGCGCACGACGCGTCGGTCTTTGCTGAGCCCGATGAGGCCGGCGCCCGGCTGACGCTCGTCAACACGCACCACCATGGCGATCACACCAGCGGCAACGCGACCTTTGCCCACGTGGGCGCGGCGGTGGTGGGCCACATCAACGCCACGAGCAGGATCGCCAGCCAGATCGATCGATACCGCGCAAGCCTGACATCCGCGGCGGACGACGCCCGTGGCATCGATCCAGCCAACGAGCGGCTCATCGAGCTTGCCCAGGCCCAGGCAGCCCTTGCCAGCAGCCTGAGGCCGAGCGATGCTGTTCCTGTTGTCGCGGTGGGGCCGCACGCCGAGGTGCAGGTGCCCACGATGCCCATCGAGCTTCGCCACTTCGGCGCGGGCCATACGGACAACGACCTCGTGGCCCGCATCGAGAGTCAGAATGTGGTGCACACGGGTGACCTCGTGTTCAACGGGCTCCATCCTTTCTTCGATGCGTCGGCGGGGGTCAGTGCTGCGGGGTGGATGGAAAGCCTGAGCCAGGTCGAGGCCCTCTGTGACGACGAGACTGTTGTCGTGCCGGGCCACGGCCCGGTGGGCGATGTCGAGATCGTGCGCACGCAGCGGGCGTACATCGAACAGCTCGTTGATGCGGTCAAGCGCGCGCAGGCCGACGGCTCGACGAGGGAGCAAGCCACCGAGCGGACGTTCGATTTCATGGAGGGTCTTGGGTTCGATCGAATCCGGCCCATCGCGATCGGCGTGGTGTGGGACCAGGTCGCGGCAGGCATGCTGTGAGATGAGCGGCTGCGCGGGCCGGGCTAGAGCACCTCAACAAACAGCAGCGCGGTGACGAGCAAGAGCAGCAACACCCACACGCCGATGGCGCGCCGGGTGGCGTGGCGGGCGCGCTGGGCGTCCCACCAGGTCGCTGGGCTGATCCGCTGGACGATAAAAACCGCCTTGGCGCCGACGTTGATGCACACGATGTTGACCGCCAGCAGGTGAGCCGAGGCCAGTGCTTCCTTGAACATGCCGCTGCCGAGGAAGATCCCGCATGCGCATGTGGGGGGTAACAACGCCACCGCGACCATCACGCCCACCAGTGGCCCAATCGTGCCCACGGTCACGGCAAGGGCGCCGGCGGCGCCGGACGCAAGCGCCAGCGCTACATCGCCGAGGTCAACGCTCGCCCGCGAGACAAGCTCGGGTTGGGGCGAACTCATATCAATGGGGATCATCAGGCCGATGAGCACCGCCATGCTGAGAGCCAGCGCCACGCCGAAGATGTTCGAACGCAGGCTCTGCTTGATGAGCGAGGTATCGCCAAGGGTCGTGGCCAGCGCCAGAGCCATGTTGGGCCCCAGCAGCGGGGCGATCACCATGGCGCCGATGATGACCGCAGCGGAGCCCTTGATCAGCCCCACGCAGGCGACGACGGTGCTCAGCAGCACCATGGCGATCAGCACGCCCGAAGTCTTGCCACCCGCAGCGAGGTCTTCCTCGATCTCTTCGCGTGAGATGCGACCGATGAGTGGCTTCCACTTGGGGCGCGGGTCCAGTGGTTCCTTGGTTTCGGGCTTCTTCTCCGGCTCGGGCAGCCTGGGCCTTGTTGCCTCGGCCGTCTGGACCACCAGACGAAAGCTGCTGTAGACGCCAAAGGCGTCGGTCATGTCGTCGGCGAGCTTTTCGACTTCCTGTGCCTGCACGACGACGCTGATCTGGGCGAGCCCATTGTGCGCATCGGTGGTCCAGGAGCAGCTTGTGTCGATATCCCGGAGGATCTCGGCGACATCGCGCAGCTTGCTCTGGGGCACGACCACATGAACGAGGCGTAATGCCATGGGCCCAGCGTACGCC
>CAZSBR010000164.1:0-5827 GCA_964605165.1 uncultured Phycisphaeraceae bacterium
GCCCGGGTGCCCATGGATGGGTCCTTGATCGCGCAGAGTTCCAGATGCACCATCGCGATGTACGCCGCGACCTCGTGGGTGAGCTTGTTCGGCGGCAGATAGAGACTGTCGCCCTCAACCGTGCTGGCCAGCATCACGCCCAGTTCGAAGCTGATCGTGTCCCACTCCTGCGGGTGAAAGCGAACCCCTCGGCATCCGACATTCACGAGCGGCTCGCAGGGATCGATCCCGGCCTTGCCATCCCAGCCCTCGTAGGTCGGGCCGATCGTCCATACATCGCAGGCCTCGCGAAGCGCTGCAATGACCTTCTTGTTGCGTTTGGGCTCAATCGCCCGCCGCAGCACCGCGAGGTACTGCGCCGCTGAGAGGGGGCCGGTTTGCTCACCTTCGCTGGCCATGCCGACCATTGTCTCCAGCACCGCTGTTGAAGGCCCGGCAAACGCCCGATGGCCCGCCGCTGCATCCAGCAGCACCGAAGATCATAGAAGGGTCTTGATCGGGTTTCGCTCGCCGATATCCTATCAGAATGCAAACATTCTCGACCCCCTACGACAAACGCCCCACCGAGCTTGCCAGGCTACGGGCTGCGATTGCCGATCGGCAGGCTGCTCACCGAGGGCTGCACGGGGTCATCGGCGAGGTTGGCGCCAGCCCGGGTGCGAGCCCCCAGGCGAATCCGTGGAGCTACGCATCGGCTGGCGGCGTGCACGAGTGGTTCGCCGGTGCCGACCGATCACATGGCCACCCGGGCGGACGGCCGCGAACGTTCTGGCTCCCGCCGATGGCGGTTCTGATCGGCCTGGCATGGGAAGCGGTCAACACCCACCCGGGCCAGCGCGTTGTCTGGATCGGGCAGCGGTGCTGGCCCCATCCACCGGCACTGGCGCAGCCCAGCAGCCCGGGCTCGCTCCGCAGCGAGAGCCGACTGCTTGCGTGCTCGATCTTCGTGAACACCCCCACATCCAGAGTCGGGCACGCCGAGCGGGTCTGGGCGATCGAGCTTGCATCCCGATGCAGCGGCGTGGCGATGGTCATCGCCGATGGATCTGCACTGACCATGGCCGAGTCCCGCAGGCTTCAACTCGCCGCCCGCGATACGCCGGTGCTGCTGGCGCGGCCTCCTTGGGAGCAGCGTGAGCTTTCCGCAGCAAGAACGCGCTGGCGTGTATCACCGGCGCTGCACACGGATCGAACGGAGCACACCGAGCAGCACCGCCAGGGATGGACGGTGGAACTGCTGCGCTGCAAAGGACTGCAGACCATGCCCAAGAGAGAGGATGCGCGGCGATGGGCCGTGCAGCGAGATCATGCGACAGGGCGCATCGCAATGGAGCACATCCCGGCCGCGACGGATGATGGCACTCTGCCTGCCCAGATGGTCAACGGACCTGGTTCGACGGCGAGAACGCGGCCGGCCTGAGCAAGATCCACGGCCGATGCTGCTCGTTCAGACCCAGCACCAGCGGCAGATCGTGGCGCAATGCTGCCAGCGGGCCGCCGATGCAGGTGTTCGCCGCGGCATGCCGCTGACGCAGGCTCGCGCCCTGTTCGGCAGCGGGCAGGTCCGCATCGAGCCCTACGACGCACCCGCTGATCAGGCAGCTTTGTACCGGCTTGCGATATGGGCCCAGTGGATCTCACCAGCGGTGGGCCTCGACGAAGCATCGGACGGCCTGCTGCTGGACGTCACCGGCTGTGAGCACCTCTTTGATGGCGAGGATCGGCTGGCCCGGCTGGCTCTGCAGGGCCTGAGGCGGCTGGGCATGCTGGCACGGGTCGCGATCGCGCCGAGCATCGGGACAGCATGGGCGCTGTCGAGGTATGGCGATGAGCGCTGCGCAGTCGTCAGTCAGACCGATGTCCGCAGGATGCTCGCGCCGCTGCCGGTTGCAGCGCTTCGCATTGGAGCCGATGTCGTGGATCAACTCGGCCATGTGGGGATCGAGCGCATCGGGCACTTGCTCGACATGCCGAGGTCGGCCCTGCCCGCAAGGTTTGGTGATGAGTTGCTGCTGCGCCTCGACCAGGCGCTTGGGCAAGCGATCGAGGTACTCGAACCGGTGCGGCCAGCGGCTCCCCCCACGGCTGAACGCATCTTCGACGGCCCGACGGATCAGATCGAAGCCATTACCGGGACGGTGCGCACTCTGGTTGAGCAGGTGACAGATGAACTCGAGCAGCGTTGCTGCGGAGCGCGCAGTCTACGGGTCGAACTGGTCCGCTCAGACCTCGCTCCCGAGCATCTGACCATCACCCTGAGCAGGCCCAGCCGTCACGCGGGGCACCTGTGGTCGATGCTGCACCCCAAGCTCGAGCAGGCACATCTGGGCTTTGGTGTCGAAGCGGTTCGGGTGCGCGTGCTCACCCTGGGCTTGATCAGGCACGAGCAGGCCCGGTGCGATGGAGCCGACGACAGCTTCAACAACACGGATCTCGTGCGCTCGTGCGACGAAATGCTTGACACGCTCAGCAATCGTCTTGGACAGAAGCGGGTTCTTCGGGCCGAGCTTTATGGCTCGCATCTGCCCGAGCGTTCGTTCGTGATGTCCGCTGCGATCACTCCAGCAAGGGCTGCAACTGAGCAAGCTGTTCGGACCGATCGCCCAACGGTGCTCTTTCATCGGCCCGTGCCCGCCGAGGTCATAGCCCTCACACCGGATGGGCCCGTGCATCGCGTGTCATGGAATGGTGAGAACCTCGCGGTTCTTTGCTGTATCGGTCCCGAGCGGATTGGCGCCGAGTGGTGGCGGTTTCGAGGCACAACGCGCGACTACTTCGCAGCACACACCGAAGACGGCCGATGGTTGTGGCTCGTGCGCACTATCGAGAGCGGTCGGTGGTTTGTTCACGGCGTGTGGGCGTGAGGTCGTCAGTTCGCCATGCCTGAGAACGACTTCCAAAAGCTGCGTCCGCACCCGGCCAAGACCATCCGTGGCCGGTCGTCATGGCGGGCACCCCATGGCGACTACACGGAACTCGCCATCACGAGCAACTTCACATTCCTCACCGGTGCCAGCCACCCCGAGGAACTGGTTGAGCAAGCAGCCGAGTTGGGGCATCGGGCTGCAGCCATCGCCGACACCAACTCGCTTGCGGGCGTGGTTCGCGCGCATGTCGCAGCCAAAGCATCGGATGTGCCGCTGGTGATCGGATGCCGGCTCGTGCTGGACGATGGCCTTGCCGTGCTCGTCTATCCCACCGATCGCTCGTCCTACGGGAGGCTCTGTCGGCTTCTCACGCTGGGCAAGCGGCGTGCGCCCAAGGGGGAGTGCCACCTGTCGCTGCACGATCTCGCGGACCACAGCGAGGGTCTGCTCGCTGTGATCGATCCGCCGGCGGTGCTTGACGATTCGTTCATCCAGATCGTGCAGGGCCTGCGCACTGCGTTCGATTGCGATCGGCTCTCACTCGCTGCAGCGTGCACCTACCAGGGTGAGGACGCTGCCCGTCTCGGGCAGATCGCGGCCCTCTGTGATCACACGCATGTGCCGATGGTGGCCACCAACCGCGTGCTGTACCACGAGCCGAGCCGGCGGCCGTTGCAGGATGTGCTGACCTGCATCCGTCACGGCTGCACCATCGAGCAGGCGGGCCACAGGCTCGAGGCCAACGCCGAGCGACATCTCAAGCCCGCCGAGGAAATGGCCCGGCTCTTTGCCGCTCACCCGGCCGCGATTCGCCGCACCGCCGAGATCACCGAGCGCGCATCATTCACGCTTGATGCACTGCGGTACGAGTATCCCGCAGCAGCCTGCCCGGCGAACATGTCGGCCTCGGACTATCTCGCTCAACAAACCTGGGAAGGCGCCCGCCGCCGCTACCCGCAGGGTGTGCCGAAGAAGACACGCGATGCGCTCGAGCATGAGCTTGCGTTCATCCGAGAACTGAAGTACGAGTCCTACTTTCTCACCTGCCATGACATTGTGCGCTTCGCTCGCTCGCGCGGGATCCTCTGCCAGGGCCGGGGCGGGGCTGCCAACTCCGCGGTGTGCTATTGCCTGGGCATCACCGAGGTCGACCCGGCAAAGTTCAGCCTGCTGTTCGAGCGCTTCATCAGCCGCGAGCGGGGCGACCCGCCCGACATCGATATCGACTTCGAGCACGAACGACGCGAGGAAGTGCTGCAGTACATCTACGACACGTACACCCGTGAGCGCGCTGCAATGACCGCCGAGGTCATCAGCTACCGTGGCCGAAGCGCGATCCGCGAGGTTGGCAAGGCCATGGGCCTGCCAGCGGACTGCGTCGACGCACTGGCCAAGAACATCGATCGCTGGGGCGAGTCCATCGACGAACAGCGTGTACGCGAGATCGGCCTCAACCCTCATGAACCGATCATCCATCGCACGATCGAGCTTGCAGGCCAGCTCAAGGGCTTTCCAAGACACCTCTCTCAGCATGTCGGCGGGATGGTGATCACCCGCGGCCCGCTCTGCGATCTTGTGCCCATCGAGAATGCAGCGATGGAGGACCGCACGGTCATCGAATGGGACAAGGACGACATCGATGCCATGGGCATGCTCAAAGTCGATTGCCTCGGACTCGGCATGCTCACCTGCATCCGCAAGGCCTTCCAACTGCTCGAAGGCATCGGCGTACGCAACAGTTCCGGCCAGCGACTCACCATCGCGGATGTCATGGCAAACGAAGCCTCGGACGACGCGGTCTACGACATGATCTCCCGCGCTGACACCATCGGCGTCTTTCAGATCGAGAGCCGGGCGCAGATGTCGATGCTCCCGAGACTCAAGCCGCGATGCTTTTACGATCTCGTGATCGAGGTCGCGATCGTTCGGCCCGGGCCCATTCAAGGCGGCATGGTGCATCCATACCTGCGTCGGCGTGAGGGCAAGGAGCCCGTCTCGTACCCCAAACCCGAGATCAGGCAGGTGCTCGAACGCACGCTCGGCGTCCCGCTCTTCCAGGAACAGGCGATGCAGCTCGCGATCGTCGCAGCGGGGTTCACGCCCGATCAGGCCGACGGGCTTCGGCGCTCAATGGCCGCCTGGAAACGCAAGGGCAACGCCATCGCCAGGTATGGCGAGCATCTCATCGATGGCATGATCGCCAACGGCTATGAGCGAGACTTTGCCGAGCGATGCTTCGAACAGATCAAGGGCTTCAGCGAGTATGGCTTTCCCGAGAGCCACGCCGCGAGCTTTGCGATTCTCGTCTACGTCTCCTGCTGGCTCAAGCATCACCACCCCGCCGCCTTCGCAGCAGCACTCATCAACAGCCAGCCCATGGGGTTCTACCAGCCCGCCCAGATCGTCCGCGATGCGCAGGATCACGGCGTGCGCATCGATCCGATCGATGTCAACCACAGCAACTGGGACTGCACGCTCGCAGATGGCGGCGCTGCCCTGCGGCTTGGAATGCGACTGACCAAAGGCCTCTCCGAAGCCGCTGCCAGGCGCATCGATCATGCCGTCAGGGCTCGCGGCCCCTTCACAACGATCGAAGCGCTCTGGCGCACAGCAGAAGTGCCCACACAAGCCCTGCGCCATCTCGCCGAGGCGGATGCATTTGGCTCGATGGGACTCGATCGCCAGCGGGCACTCTGGCAGATCAAGCCGTTGAAAGACGCCCCCCTGCCACTGTTCGAGCAACACTCAACAACTGACCCGGAGGACGATGCAGCACTCGAAGCGCTGCCCGTGATATCTCCAGCCACGCACGTGCTGCACGACTACAACGCGGCGGGCCTCTCGCTCAAGGCCCATCCCATGTCATTCCTTCGCGATGGCCTCAGTGCCCGCAACGTCACACCCACGGCGGACCTGCGGAACGAACGCCTCTGCCCCGCGAAACAGTTGGTCACGGTCGC
>CAZSBR010000165.1:0-5819 GCA_964605165.1 uncultured Phycisphaeraceae bacterium
CCGTGCCGCCAAAGCCCTGGAACTCAACGATCCCGACGAGGTCGAGGCGGCTGAGGGCATCGACGGCAGCATTGCAGACTTCCTTGCCCCAGTACACACCCCTAGGCATTTCGACCGAGTGCACGACGAGCACAAGCGCGCCGCGGGGCATCTGCCTCTTCTGCGGAGGATCGAGGCGAATGGGCAGCGCATCTTCGAGGGGCGAGCCGATCCAGCCGCCCGCGCCGAACGAGCGGTCGCCGCCGATCATGACCAGCCCGCCGCCGATGTCATGGACGTATTGGCGCAACGCCTCCTGCTGATCGAGCGAATAGGGGTAGGACTCCTGGTTGACGAGCACGATGGCGTCGTAGCTGGCCATGTCCGCCACGGTGCGCGGTGCATCGGCGGGCGGGACAACGACTGTGCCGATCTCCGCTGCGGTCAGCGCGTCGATGAGTTCCGCCGCCTCGGGCACTGCGGTGTCATCGTTCTGGATGATGAGCACCCTGCCCTCGCCGGAGACAAACGTGACGCCCAGCGCTCTGTTGTTCTCCTGAATGCCGTCATCCAGAGCGCCCGAGGCGAGCTGCTCGGGCTCGAAGATGGCCTCGAAACGCTGGGCACCCTCCTGGGGCAACTCGATGGGGATGCTCAGAAGGTTGGGGCCCTCGCGAAGCTCAACGAATACGCCGACCGCATCGGAGTCGGGATCCAGATCGATCGGCCGATCGTTCATGAGGATGTTGACCGTGCCGCGGGATGGACGCGTTGCGGTCACGACCACACGGATGTTGATCGTCTCGCTCAGCCGGGCGTTGGTCGGGACCGTGACGCGCTCGACGATGACCTCGTTGGGGTAGATGTACCGGATCGGATAGACATCGATGGGCACGCCCGCAGCCTTGGCAGCCTCGGCGGCGGCGAGCAACGAGCCCTCGGTCTCGTTGCCGTCGGTCGCGAGCAGGAGGCGATTGGCCGAGTCCTGCGGCGCGGTGGCGATTGCCAGATGGATGGCGTCCTCAAGGTTCGTGCCATCGGTTCGACCCACGAAGCGACGCTCGACGCGATCGGTCAGCCGGCTGGGCAGTTGCTGGACGAGTGAGTCCTTGGCAGCGGTGACGACACCGAGTTCATCTTCGGGCTCCTTGGAGGCCACAGCGTCGTCGATGAAGGTGTCGATGGAGCGCTGGGCTTCTTCGGGTACCGAGCGCGAAGCATCGAGCACGACGGTGACAGCGACCTTCTCAGACTCATCCCTCGTGGCGGGCTCTGCCAGTGCAGCAGCGATCATCGCCAGCACCAGCAGCCGGACGGCAAGGGCGACGTACCGCGACGTCGCGGTGGAACTGGCCAGGCTCCGCCGAGAGATCAGCAGCGTGATGACCCACGTGATGGGGATGAGCAGCAGCCACGTGGGGCGAGCGAACTCGATCGGGCCGAGCACGAGCGATGCGAGCGTGTTCATGGCCCATCCCCCGCTCGCGCTGCCAGGCTGCTGTGGCGCTGCTCGCTGCGGGCTATGGCTTGCAGCGGCGGGAGGTCGAAGGTGCTGATGCGGGCGTTGCCCGAGTCGAGCACAAAGAGCCTGTCGCCGAGGACAGCGACTTCCCAGGGGTTGAGCAGGTCATCGGGTCCTCGGCCAGAGCCGCCGAAGAGCGCAAGCCGCTGCCCGCTGATGGCATCGAGAATCTGCACCCTGCTGTTGCCGAACTCTGCGACCGCGATCTTCCTCGGGCCAGCGACGGCGACGCTGTAGGGAAACTCAAAGCTGCCCGGCTCATCCGACGGCGTGCCTTCACCGAGCCAGCCAAGGTGCTCGCCGTCGAGCGTGAAGCGCCCGACGCGGTGATTGATGGCATCGGCGACGTAGAGCACGCGCTCGTTGGCATCGATCTCGATGGCCTGAGGGCGGTTGAAGACGAGGCCATCCTCTTCCCACGCGTTGCCGAAGGTGCCGAACGAGAGGAGGTGGTTCCAGTCTGCATCGAAGACGTTGATGCGGTCGTTGCCTCCATATTCGCTGACGTAGAACCGCTCGATCGTGCCGTCATCGGCGGTGAGCAGGGCGATATCGCAGGGGTAGATGAACTGCCCCGGCTCATAGCCGTAGCTGCCGATGATCCTGATGGTCGTGGGTTCGTCATCGAGCGATGCGGGCGGTCGCTGCACGAGGATGCGGCTCTCGTGGGTGTCGGCGATATAGAGCGTGGGCAGAGCCTCGGGGTCGGCGGGGTCGAAGTGGACCGCAATCCCGGTGGGCTTGCCGCGATCAAAGCGAGGGGTTTGCCACAGCGCCCGCGGCGGTTGGCTGTCGCTCTGGGTCCAGTCGCTGCCCGCGAACCACTGGATGCGCGCGGCCTTGTCAACCACGAACAGGTGGGGCTCGCCTTGATGCTCGACGATTTCCAGGGCACGCGGATAGGCAAACTGCCCCGGTGCCATGCCCGGCTCGCCGTGCCAGGATGAAGCCGGCAGGCGTTCATCAGGGTCGACGGGCGACTGGAAGCAGCCCGAGAGCGGGGCAGCCAGCAGGCTGGCGAGCAGAGCGGCCAAGCGCGGTCGGGCAAGGCCCGACGGTTGCGGCGCGCGGTCGCGCAGAGTGGTGGATGCTCGGGCGCACATGAAGGGGCTGAAAGTAGAATAGCGGACGGGCAGGGGTAGGTTTCGCTCGATGCCCCCATTGGGCAGAGTTACGAGTCTTCTCGTGTGCGGATCAGCAGGCCGAGGGTGATCAGGGCGATCAGCACGGGTACTTCCATGAGGACGATCGCTGCGGAGAGATCGTCATCGCGCAGGAAGTGCAGGAGATTGAGCAGCTTGCGGGGCAGGCTCGGCCAGTCGGGCGTGGTGACCTGCACCGCCGCCTCGATCTCGTGGATCGACAGCAGGCCAAAGAGCAGCCCCACGCCGAGGAGCATGGGCCACCGCGCCCGCGCCCAGCCTCTCAGGAACGTGCCGAGCCGATTGCCACCATCCAGTGTGCGCATGTGGGTGATCGAAGCCGGTTCGGTGATCGCCATCGCGATGCCCGCAGCCAATGGCACGATGGACCAGCGCGCGGTCATGGCAGCAAGCATGACCCACGGGCCTTCACCAAGCCCTCCAAGGCCTGCAGCAGCAAGATCCGCTGCGAATCGGCTCAGGGCAGCGCCCACAAGCACACCCGGCGCGAGCGCTCCGACCACGCTCGTGCACAGCACCGCCACGAGCAGGCGGCCCAGCCAGCGCGTACCGCCCCGCGCCGCGGTGGAGCGCAGCGTTGTTGTCACCCAGGCGGCCCACGCGGCAAGCAGGACCCCCAGCACGCTCGTCACGCCCAGTGCGACACCGGTGCTCGCGAGTTCCTGATCCGTGGCAGCGATGAACCGCTGGAGAATCCGCACCGCCTGCGTCGGGCCGTCATCGAGCAGTTCCCAGGCGAACAGGCCGAGCGGCACAATCGTGGTCAGGGCCCAGATTGCACTGGCAGTGCCGAAGGTTGCCGGGCTGCAGTAGATGCGCGCGCCTTGCTGCACCCCGAAGCCCTTGAGCGGGCGAGCCATCCACCATCCGGCCACGGCTGCAGCAGCCAGCGCCGGCAGCCAGAGCGGCCAGCCGCTGAGCCAGATGAGGGCCGACTGTTCGGGCGAACTCTGATCGAGTCTGAGCCAGATCTTCAGCGCAAAGGTCTCCGTCTGCGCGACGTGCAACGGAACCGCTGAGCCCAGCATGATGAGAAAGATGAGAACGAGCGAGCCGAGCAACGCCCCGCGGACGACCAGAGCCCGGTGCCAGAGCCCCCGCAGCCGGCCAGGCCCATCGAGTGCCAACTGGTCGTCGATGCCCGCAGCACGAGCGCGCAGGGCCTGTGCCAGCACGAGCGCTGCCAGGGGCCAGACCCAGCTTGCCAGCCCGATGACCGCGGTGACGCGGCCCGCCGCTTGGGCCACCCAGCCGAGGTGCTCGATCTGCGAAGCGCGGAAGAGAGCGTCCCCGAGCATCGAACCGGGCGATCGCAGCAGCGACCAGCCGGCGTAGGCGAGGTAGGGCGGCAGGACCATGGGCATGACGCACAAGCCCAGCCATCTCGAGGGTGAGCGGGCCAGGACCCGCGCTGGTGCCCACGCGAGCGCTGTGGCGAGGATGGTGATGACCCCCGCGTAGCCCAGGGTGGTGGCCAGCGCTCGCACATCAGAGGGCGAGAGGGCGACCGCCTGCGCGATGGCGTCGAAGCTGCCCGATGAGGCGTCCGGTCCGCTCGAGGTCGCGCGCATCGCACCAACCGCGGCCCACAGGATCGGCACAACGACCGTCGCAGCGAGGAGCAGGGCGACCAGCAGGCTGGCACCGACGATGACCGCCCTGCCCGAGGATGGTGGGTCAGAGCGCACGGCTGCGCTCCATGGCCGGCCGGCGGGCGGGTGTCATGATGGGCTGCAAGCCGCGCGCGCGGCGGTCGGGTATCATCGCCCCCTGCCCATGGCCAAAGCATCGCAACAACACGCTTCGTTGTATCGGGACCGCACGCAAACGGTGCGGCGTGCTGCGACCGAGGCTGGCGTCGATGCACTGATTGTGAGCGATCCGATCGATGTGGGGTACCTCACGGGGTTTCTGGGCGGCGACAGCTGGCTGATCGTGCCCGCCTCACGCAGGAAGCCGATCCTCATCAGTGACTCAAGGTACGAGGAAGACGTTGAGCCGCTCAAGTCGTGGTGCTCGATCGAGATGCGTCGTGGAGCGATGACGGGAGCCCTCGCGGGCGTTCTTGAGCGGGCCGGTCTCAAGACGGTTGCCCTGCAGGCCGAGCATGCGACGCTGACGATCCGTGATGAACTGGCCAGGGCGATCGGTGCGCGGAGCATCAAGACGCTCTCAGGGGTGGTCGCCGGTCTGCGGGCGATCAAGACCACCGGCGAGATCAAGCTCATTCAGCGTGCTCTGAAGATCCAGCAGGATGCGCTCGAGGCAACGCTGCCGACGATCAAGCCGGGACAGACCGAGCTTGAGATCTGTGCCCGGCTGGAGTACGAGATGAAGGTTCGCGGCTCGAGCGATCCTTCCTTTGCGACGATCGTGGCAGCCAAGGCCAACAGCTCCAAGCCCCACGCCCATCCGGGCATGCTCAGAACGGCTGCCGGCAAGCCGCTGTTGATCGACTGGGGTGCGACGTGGCAGGGCTATCACGGCGATATGACCCGGACGTTCAGTCTGGGGCGTTGGCCCGCAGCGATCGCGGAGATCTTCGATGTTGTCCTGGAGGCGCACGAGGCGTCTGCCGCGGCGATTCGGGCGGGCGTGACCAACCACGAGGTCGATGCGATCGCCCGCAAGGTCATCAGCGATGCGGGCTTTGGCGATCGGTTTGGCCACGGGCTGGGCCATGGCGTGGGTCTGAATGTGCATGAAGGGCCTTCGCTTGGGCCGCGTGGGCCCCGGATCGAGCTCGAGCCCGGGCATGTTGTAACCATCGAGCCTGGCATATATCTGCCGGGTGTGGGCGGCGTACGGATCGAAGACATCTACGCTGTGACGGAACGAGGCTGTCGGAACCTGTCGCGCCTGCCCAAGGACCGCGGCTGGTGCACACTCTGAAGGCCGGCTCTGAAGGCTGACAGCGATCACCCAGAGACCGATGATGATCAGCGCGTGATCAGCGAAGGAACCTTGCATGATCGACATCCGCAAGCTCAAGGAACTCGTCAAGCTCATGGTCGAGAACGATCTCACCGAGCTGGACCTGCAGGACTCCGACGAGACCGTCAACATCCGTCGCGGCTCAAGCGAGCAGACGGTCATCAACCAGCAGCCGGCCTTTTACAACGCTGGCGGCGTGCCGGCAGCGATGCCCGCCGCAG
>CAZSBR010000166.1:0-2941 GCA_964605165.1 uncultured Phycisphaeraceae bacterium
GCGTGGCATCGGGCACCTTCAGCCCGCCCGCCTGCTGGGCAAGCAGCGACTGCTGTTCCTGCGTGCTGAAGGTGGGCATGGTCAATCGGCCCGAGACGGCGCTGAGCCCGATGGCAATGACCACCAAACCCGAGACCAAGGGCAAGCGCCGGCGAAGCGGTGCGGACAGCGCTTCAAGCCCCACGCCCAGACCCGCAAGGATCGGCACCGTGCCCAGCCAGAAGACCGCGAGCACCGCGCCGCCCCACAGCACGCTGCCCGTGCCCGCTGCTGCGAACACATAGAGATAGAGCCAGCCACAGGGCAGCAAGGGCGTGAGCAGCCCGACGAGCAAGCCGCGGCTGACGGGTGGGCGGCGCATCGCGATGCGGTGCATCGATTCGATCAGCCGCTGATGGCCCTGAAGGAAGCCCGGCAGGCGGAGCCTGCGCTTCACATCGCCCGCAACACCAGAGCCAAGGCTCGTCGCGATCAGCCCCGCACCCATCAAGAGCATGAGCGTGCCGAAGACGAGGCCGGCGAGCCTTTGAAGCCCGACAAACGCGCCGCCGAGATCGAGCGCTGCGCCCGCTGCACCCGCAGCGGCGCCAAGAGCCGTGTAGCTCAGCGCCCGCCCGAGGTGGTAGGCAAGGTGCACGCGCCACTTGGGCGTGCTGGCTGCGCGCGCATCAAGCGAGCCGATGGCAAACAGCATGATCGGGCCACACATGCCGGCGCAGTGGCCGCTGCCCACAAGGCTTGCAATGAACACGCCCGCCAGCGCTGCCAGCATGGTTGGTTGCAGCCCCGGCTGGCTGACAGCTTCGCTTGCCGCGAGCACATCCACATCCGCTGCGAGCACAAGGCCGAGATGGAACGCTGCGTCGAGCATGTCAGGGCGTCGCATCCTGCGATGGAACCTCGACGACGATGCTGAAGCGCACCTTGGCGTCCTCGTCCACAGCGCGCACTTCCCACAGACCAGCCCTTGCTGAGGGCAGCCACGCCTCGTAGCGATCCTCGCCCGTGCGCACGAGCATGAGGTCGAAGCGCTCGTCGGCGCTGGCCTTGTGGAACGCCTGGCCGCGGAGACCCGTCTCGGCGTCGCGGCCTGTGATGGTCAGGATGGCGATGGCGCGGTCATCGCGCAGGACAGCCGAGCCTTCAACAACCCAGCCCGCCTGCTCGAGAGGGGTCCATTCGCTCTGCTCTTCATCCCAGTCGAGAGCGCGCTGGAAGTAATCCGGCTCGACCGCCACCGCTGCGGGGTTGCTGAGAGCTGCGTAGACGGTGATCGCGCAGATGCACACGTTGGTCAGCAGCATGCAGACGATGACCACGGGCCACACGGAGCCCTTGCGTGCGGCCCGGGACGGGACAGCGGGCGTTAATGAGGCTTGAGGCATGGCAGGGTCTCGGGAGCGGGCGTGCAGGTTCAAGTTGCAGGTTCAGGTCGTCGGGTCAGGGCGCAGAACGCGGGCCGAGCAGGCGGTGCGTGATCACACGGCTTGCGCCCTGGTCATCGGTCACGGTCAGTTCGATCGCGGCTCGACCCTCGGCATCGAAGAGATCGGCCGAGGCCAGCGCGAGCATCCGCTGAGAAGTCGTCTCGCTCGGCTCGACCGTGAACGGATCGCTCCTCAGCTCCACAGCGTCGGCGGTCACGGTGTAGGTGCGCGCCTCGTTGGTGCGGTTGGTGATGCGAACTCGGATCTGGCCGGCGATCTCGCCCGTGGGCAGCGTGTTGTAAGGCAGGCCCTGCACACGCAGGACCTCAACGCTGAACGTGCCCTTGCCGGACGACACGATCGCAAGGGTCGTCAGCAGCACCATCAGGATCAGGGGATACACGAAGACGCGGGCGCGGAACTTTGGCTTGGGCTTGCCCTCGAGCGTGCTCTCCGATGAATAGCGGATGAGCCCCTTGGGCCGGCCGATCTTGGTCATCACCTCGTTGCAGGCATCGATGCACTGCGCGCAGTGAATGCACTCGAGCTGAAGCCCATTGCGGATGTCGATGCCCGTCGGACAGACCTGCACGCACATCGTGCAGTCGATGCAGTCGCCCAGTTCCTGCTCGGCATCGTCGGTAGATGCCGAGGCGGGCGGCGCATCGGGCAGCACTCGCAGGGAGACATCGCCCTTGGGCCCATCTGTTGCGGGCGCGGGCGTTCGCCGGGCCTTGGAGCGGCGCTTCTTGCCACGGGGCTCGCCGCGCGGCACGTCGTAGCCGACGATCAGGCTGCCCCCATCGAGCATGACGGACTGCATCCGGCCGTAGGGGCACGCGACCAGGCACAACTGCTCGCGGAAGAAACCGAAATCAAAGAGCATGGCGATCGTGACGAGCACGACGATGGCAAAGCCGGCGGGGTGCGCAAGCGGGCTGCCCAGCACCCACTGGCTGAGCTTGTCCGTGCCGACGAAGTAGGACAGGAAGACGTTCGCCAGCAGGAAGCTCAGCACGAGGAAGACAACGAAGCGCAGGACCTTGCGAACGTTCATCGGCAGGGCGGACAACGGCGACTTGGTATAGCCGCCCGTGCCGAAGAAGCGGTCCAGCGGCCTGAAGAGGAACTCCATGTACACCGTCTGCGGGCACGCCCAGCCGCACCACACGCGCCCGAACAACGCTGTGAGCAGGAAGATGCTCACGAAGATCGTCATGAGCAGCAGGCCCAGCAGCAGCGTGTCCGTCGGGTAGAACGTCGTGCCCCAGAACGTGAACTCGCGCTCGGCGATATTCAACAGCAGCGGCGGCTTGCCGTTTATGCGGATGAAGGGCAGCGTCACAAAGACCGCGATGAGCAGATAGCCCACGATGCGCCTGCGCCACCACAGCGCACCCTTGGCGAGTCTGGGCGTGATCCAGCGACGGCTGCCGTCGGCATTGAGCGTCGCAAGCACGCGCTCTTCTGGCTGGATCAACGAACCCATGACAGGCTCCTTTCGTGGGTGCGCG
>CAZSBR010000166.1:3041-5816 GCA_964605165.1 uncultured Phycisphaeraceae bacterium
GCGCTCTTCTGGCTGGATCAACGAACCCATGACAGGCTCCTTTCGTGGGTGCGCGCAAGGCGCTCCCACCGGGCTCTTACGGCCCGCTCGGCGCTGGCTGCGGGAAGGGCGGGATCTCCACGCCCTCGGGTCCGCGCGGTCCCTCGATGTTCAGGCCCCTGAGCGACGCGACGTAGGCGGTCACCAGCGCGACCTCCTCGTCCTTCAGCGGCGCGCCGCCACGCTTGGGCATCGCGCCGTTCTCTGAGCCATTGATGATCAGGTCGTACATCCCGATCAGTGAATCGGAGTTCTGGAAGAACTCGTCGGTCAGGTTGGGGCCTACCAGCCCCTCGCCCTGCTCGCCGTGGCACAGCGTGCACGACGACTGGAAGATCGCTGCGCCCTGATCGAGCCACGCCTTCTCGCCCATGATCGCCACGAGTTTCTCCTCGCCCTCGGGCAACTGGCGAAGCTCGGCAAAGCGGACCTCCAGCGCGCGGGACTCGGCTGCAGCGTGGCGCTCGGGCAGGCTCGGGACCACGCTGTGGTAGACCAGCACATAGAGGATGCTGAACACGATCGTGCCGTTGAGGATCAGGTACCACCACCCCGGCGTGGGGTTGTCGTATTCCTGAATGCCGTCGTACTCGTGGCCCGTGAGTTCCTCGGTCTGGAAGGTCCCGAGGAGTTCGGGCGACTTGTGGTCCGAGTGAGGCTCGCGCACCGTTACGCCAAGGCCCCGCGCAAGCTCGGCAGCCTCCTCGACGGTGGCGCCGGGCCTGAGCATGTGCGCCGGAACGAAGATGCCGTGCTGCGTCATCGCACCCACGGGGGCTGCCGAGTCGTCCATCGCCTCGGACCTTTGCGTGCGATGCCGGGCAGCAAAGTCTCGGCGGGAGACCACCCGGATCGAGTCTGCATCGTGCACGTGCAGACGGTCGGGATGAGCACTGGCAGGTGATGTGTCTTTGTTCATCTCAGCAGCCCTCCGCCTGTGTGGACGATGCGCTCTTGGTGCGTGCCGGGCCTTCTTCCGGAAGGTCCAGCGGCAGGCTCGACCAACGCTCGCAGGCCGAGCGGCTGGTCAACAGCGCTCGCACGCTGACCGCCACGAACACCACGCCGAAGATCACAAGGCCGATCAACGGAAAGATCGTCAGGCCCATGGAGGCCACCAGGTCGCTCATTCTCACGGTGCACCTCCGATCTGGTCTTCCTGCGGCGCTGCCAGCCCGGGCTCGGTCTGGCCCGGCACATCGATGAGCAGCGGGTCCACCGCTTCGGGCATACCCAGCGGGTCAAACTCCGGCTCGGCGTAGAGATCCGTGCCAAGACGCTGGAGATAGGCGATCATCGCGATGATCTTCTTGTTCTCCACATCGTCGGGCAGCGGGTAGTTCTGGGCAGCAGCCGTCTCGCGAAGCTGCGCAGCAATGGTGTTGGCCTGGTGGCGCGCGTGCTTCTCGGCGTTGCCCTCCTTGACCAACTCGCCGTAGGGCACGCCCAGCATGACCTGCGAGTCCACCCGTGCCTGGATCTCGTTGAACCGGATGTCCGAGCGGGTCATCCACTCGTACGCCGGCATGAGCGAGTCGGGCATCAGGTTGCGCGGGTTGACGAGGTGGTCATAGTGCCACCAGTGGCCGCGGTTACCGCCCTCACGCTGGAGGTCCGGGCCGATGCGCCGGCTGCCCCACTGGAAAGGACGGTCGTAGACGTGCTCGCCCGGCTTGGTGTACTCGCCGTAGCGCTCCGTCTCGGCGAAGATCGGGCGGATCATCTGCGAGTGGCAGTTGTAGCAGCCCTCGCTGACATACAGGTCGCGGCCGACGAGTTCCAGCGGCGTGTAAGGCTTGACGCTCGCGATCGTCGGCACGTTGGCCTTGACCAGGAACATCGGGATCGCCTCGACCACGCTGCCCAGACCGATGGCGATGACGACCGCCACCGTGAACTTGATGGGCATCCGCTCCCACTTGCGGTGCCAGGTGAGCTGGCTGACCTTGTCGGTCATGTGGCCAACGCCCGTGACCGTGTCGGGCAGACGGCTCTTGAGGGGCAGTTCCTTGGGAGCGGTCTTGCTCAGCGCGGGTGCTTCATGCACCGCGACTTCATACTGCTTGGGCCGGTTGTTCCACGTGCGGAACATGTTGTACGCCATGAGCACGACGCCAAAGACGTACAGCGCGCCGCCCAGCGCACGGATCCAGTACAGCGGCAGGAGCACGATGACGGTCTCGATGAAGTCCGGATAGGCCAGTCGGCCCGTCTCGTCGAAGGCGCGCCACATCAGGCCCTGGGTGATGCCCGCGGTGTAGATCGGCAGGATGTACAGCACCATGCCGATGGTGCCGATCCAGAAGTGCGCCGAAACCAGCTTGGGGCTCCACGTCTTCGTCTGGAAGAGCCTGGGCATGAGCCAGTACAGCATGCCGAAGGTCATGAAGCCGTTCCACCCGAGCACGCCCGAGTGCACGTGGGCGATCGTCCAGTCCGTGTAGTGGCTGAGGCTGTTGACGGCCTTGACGCTCAGCATGGGCCCCTCGAAGGTGCTCATGCCGTAGAACGTCACGCCCACGACGAAGAACTTGAGGATGGGATCCCGCGCGACCTTGTGCCACGCGCCGCGGAGCGTCAACAGGCCGTTGATCATGCCGCCCCACGAGGGCATCCACAGCATGACGCTGAAGACCATGCCCATTGTGCTGGCCCACTCGGGAAGCGCGGTGTAGTGCAGGTGGTGAGGACCGGCCCAGATATAGATGAACACCAGGCTCCAGAAGTGGATGATGC
>CAZSBR010000167.1:0-5762 GCA_964605165.1 uncultured Phycisphaeraceae bacterium
CGTCGGAATGGCTCCCACCGGCGAGACAGCAACAAGCGCAGGGATGGCAATGAGCGGGCCGAAGGCGCGCGTACCGAAGGCATCTAGAACGTCTTCGAAGGCGAGCGACTCATCATCCTCGATCTGCCGGCTGACGTCGTCCATCAGATCGCCGAGCTTCTTTGATTGGTCTTTGCCCTGATTGGACACGACTGGGCTGTCCTTCGTATCCACGGGGTCCATCGCGCGCCAGGCCACCGGGCTTGAGCGCCCGGTCATTGTCAACCTACAGCCGCCATCAAGCAGGTGCCACAACAGAGGCGCTAAGTTCCGCAGCATGAAGCGACGTTCATGGTGGAATGGCTTCTCAGCGACTCTCACGCGGAACCTGCATCAGAGCCCAGCCCCAGTGATGGACTGCCAGATGGGTTCTTCGCTTGAGGCCTACTTCGGGAGGTCGTAGTAGAAGCGCTCGTGGGTGATCTTGCCCTGATCGTTCCACTTGGCGACCACCACCTGCTCCACGTGCATCTTGGTGCCGTCCTTGGTCGTCCAGTCCATGACGTTCTCGTAGATGGAGGTGTCGCCATCGATGGCAACGGCGGGCGTGTCAAACCTCTCGAAACTGGCGACCGAGTCAACAAACTTCTGCTCTCGCTCAAGGTTGGCGGCCAGGCCTTCTGTGGCGCCGTAGGCGGGCTCGGTCATGACCGCTTCGTCGGCGTAGAACTCCTTCATGGCGTCCATGATGCGGCCTTGGCGAACGTAGTCGAGCAATTCATTGATGCGGACAGTCATGGGGCTTCCCTTTCTGGCACTCGGGCTCGTGAAGAGGAGTGAGCAGCGGCCCACGAGAGCCGCAGGAAGAGCTCACCTCTGAACGCTCTCATAACCTCGCCGGGGCGGAGGGTATTCGCCCTTGCGGCCGACCAGCAGGACGAATTTCACTGGCGCCACAATGATGAATCGAGCCTGCGGCCCGCGGCGAACGCGTGAGAGCACCCGGGTGTGTGCCCGGCTTCAATGACTCAACATTCCACGGGAAGGGACGGCTATGGCGGACACGTGCATCGTAATTGGAGCGGCGGGCGGAATAGGCTCGGAGTTGTGCAGGAAACTGTCGGCCGGAGGCTGGCAACTCGTGCTCGCGGGCCGGACAGGCGACTCGCTCAAGCAGCTCGCCGATGAACTCGGGCAGAGCGTGACCGCGACGTCCACGCTCGATGCCCAGGACTTTGCTGCCACCGAGGCCCTCTTCGATGCGCACAAGGATGCTGTGGCTGCGGTGAACCTCGCGGGCTCCATCATTCTCAAGCCGGCGCACTCCACGTCCGAGCAGGAGTTCAACGAGACGTTTGACCAGAACATCCGCACAGCGTTCTCGGTGACGCGTGCGGCGGCCAAGACGATGCGGGGCCATGGCGGCAGTGTTGTGCTCATGAGCAGCTGCGCCGCGGGGTTCGGACTGCCCAACCACGAGGCGATCAGCGCAGCCAAGGCGGCGGTGGAAGGGCTTGTGCGCTCAGCGGCGGCGAGCTACGCGCCCGCCAATCTCCGGATCAACGCGGTCGCACCCGGTTTGACCGACACGCCGCTGGCTTCGCGGCTGACCTCCAACGACGCGTCACGCAAGGCCTCGGAAGCAATGCACCCGCTGGGCCGCATCGGGGCGCCGAGCGACATCGCAAGCGCGATCGAGTTTCTTGTTCAGCCGGGGCAATCATGGATCACGGGCCAGGTCATCGGCGTCGATGGCGGGCTCGCACGTGTGAAGGCACGCGGCTGATGAGCATGAACACTTCCTCATCGAGCAGGTCTACCTCGGCGGAGGGCTCTGCTGCCAACGTTGCTGCGACGTCGGCGCCGGGCTGGGCCCGCAAGTGGCTCATCGCTGCGGGCATCTACAACCTTGTGTGGGGCGCAGCGGTCGTGCTGTTCCCCTCGCTGCTCTTTGACTTTGCGTCGATGGAGCAGCCCTTGTACCCACAGATCTGGCAGTGCGTGGGCATGATTGTCGGGGTCTACGGCATTGGCTACCTCGCTGCGGCGCGAGATC
This sequence comes from uncultured Phycisphaeraceae bacterium, assembly GCA_964605165.1. GTDB lineage: Bacteria > Planctomycetota > Phycisphaerae > Phycisphaerales > UBA1924 > OFTM382. The sequence goes on from CAZSBR010000167.1 coordinate 2,036, forward strand.
CTCTGCGACACTGGCCCATCGTGCTTGTGGGGCTGCTCGGCAAGATCTTCGGCCCGATCGGCTTTGCGCAGGCGGTGCTGACGGGGGCATTGCCCGTGGCGTTCGGAGCCACGATCCTCACCAATGACCTGATCTGGTGGATTCCGTTCGCCATGATCCTGTGGCTTGCTGCCCGAGCCCATGGCAACTACGACTCGGGCGAGGCGGTGCCACTGGACGATGCGCTCGACGGCTTGCGTGATCAGCGTGGCGCGAGCCTCCGCGAGCTTTCCACCGGCAAGCCGCTGCTGCTCCTGCTGACCCGGCACACCGGCTGCACGTTCTGCAAGGAAGCGATTGCGGACCTCAAGCAGCATCGAAGCGCGATCGAGGCCGAGGGTCTGTCGATCGCGGTGGTCAGCATGAGCGAGCCCGATGACCTGGCTTATCACGCGGAGCAGTTTGGCCTGAGCGAGCTGAGCTGGATCAGCGACCCCGATCGTCTTTCGTACCGCGCGCTCGAACTCAAGCGTGGGTCGTTCATGGAGTTGTTCGGCCCTTCGGTGTGGCTGCGAGGAATTGCAGCGACGCTGCGGGGTCATCTCGTCGGCAAACTCGCCGGCGATGGTTTCCAGATGCCGGGCTCGTTCGTCATCAAGGATGGACGGGTTCTTCGTGCACATCGGCACAAGAACGCTGGTGAGCGGGTTGATCACGCGTCCTTCGTATGCGAGTTGCCCGCATGACGGACGCGCTTCTGCTGGTTCACGCGGGCGCAACGCTCTACATGGCGGGATTGATCTGGTTCGTGCAGGTCGTTCACTATCCGCTGTTTGCAGCCGTCGGTGAGCGGGAGTGGATCCGCTACGAGACGCTCCACCAGACGCGGACGACGTTCGTCGTGCTGCCGCCCATGCTTGTTGAGTTGATCACTGCGGGGTGGCTTGCCTGGCTTGTTGTCGTGGGTGAGAGCTTGGTGCCGGCGTGGATGGCATGGACGGGGCTCTCGATGGTGGTGCTGCTGTGGCTGTCGACGTTTGCGGTGCAGGTGCCGCTGCACGCAGCGCTGAGCCGCGCGCATGCACGCCCGAAAATACAGGCGCTGGTGCGTTCCAACTGGTTGAGGACTGTGCTCTGGTCTGCCCGTGGCGTGCTTGCGCTGTGGATGCTGGCCTGAGTGCAGAGCCGCTGTAGAGTGGTTCATGCTGCCCGCGAGTCACCGGGAGTGCCCCGCCGCCGGGGTGGTCCCGGGCAGGGTTGGGCAACCCGCGGGTCAACCCGAGCGTATGGATGGCTGGACCCTGTTCGACTGAATGGCCCGCGCTCGCGGAACCGATCCTGTCAGAACGCAAACACCCGTCGCCGGAGAGACCATGCCCAGACTTGCCCGTCGCTTAAGCCTCGCCGCTTTCATGCTGCTCAGCGGCCTCGCCGCCGCGGCGGATCCCGAGGCACTCGTCGCTCACCACTGTGTGCCTGGCGATCCGGAGCATGGCGATTACGCCCTCACCGGCGGACTCATCGAGGTGGTGACGGACACCGACCGAAACCAGCCGACGCCCGGCTTCGTCGGAGCGGTGCAATGGATGGATGGCATCGGCTGGGTCGATGCGAACGACCTCGCCCTGCTCTCGGGCACCCGCACCGGCAATCGCGTGGACCTGGTCTTCGTGGGCGATGGCTACACCGCAGCGGACCTGCCGTTGTACGAGCAGCAGGTGACGACGTTCGTCGATGATGTCTTCATCGATGAACCGCTGAGGAGCTACCGCCCGTTCTTCCGCATTCACCGCGTCGACGTGATCTCCAACGAGTCGGGCATCACCAACGACCCCGTGCAGGGCATCTTCCGGGATACGGCGCTGGAGATGCAGTACTGGTGCAGCGGCATCGAGCGAGCGCTGTGCGTCAACGTCGGTCTGGCCCTGGCCTACGCGGACCAGGCGATCCTGCCGAACAACGAGTCGCCCGACCAGGTCATCGCGGTCGCCAACTCAAGCAAGTACGGCGGAGTGGGCTATCCATCCAGCAACCTGGGCACCGCTGCTGCGGGCAACAACGCTGCGTACGAGATCGTGGTCCACGAACTCGGGCACTCGATGGCCGATCTCGCGGATGAGTACACCTATGGCGGGCCCACGTTCTTCCCGGGACCCGAGCCGTCGGCTGCGAACACGTCCATGCTCGAAGCGCCCGCGATGGCGGCGCAGGATCGCAAATGGTCTGAGTGGCTCGGCGTCAACCTGCCCGAGTGGGACGGCCTTCACGATACTTTCGAGGGCGGGCAGTACTCGGTGGAGAATGTCTACAGGCCAACGGTCAATTCCAGGATGCGCGAGCTCTTCCGGCCTTTCAACCTCATCGCCGCCGAGGAGTTCATCAAGGAGATCTACCGCGAAGTAGCCCCGATCGATAGCTTCGGACCTTCGCAGAACATCAGCGAGCACGCGCAGCTCTTCGTCGATGTGGTCACGCCCGAGACGGATACGATTTCGATCCAGTGGTTCTTTGACAACCAGCCGATCGCGGGCGCCACTAGCGCAACGCTCGACACGCAGGCCTTCGGTCTTTCCGGGTCCGGGCTGATCACCGTGCGTGTGCAGGACACCACGCCGTGGGTCCGTGATGAGGCGTTCCGCGAGACGTTCATGACGCAGCAGGTTTTCTTCTTCGCAAACAACCTGCCCGCGAGTTGCACGGGTGATATTGCGGACGACTTCGGTGCCTTGAGCCCGGATGGCGAGGTCGCGTTCGGTGACTTTCTTGCGATGCTCGGCCTGCTCGGACCTTGCCCGGGAGGCGCTGCCGGCTGCATGGGCGATATCGCGGACGACTTTGGCTCACCCCAGCCCGACGCCCAGGTGACCTTCGGCGACTTCCTGCTGTTGCTCGGCCTGCTGGGTCCCTGCGCATGAGCATCGCCATCGCTGCACCTACCCTGTGCGCGTGAGTTCCCGCGAACCCAAAGTCTGTCAATCCTGCGGCCGAACGATCGAGTGGCGCAAGAAATGGGAGCGAGATTGGGAGCACGTCAAGTACTGCTCCAAGTCGTGCAGATCGCGTAAGCCCGGGCCGCGGGATGAGGCGCTCGAACTGGCGATCCTGTCCTTGCTCGACAAGCGTGCTGCGGGCGCATCGATCTGTCCAAGCGAAGCGGCACGCGAGGTTTCGAAGGACGACTGGCGGGAACTGATGGAGCCGGCGCGGGCGGCTGCGCGGCGGCTGGTAGCGCTCGGCAAAATCGAGATCACGCAGAAGGGCCGAGTCGTCGATGGCTCTACTGCCCGCGGTCCGATCCGGCTTCGCAAAGCCGGCCGCTGAGAGCCCATGGCATGGGCCCGCAATGCGCCGGAGACTACTTACCTTGCTCGATCTCGCCGATGCCGAACTGTTCGCGGCGTTTGCGCGCGCTGACGGTGATGTCGGTCAGGTCATCTTTGCTCAGCCGATCGAGGTTCTTGAGCATCATCGTCATGCGGCGGTTGTTCTTGAAGCGATCACGGTTACGGATGAGGAAGTCCCAGTAGAAGGTGTTGATCGGGCAGGCATCGTCACCGGTTCGCGTGTTGACGTCGTAGCAGCAGGCTTTGCAGTAGTTGCTCATGCGCTGGACGTATTTACCGCTGGCTGCGTAGGGCTTGGTGCCCACGACACCCCCGTCGGCGTGCATGGCCATGCCCAGCGTGTTGGGCGCGGTCACCCAGTCGACCGCGTCGGCGTACATGCCGAGGTACCAGTCGTTGACGGC
>CAZSBR010000168.1:0-5744 GCA_964605165.1 uncultured Phycisphaeraceae bacterium
GGGCCGCCAGTTGCCTCGGAGCAGCACGCTTTGCCGCTATTGACAGCACAACGACGATGTTCCCTCTCCGCCCACACGGGCTCCGCGATCCGCAGCCGAGGCTGCTAGATTGCCGTCCACAGCTATGGGGTGCTCCGAGGTGACCACACACGATGCAGACCAAAGGCCAAGCGTGGCGGCTCGCACGCGGCTGGCCCCGTCACCCACGGGAGCCCTGCACCTCGGCAATGCGAGCTCATTCCTTGTCTGCTGGGCGCTGGCGCATCGACACGGTTGGGAGGTCCTGCTGCGGATGGAGGACCTTGATGGACCGCGCATCAAGCCCGGCGCCGCAGAGGCGAGCATCGACCTGCTTCAATGGCTCGGCCTTGACTGGTCTGGCGCGATACTGACACAGAGCAAGAGCCTCGCACCCTACATCGAGGCGATGCACAGCCTCGCGCGTGACGGCCTTGTGTATCCCTGCACGCTCAGTCGAGCGGAGATCGCTGCAGCGGCGAGCGCTCCCCACGCCGGCAGCGACGAGCACCACTGCCCCCCGACGGTGAGACCCAAGACGATGCCCAGCACGTTCGACGATCCCTCCGTGAGCTGGCGCCTTGCAACACCTCCCGGCTGTGTGGAGTTTGTCGACCGCGTGCTGGGACCAAAGCAGGTGGAGCCTGCCCGAAGCGTGGGCGACTTTGTCGTTTGGACGGCCCGGGGCGAGCCTTCATACCAACTCGCGTGCGTCGTGGACGATGCTCGGCAGGGCGTGGGCCACGTGGTGCGTGGTTCGGACCTGGTGGACTCCACCGGTCGCCAACTGCTGCTGTATCGGCTGCTCGGTTTGTCGCCGCCGCCCGAGCACTGGCATCTCCCATTGGTGATCGGACCCGACGGCAGGCGGCTGGCCAAGCGGCACGGCGATACGAGGCTCAGCTCCTATCGTGAGGTCGGTGTGCCCGCCGAACGCATCATCGCCCTACTGGGCCGATATCACGCAATGGGCGAGCGCGAGTTCCTGACCGCCCGTCAATTCGCCGATGGACTCGATGACGCTAGGATTTCCACGGAGCCGATTGTTTTCACGCAGGAGGATCATCAATGGCTGTTGACATGCACTGGATGAAGGCTTCTGCGGCGGTGCTGGGCGTGCTGGCAGCGGTGCTCGCGCTCGTATCGATGCACGGCTGCGACGAGGCAACGGCTGAGGACGTGATGGCTGTCAAGGTCGACGGCAGGACGTTCTTTCTGGAACTCGCTGTCGACGACGCCACCCGGGTCAAGGGCCTCGGCGGCAGGACCTTCATCGAGCCCGATGGTGGCATGCTCTTTGCCTTTCCGCGGGCGGACAAGCGGTCCTTCGTCATGCGCGATTGCACGATCCCGATCGACATCCTGTTCCTCGATGCCAACGGGCTCGTGGTGGCGATGCACGCAATGGTGCCCGAAGAGCCTCAGGGTCCCGACGAGTCCGATAGCGCGTACGAACAGCGGCTGAAGCGATACTCAAGCCGTTTCGCTGCTCAATACGCGTTGGAGTTTGCCGGCGGCACGCTTGAGACACTCAACCTGTCCGAGGGTGACCGCGTGGAAATGGACCTGAAGAAGCTCAAACAACTCGTCCGCTGAGCCGATAGCCGACCAAGGGCAGTGGTGCCCGCGGAGGCGATCATCTCATGCGCGAACCAGAGCTGCTCGTCGTCCGCTCCGGACCCATGGATCAGCATGCACCGGGCGGTGCCGAGGCACTGTCCGAAGTGCTCATGCACCATTGGCCCCGTACGCCGGCACCTGATCAGCCGCTGACAATGACCGTCCCGCAATTGCTCGAGATGCTCACCGCGATGCATCGCACGGGCGAGGGCCTCTGCACATCCGACGGCATCTGCATCGATCTCAACGACTTCACGCCCGTTATCCTTGTGTGCTGGCACGGCAGTGAACCCCTGGGCCACGTAGGTCAACTCGCGGACATGCTCCTGCGACTGCGGATACCCGCCGTGTTCACGGTTCAGCGGATGGACGAGACATGGGCACGCTTTGAGACACCGGGCCTGCTGGTGGAGCCCATGGAAATCGCGCCGCGTGAACTGGCCACCAAACTCCACGCCTTCCAGTCCCACGCGCAAGTCATCACCGAAGTCCGCGGCGAGCTGCGCTCGTCGCTGGCCAGCCAGGGCGGCATGAAGGGCCAGATCAACCAGTTGCACGAGGAGATGAACCTCGCCTCGACGCTTCAACGCGGACTGATGACGCACAACACCCCCGCGATCGAGGGCCTTGAGACGGCTGTGCTCTTTCGGCCCGCAGCGTACGTCAGCGGCGACCTGTTCAACCTGACCGAACTCGAGGACGGCCGGCTCGCCTTCCTGCTGGCCGATGCGGTTGGCCACGGCGTTCCGGCTGCGCTCTTGACGATGCTCGTGCACCGCGTGCTCACCGAGACGCGCAGCAGACTTCACGAGCCGCAAGCCTGTGCTTCCACAATCGCCGCAATCAACACCGCGCTTGCCAACGCCGGAACCTCCGCTGGGGAGGGGACACGGTTTGCCACAGCGGTCTTCGGCATCTACGACCCCGCGTCGCATCACGTCTCGCTCAGCGTCGCCGGACACCCCCCACCGCTCAGGATGAGGCCCGGCACAACCAGCCACGTCGACCCCCACGGCCCGCTGCTGGGTGTCTTCGATGATGTCGAGTTCTCACAAGAAGGCTTCACCCTCCAGCCGGGAGAAACCCTTCTGATCTACAGCGATGGTTTCGAGGTTGCCTTCCCTGTTTCGGGTGAGCGCTCCCCCGCCAACGAGCACTATCTCAAGCACTTCGCGTCGCTCGCGGAAACCGCCACGAACGAGGACAGCATCGAGATCGCCATGGCCGACCTCGAAGCTGCCCTCGACCTCCAGCACGGCTCGCTGCACCAGGCGGACGACATCACGGCCATTGCGCTGCGACGCCCCATGAGGGCCGCCTGCGCCCGCGCTGCCTAGGCGTGGTGTCCCGCTTGCTGCCCCAGCGCATCATGCACTACGTGCCCAGCAACGATCGTGGCCACCGGCCTCGCCTTCATCCTGCGACCAAGAAAGGGTGAGTTGGCGCTGCGGCCAGCCACCTGCGACTCGTCAAAGGTCCACTCATGCTCAGGATCGACCAGCGTGATGTCCGCCGGGCCGCCCACCCGCAGTGACCCAAGGCCATCGAGCCGGCAGAGCCGGGCAGGCTCGACCGTCATCAACGCGATCAGCCTCGGCCAATCGATCAGTCCGGTCTCCACCAACGCCTCGGCGTAGAGCGACAACGCGGTTTCAAGGCCGATGATGCCAAAGGGTGCAGATTCGAATGGCTCCTGCTTCTCGTGCTCAGCGTGCGGCGCGTGGTCCGTAGCCAGCACCGTGATGACCCCTTCATGAACCGCCTGACGCAAGGCCTCCACGTCCGCGTCTTCCCGCAGCGGCGGGTTCATCTTGGCCAGTGTGTTGAACCCCTCGCAGGCTTCATGCGTGAGCATCAGGTGGTGCGGCGAAGCCTCGGCGGTCACGGGCAGACCCTTTGCACGCGCTGAGCGAATCAGGTCAATGCTCTCCCTGCAGCTCAGGTGCTGAACGTGATACGCACAGCCCGTCTGCTCGACGAGTTGAATGTCCCGCTCGATGATGCTCGTCTCAGCATGCCGGGGCCAGCCGACGAGCCCAAGCCGCACCGCAACCTCGCCATCGTGCATCGACGCGCCGACGGTGGTCCGCGGATCCTGGCAATGCTGCATGAACGCCAGTCCAGTCCTTGCAGTCTGCATCATCACATGGCCCATCAGGGCCGGGTCCGCGATGGCGTCCCCATCATCAGAGATGCCGACCGCGCCGGCGGATGCGAGCGCCTGCGTCGGCGCCGGCTGCTCCCCCTTGCGACCAATCGTGCCCGCTGCGACGGGGTACACCCGGCACCGTGCGGTGCGCTGGCAGCGTTCAGCGAGGTCCTCGAGCGATGCTGCCGAATCCAGCGCGGGCGTGGTATTGGGCATGCAGCAGACGGTCGAGAACCCGCCCGCCACAGCCGCAGCGGTGCCAGTGGCGATCGTCTCCTTGTGCTCGCCGCCGGGCTCGCGGAGGTGGACATGTGGATCGATCAGCCCCGGCACGACGAGCAGCCCCGATGCCTCGATCACCCTCGCTCCCTCGGATGAGAGATCAGGGCCGATAGCCACGATGGTGCCCGCAGCGTCGACCACTACGTCAGCGGTGGCATCCATGCCGGAGGAGGGGTCCAGGACCCGTCCACCGCGGATCAAGAGGGACTCGCGAGCGATGGGTGATGTGTTGGTCATGGTCGCCGAGCGTAGCGGCTGCCGCCCCTTCCGATGGAACCAGCGAGCATCAGTTGACGGGGGGCTGGCGATGGACCGCGGCGAGGGCTACCGTGTACGCACGCACCGGGGCGTAGCGCAGCTTGGTTAGCGCGTCTGACTGGGGGTCAGAAGGTCGGAGGTTCAAATCCTCTCGCCCCGATTTCCGCTTCGGCTCGCACCGCCTCGCACGCGGCTGCTTGAGCCAGCACCTCCAACACCCTGCAACCTGGTCGGTCCATGCACCGGATCTGATCGGCTTTCGCATGCGCTCGCACCGCGATGCACCGAATCATGCCGCGAGTGCTGGGACTTCCGCTGCGGTGGCTTCCGGAGGGCTTGTGGGGCCGTGCTCCTGAAAGGACGCCGCATTTCTTGAGCGAGTTGAGATTTTGTGGTACGCCCCGCGCGCAGTTCTCGCAGCCCCCTTTGAGGGGCCGTCCGGAGCGATATGCCCCGAGGTGAAGAACGAGCCGCTTTGGAGTTCAAACGGGCCCAGCGTGGTCCGGAAAGGTGCATGAAATGTCCATCCGAACCTCCGCACTGGCATTGGTCGCCGCTGCCGGTCTGGCTACCGCACAGGACGTGTACGTTTTCGATACCGCGAACGACACGGTGACGCTCAACGGCCAGCCAACGGACTCCATCTCTGGCTCACCGATTCTCTTCCGAGGTTTCGTTGGTCCTGGCGACCGCTGGGTGGTTGATGGGGACGTCACACTCACGGACGACATCATCCAGTTCGTGGGCAACGTCCCCGCATCGCTGTGGATTGGCGGCAACCTCGTCATGGATCACACCTCCTTGATCTCTGCGAGTGCCATTGACACCACACCCGGCGCGGGCGGCGGCTCTGGCGGAGTTGGAGGCGCTGGCGGGCAGGGAGGCATCCGTGGGCCCGGCGGTATCGGTGGAAGCGGTGGCTCCGCGGGCAACGGCGGAGCTCCGGGCACCGGAGGGTTTTCCGCGATCCCGGGCACGAACGGACAGAGCGGCACGCAGGCCGCTGTCGCCGGCCAGACCGGCTGGTTCGGGACCTCGGGCAGCACAGGCTTTGCTGGCGATGCGGGTTCTCCGGGAACTTCTCCAGGAGGATCCAGCGCCGCAGGTGGCGCCGGCGCGCCGAGCGCGGGGCAGGTGCCCAACGGCGGTGCGGGCGGGCCGGGCGGTGGCGGCGGGGCCCCCGGACTCAACGGACCCGGTGGGCGCGGCGGAATCGTGATTCCCGCGCCCGGTGACACCGCGGACACTGGTGAAGGCGGCTTCGGTGGTGATGATGGAACCGCTGGCGCCGTCGGCGGCAACGGGCAGAACGGCGGAGATGGGCTCCACGGCGTGGCCGGCGGGGACGGAACTTATGTCTTCACGGGCAACCTCGTCGGCGGAGCGGGCGGCGGCGGAGGTTCGGGAGGCCAGGGCG
>CAZSBR010000169.1:0-5612 GCA_964605165.1 uncultured Phycisphaeraceae bacterium
GTTGAACCGCGAGCAACGATTAAGCTCCGTTCGCCACGTCCGGCCCCGAGCCTCCGCCAGCGCGACGTCCGCCTCGATTCCGCCCGCCCCAAGTTCATCGTGGTGCGTTCAAACGCCAGCGAGGAAGCCAACAAGCTCGCCCAGCGCTGAGCCCGGGCTGCAAGGGCAGCTTTGCGTATGCTCGCCGCATGGCAAGGTTGCCCTTCGACCCCAGCAAGGCTGCCGGTTCCAGTCCGCCCAGTGAAGAGGGGCCGCTGACGGTTTCTCGACTCGCGGCGTTGGTCGCCAGAGCCGTGGAGGGCGCGGTTCCGCGGAAGATTGCTGTCATAGGCGAAGTAAGCCAGCCCCGCGAGAGCACCCATCTCTATTGCACGCTCAAGGATGCGTCCGCCGGCGTGCAGGCGGTGATGTTTGCTGCGAAGCTTCGCCGGGCCGCGGTGAGGCCCGAGCATGGCCAGCAGGTCATTGCCCACGGCCAGCTCTCGTACTACGAACCGCAGGGACGCGTCTCGCTGATCGTTGACCGCTTCGAACTCCTTGGTCGAGGTGCGCTCGAAGAGCAACTGCGCCAACTCGCAGACGAGCTTCGGCAGCTTGGCTGGTTCGATGAAGACCGCAAGCGCATCCTGCCCACGCTTCCGCGCTGTGTTGCCGTCATCACCTCGGCCAGCGGAGCCGCGCTGCAGGATGTGCTCGACACCCTCCGGCGAAGGAGCCGAGCTGTGGAGGTCATCGTCGTGCCCGCCGTCATGCAGGGAGAGCGGAGTGCAGCCGATGTGCAGCGGGCACTGCGATGGTGTACCGATCACCGTTCTGAGCACAGCATCGACGCCGTGATCATCACTCGCGGCGGTGGTTCGTTGGAGGACCTGTGGTCGTTCAATGATCGAGCGCTCGCGCAGGCTGTCCTTGAGAGTCCGATTCCCATCGTCGCCGCCATTGGCCACGAGACGGATACGACCATCATCGAGCTTGTGGCCGATCTTCGGGCTGCCACACCCACCCAGGCGGCGATGCGGGTAACGCCCGAAGCCGATGCATTGCTCCGCCAGCTTCAGCAATCCCAGCAGCGTCTCACAAGCGCCCTTGAGCGCACGATCTCGGATGCCCGGCGACGGATCCGTGAGATCGAGCAGCGTTCGGTGCTGGCAAGCGGGCAGGCACTGCTTCTGCCCGCACGCGGCCGGCTCGAAGACGCGAGCCAGAAACTGCACAGCAGGATTCTGCGGGTGGTCGAGCAGCGGCAGGGTCAGCTTGATCGCCTCGCGCTGCGTCTCGAGCGGCACAAGCCCGCCACCCTCACGGCCCGCCGCGCTGAGCGCTTGGTTGCGGCCCGCCGGCGTCTGGAACGCACCATGAGCACCCTGCTCCAGCAGCATCGCCAGGCGCTTCGGGCCGCGGAGCGCGAACTCCACGCCGTGTCGCCGCAGGCTGTGCTGGCTCGCGGATACACCTGCACGATGCACGAGCGCGGCGGGCTCATCCGATCGGCTGCCGACGTCAGCGTCGGTGACCGCGTGCGCACGCTGACCGCCGATGGCGGGTTCGACTCCACAGTCCGTCGGCCCAGGGCCCCGGGAGCGTCGCTGCCGCCACCTCGTGAGAGCGGGCACGCACCCGCGACAGCCGACGACAGCCAGAATCTGTTTGCCCAAGCCGATGAGCCGTAAGCTTGCGACATGGATCCCAACGTCTACGAGAAGCTCGGGCAGTTCTATCTCGGTGGCCGCTATGACCTCGCAGCAGGCGAACGCAGCGCCGAGCCCGTGCTGTATGACTCCAAGGATCTGACCACCCACGCGGTCTGTGTCGGCATGACCGGCTCGGGCAAGACGGGCTTGTGTGTCTCCCTGCTCGAAGAGGCCGCAATCGATGGCATCCCCGCGATCGTCATCGATCCCAAGGGCGATCTTTCGAACCTGCTGCTGACCTTCCCCGATCTCAGTCCGCAGGACTTTGAGCCCTGGGTCAGCCCGGATGAGGCGAGGCGCAAAGGCCTCTCGCTCGAGGAGTTTGCCCAGGCACAGGCGGAGCTTTGGCGCAAAGGGCTCGGTCAGTGGGGGCAGGACGGGCAGCGCATCGGCAGGCTCAAGGAGGCGGCCGAGTTCTCGGTGTACACGCCGGGAAGCCAGGCGGGCCTCGAACTCTCGATTCTGCGGTCGTTCGATGTTCCCGAAGCAGCCATCCTCGAAGATGGCGATCTGTTCAGAGAGCGTGTCGCCACGACGGTCACCAGCCTGCTCGGTCTGGTGGGCATCGACGCTGACCCGGTGCAGAGCCGCGAACACATTCTGCTGTCCAACGTCCTGGCAGACGCGTGGAAGAACGGTCGATCGGTTGACCTCCCTGTCATCATCCAGAAGGTGCAGGACCCCGGCGTGCAGCGGGTCGGCGTCATGGAGCTTGAGACGTTCTACCCCGCCAAGGACCGCATGGCGCTGGCGCTCAAGCTCAACGCGGTGCTCGCATCGCCTTCGTTCGACGCCTGGACGAAGGGCGAGCCGCTGGATATCCAGAATCTCCTCTACACAGGCGAGGGCAAGCCTCGCGTCAGCGTGCTCTCCATCGCCCATCTTTCTGATGCCGAGCGCATGTTCTTCGTCAGCACGCTCCTGAACCGTGTGGTCGGGTGGATGCGCACGCAGCAGGGCACAACGAGTCTGCGGGCACTGGTCTACATGGACGAGATCGCCGGCTACTGCCCGCCGGTGGCGAATGTCCCGAGCAAGGCGCCCCTCCTCACGCTCATGAAGCAGGCCCGCGCCTTTGGCGTGGGTGTTGTGCTCGCAACGCAGAACCCGGTGGATCTCGACTACAAGGGGCTTGCCAACGCGGGAACATGGTTCATCGGTCGGCTGCAGACCGACCGCGACAAGCAGCGGCTGTTGGACGGGCTGGAGGGCGCCAGCACCCAGGCCATCGACCGGCGCGAGATGGATCGCATGCTCTCCGCTCTTTCAAGCCGCGTGTTTCTTTTGCACAACGTGCACGAACAGCAGCCCGTCGTGATGCACACGCGGTGGGTCCTCTCGTATCTCAGGGGGCCGATGACGCGCGATCAGATCCGCGACCTCATGGCTGCGCGCAAGGCCCTGCAAAGCCCGGCTGAACGCCCAGCCACCTCAGCACCAGAGAGCCTGGAATCCATCGAGCGTGCGGCTGCGCGCTCGGAGGCAGCGTCCGCCCAGGTTCCAGCGTCGCCGCCAGCAGGCGCTTCTGCGCTGGGCCCGCCGGTGCTGCCTGACTGGCTCGAGTCCTACTACCTGCCGCTGGCTGTGGAGCCCCAGCCGGGCGCGAAGCTTCGATACGAGCCCGCGCTGCTTGCCTCAGCCGACCTGAGGCTTTGGGATCGCAAGCTGGGGGTGGAGGCCCAGCGGCCGCGGATGCTGCTGGGCAACCTGGCGGAGGGTCCTGTTGGTGTTCGCTGGCGCGAAGCCAAGCCGGTCGACATTCCCGCCGAGGACCTGGAGTCCGCCCCGCCGGTGGATGGCGAGCACGCGCCGCTGCCGAGCGTCGCACTGAAGAAGACAAGCTACACCCGCTGGACCCGTGCGTTCAAAGCCGCGTTGCTCGATGGGCCGGGTCTTGTGCTGTTCAAATGTCCGAGCACGGGTGAGCACTCTCTTCCGGGCGAGGATGAGCGCACCTTTCGGCTGCGCATTCAACTGGTTGCAAGAGAGGCTCGCGATGAGGCGGTTGAGAAGCTCAGGGACAAGTATGCCCCGAAGCTCGAACGACTCGAAGAGCGCCTGCGCACCGCCGAGCAGCGCGTCGAAGTGCAGAAGGAGCAGTACCGCGACGCGAAGGTGTCCTCCGTGTTCTCGACCGGTGCTGCGGTACTCGGCGCATTGCTTGGTCGCAAGAAGGTGTCCTCCACGAGCGTGCGACGGTCGGGCACCGCAGCCCGAGGCGTGAGCCGCGCCGCACGCGAGCGGAGTGATATCAAGCGAGCCGAGGAGAGCGCCGATGCCGTGCGTGGACAACTCGAGGCGCTCGAAGCAGAGTTTGAACGCGAGCTCCAGGAGGCCCAGCAACTGCCCGATCCCATGCGAGAGCCTCTGGAATCGATCGAACTGCCGCCGAGAAAGACCGGCATCGATGTGCGGCATCTTTCACTCGTCTGGGTGCCCATGCTCGTTTCGGGTCCCAGCAGCACGCCCGCCTACCGCGACCAGGCGCCTTAAGCATCCGTCCTCGAACTGATCGGTACATCCGCAAGGCATCGATCATGCCAGCAGATCACCGGATGATCGCTGTGAAAGGGGGCGCTGTGGTGAAGACTGAACGTGCATCGGTTTGCGGCTGGGCCTGCGTGGCAGCGATGGTGTTGTGCGCATGGGCCCCTGCTTCATCGGCCAGGGCTCAGCAGGTGCTGCTTGAATGGGTGTGGCAGCCCGGTGAGCGCCTGACGTACGAGATCGTCGAGTCGCTCGAACAGAAGAGCCTGCTCGATGCGGGCGGGATCGAGCAGAGGCAGTCCTTTGCCGACGAGCGCACATGGACCTTTGAGCAGGCGGTGCTCTCGGTCAATGAAGAGGGTGTTGCCACGATCGAGCGTGTCTACACCCGACTCGAGATGGAGCACCAGCAGGACGGCAAACGTGTCGCCACCTTTGACTCGGACAAGCCAGCAGCCGGCGGTGCGGATCATCCGCGTGTCAAGCCGCTGGCAGCGATGGTGGGGCACCGCGTGGAGTTTGATGTGGATCGGCGTGGCCGCGTCCTGCGTTCCGAAGGCGGCGCTGCGCTGATGCGTGCCATCACAGCTTCCATGGCCCAGAACACCATCGCCGGCAACGCGGCCGGGCTCCTCGGACCGGGCCAAGCACCTGCCGATGCCGAACAGCAGTTCCAGCGGCAGATCGAGCAGAGCCTGAAGATCCTGCCCGGCCGGTCCGTCCGCAGGGGGGCGACCTGGGATGGCTCAAGCTCGCAGCCCGTTCCCTTGCTTGGTAGCGCGGCGGTCACGCTCAGGCATACGTACGCTGGGCAGGCCCGCTCGAGCGCTGGCAGTGGAGCCAAGATCACCACCTCGGGTCATCTCGCCTTGCCGGATCTCGGGGCTCTCGCGGGGCTCATCGAACTTGACGTCGAGTCGAGCGAGATCGAAGCCGAAACGATCGTCGATATCGAGACCGGCACACTGCTGGAGTCCGAGGCCACCATGCGCACGCGCGTCACGGGCCGCAGCACGCAGGGCGATGCGATGCGCTTCGCGCAAGACCTCAGTCAGCATGCCACGCTCAGACTTCTGAGCGGTCGCTAGCCGTCGATGGCGGCTCGGGAAGGTGCGCTTCGAGCTGCGCATGCAGATCAATTTCGCGAACGACCCGCTTGAGGTGGGATCGCACCTGATCGATGATGGACAGGTACACGATGAACGCGAGCAACGGCCCGAGCCCGCAGGCAAGAATGCCGAGCGTCGTTGCGATGGCCAGGGAGCGGCGTTCGCGCTTCAGCCGCTGGGTGAGCTTTGGTGCCGGGATGCGGTTGGTGAGGTTCTGCAGGTAGCTCATCGCCTGCCAATAGTGGACCGCCGAGACCGCGCCGTGAACCGCAAGGCTGATCAGCGAGTCGTAGCCGGCAAAGAACGGGCTGAGAGCCTGCGACAC
>CAZSBR010000170.1:0-5600 GCA_964605165.1 uncultured Phycisphaeraceae bacterium
CCCCCCCCCCCCCCCCCCCCCCCCCCCCCCCCCCCCCCCCCCCCCCCCCCCCGAACCGCCGCCCAGGGCCATCTCGATGGGGTCCATGGTGCCCGGCTGTGCCTGGGCCGCCGGCTGCTCGGTGGGCTCGTCCGACGGCGTGGCCGCGGGCTCATCGCTGCGGCGCTTGACGACACCGGCCTGCATCATGGAGGCGGTGTAGGGCGTGTGATCGATGACGCCGTTGACGCGCTCGAGCTCGTGCAGCATGGCGGTGTAGTGATCGACCTGCGCCTGCTGGGGGGCGCTGAGTTCCACGCCGCTGCGATTGAGGGTGTCGAGTGCTGCCTTGGCTCGGGCGTACTGCCCCGAGGTGAAGTCGTCGGCCATGGAGAGCATGAGGACGGGGACCTCGCTTGCGAAGGCCGCACGCTGCTGCTCGACCTCCGAGAGCACCCGGGTCGCCACTGCTCGATCGCTCGCGTAGGCATCGTTCATGGCAAGCACCGATGTGGCGGTGCGCTCGGCCGCTGCGAGGTTGCCATCGAGCAGGGCAAGCTCGGCCTTCTCGGCCCGCTGCTGGCTGGTGGGCTGGCTGCGGCGCATGTCCTGCGCTTCACTCATGAGTCGCATGGCTTCGCTGCGGCGAGCCGTGTCGGCCATGAAGTCATCGGAGCGCATCGCCTCGGCGAGTGCGTGCAGGGCATGGCCGGGCTTTTCATCGGCGAGTGCCTTGCGGGCTGTTGCCAGCGCATCGACTCTCTGATCGGAGATGCCGGCGAGGGTCTCGGCGGTGCTTTGCCAAGCCCAGGCGGGAGCGGCCAAGCCAGAGGCTGTGGCGGCGGCAGCGATGAGAAGAGCACGGGTTGCGCTGCGAGCCGCGCGTGACGGAAGCGAATGGTTGTGCGACATGAAAAGCCGGCTCCTATCGCGGAGGCCATCGCGTTGAGGCCTCGGCGAGCGATGTGGGCGAGCGGGGGGAATCCACACAGTCGACACCCCGCTGGTGCGCGTCTTGGAGAGGGGCTGCCCGACGACGCCTGCCGACGGGAGCCAAGCGGTCGCAGCCTGCGATCGCGTGGCTAGTCCTTCCTTACCGAGGGGACGATATCGGCCCGATCCACGCGACGCAAACCCGCAGCGTGTTCGTAACGGGCTTTTTTCTTCACCACCCTCCGGAGCCCATCGCAGAACGCACCCTCGGCGGTCGCTCACACGAGCCAGCGGGCACCCAGAACGCCCGCCTCGCCGGTCGTTTGCCGGGCATCGAGGAATTCGCCGGAAGCGTTCGCGCTGAACTCGGCGAGCGCCTGGTCCGCATCGGCCTTGACGAGCCTGTCTGCCTGCAGGATGCGGGCGTCCTCGCACACCCGGTCGATGCCGCCAAGCATCTGCTCCGCAGCCCGCTGGGCCAAAAAATCCGCTTCGCTCAGCGAGCCCGCCTCGAGCAGGACCTCCGCGTACAACTCTTGCGGCTCGTCCTCGAACCGCAACTGGAGGTGGCAGCGCCACGCCACGACCCCCAGAGGCTGGCCAGATTCGTCAATATTTTGTTCGGCATCGACGTTGAGGACCAGGCGCCATTCATCCCGAAGGCTGTCGCAGATCTCGTCAAAGCTCAGAAGATCGGGGCGTTTGGGCGGGGCAAGCACGACACTGCGATGCTCGTGGGCTGCGAAGTCCGCCGCTGCGGGCTGATCGACCTGTTCGAGATCGAAGGCGTGCAGAATCGCCTCCACCTGCTCGCGTTGTTCCTCGGTGCACCGAATGGTCAGCACCTTGTGCTCATCGAGAAACATGTAGAAGAATGGCGCATCGCTCATCGCCCCTATGCCGCACCAGCCATCTTCGAAGAAAACGGGGCCAAACCGCCTCAACGCATCGAGAAACCGGTCGCGACCAACCAATTCATACGAGATGTACGGGTCGATCTCGCGGAAGGCGTCATAGCCGATGATGTCCAGAATCGGGTAGAGACGCTGTGGCAGCAGGGAGGACACGGACCGGACGAGTTGGGGCAGGCGGCCTGCGGAGATCACGACCTCGAAGACGTAGCGGTCGGGCCATTCCTCGACATTCTCATCGTCGCCGTCGGCGGGCTCGAACTGCACCGCATAGCCCGCCTGGGGCTTCATCTCCTCGACCGGGTAGACACCGAGGGGGAACTCGAAGCCATCGATTTCGAGGCGTGTGATCGACTCATCAATCTGGAATCGAACCGGTTTGATGTCGTCGGTCGGTGTCATCGGGGCGCACTGTAGAGGCAGATCGCAAGCCGGGGCGTAACCTTGGGCATGAGTGATGCCGAGCAAGTGCTAGCCGTGGCAGTGGGCAATACGCGGGTGCGGTGGGGACTCTTCGAGGGAGAGGAGCTCCGCTTTGCAGCCAGCTTCAGGCATGACGAACTCGAGGGCCTAGGTGCTTTGCTTCGAGAGCACGCATCGGCAGCCGGCCTTGCGGTGGTCGGCTCGGTTCGGGACGAGGCAGCCAATGCGGTCGAGGCAGCGATCCACTCGGCCCTCGGGTGCGAGACCGCCAGGGTCAATCGCGACCTTGCTGTGCCGCTGTCGCACACGATCGATCAGCCCGAAACGCTCGGCGTGGACCGGGCCTTGTGTGCGCTCGCAGCGTTCCGAAAGGCCGAGCAGGCC
This sequence comes from uncultured Phycisphaeraceae bacterium, assembly GCA_964605165.1. Taxonomy (GTDB): domain Bacteria; phylum Planctomycetota; class Phycisphaerae; order Phycisphaerales; family UBA1924; genus OFTM382. Next base: position 2,631 of record CAZSBR010000170.1, read on the forward strand.
TGCGTGGTGATCGACGCGGGCACCGCCATCACGGTGGACTTCATCGATGGCAAGGGCGTGTTTCACGGCGGGGCGATTCTGCCCGGCGGGGCGATGATGCTGCGGGCCCTCCGAGCGGGCACCGCCCAGCTTCCCGAGCTGCACTGGCCGCCTGCAGCAGAGCCCGCGCACCCCATGGGCCACAACACCGCCGAGGCAATGCTCGTCGGCACGCTGGCTGCAGCCAGAGGCGCGGTTCGGCACCTGATCGAGCAGTACAGCGAGTTCTACGGTGCCTATCCGCAGGTCATTGCCACGGGGGGCGATGCAGCGCTGCTGTTCGATGACGATGGCCTTGTCGAGCACATCATCCCGGATCTTCAGCTCATGGGCCTTCGTCTGTGTCTCGAGCACGCGCGGGGGCAGAGTGAGCCGTGACCACGCCTGAGAGTGCCCAGTGGTGGCGTGCTTCGGGCACAGCGCCTCGCGGCGGGGTGGGGCTCTTCGGCGTGATCGCACCCAACGCGCAGGCCCTCGAAGCCGCTGCCCGTTCGCTCGAATTGCCCCCGATGGCTCCGGGCAGCGTGAAGCTCGTCAGCGTTCTGGGCGTGGATGACGTCGTCGCAGCCCGGGCGAGTTCCTGTGTGCTGTGGCTCTGCCCGCACGCTGGGCGAGCGGTGGCTGAGCGCATGGAGTCGTGGCTCACCCGCGCGGGTCTGGCCCACGTCGACGACCAGCCGAGTAGGTTTGCCGAGGCAAGGAGTTTGGTCGAGGCTCGTGCCCTGAGCGCACTGGCCCGGGCAGCCAGCCCGAGGTCCGTCGATCTGCTCCTCGCGCAGCACGATCTGTGGACCGCGAGGCACTTCGACGAAGCGGCTCCGCCCAGCGAGCGAGACCGGCTGCTGGGCCGGCTGCTCGCTCCGCCGATGGTCGTGTGCATCGGCAAGCCCAACGCGGGCAAGAGCACCCTGCTGAACGCGTTGGCGGGGCAGACGTTGGCGGTGGCATCGAGCGTTGCGGGCACGACGCTCGATCATGTGGGTGTGATGCTCGAACTCGATGGGCTGGTGGTGCGCTGGCTGGACACCGCGGGCCTCGGGGAGATCGACGACGCCGACGAGCGACGCGAACTCCACACGCGCGCGCAGGCACAGACCCACCGCCTTGCACAGACCGCCGATCTCGTCCTGCACATCTCTGAGGCAGCAGGCGGCGCGCCGAAGCCCATGCAGGGGCTCGCCCACGTTGAGACGCGCACGCTCGCGAGCAAGATCGATCTGGCAGCAGGGGGTGACCGCTGGCAGTCGTGGGCGGATGCGGGGTGTTCTGCCGTGCAGCCGGCGACCGTGCGGTCACTGGCTCTGGCGATCCGTCGATGGCTCGTGCCCGATGCGGTGATCGAGGCTGCCGAGCCTTGGCGATTCTGGATGTGATTTCGGCCAGTCCTACGCTGGAGCATGGCTCAGACTGGTTCCGGAACGGTGCGCTACAGGTGGACGCTTCTCAACGCGGGCAGGCTCATGCTCGACGGCGGTTCGATGTTCGGCGTCGTTCCCAGAGTGGTCTGGACGCGGCAGGTCGAGCCAGACGACAAGAACCGCATCGCGCTGTCCCACAACTGCCTGCTGCTTGAGAGTGAAGAGCCCGAGAGCGCCCTCGGTCGGCCGCGGCGGGTGCTGATCGAGACCGGCACGGGTGACAAACTTGATGACAAGATGGCGAGGATCTTCGGTCTTGATGGCCGCACTGTTGAGTCAGCCGTGATCGAAGCGGGGGTTGATCCGGCGGAGATCGACCATGTCATTGTGAGCCATCTTCATTTCGATCACGCGGGCGGGCTGACACGCACGCCCCGCGGCGGCGAGAAGCCCGACTGGACCGCAGCCCACGGGGGCGAATCGTCGGGCGAAAGCCTCGGCGTTGTGCGCACGTTTCCCAACGCTCAACTCATCGTCCAGCAGCAGGAGTGGGAGGACGCGATCGCCAACACCGCGGTCATGACGCGGACGTACTACCGCGACCATCTGCTGCCGTTCGCAGACTTGGGCCCCGAGTCGCTGAGGCTCGTCGAGAGCCCCTTGCCGTTTGATTCGGCTCTGGGTGTGCCCACGCGGGATGCGCTGCCTGCTTCTGGTGTGCGAGAGCGGACCACGGAGGTCGTTGGCGGCGTGGGCGTCTTCCGCGTGCCCGGGCACACCTGGGGCCAGCAGGCTGTGTGCTTCACGGATGTCGAGGGCCGGGAGATCGTCTTTGTGCCCGATGTGCTGCCCAGCCGATGGCATGCGGGCGCTGCCTACAGCCTGGCGTACGACGTCGAGCCCTACACAAGCATGCTGAGCAAGCGGTGGCTTCTGGAAGAGGCAGCGCGCGCTGGCTGGACGCTCGTGCTCGACCACGAGCCCACATCGCCCCTCTGCCGAAGCCAATCCGACGGCAAGGGCTGGTTTGAACTGGTGGACGCATGATGGATGGCCGGAGCCCCGCCAGCGAAGGCTGGGCGGGCCCCCTCGGCGTTGCTGCCGGGGCCGGATACCATGGAGCGAGCGGAGAGGCTACTGGGCCTCCCGTCAGAACGACTCCAGCTTGAGCCGAGCTTTGAAAACCGCCTCTGAACCCAAACCAGCCAGCAGCGATACCGGCCGTTCACCGGCCAACGACGATGCTGCGCAGATCGAGGCAAACGACGAAGCGATGCAGGGCCAGCCCGTGACGGCCATGGGCGCGTCAGTGCCCGCCGGCAAGCGCACGATTCTGGATCGTCTGGATGCGTTTGTCAGCAAGCTGAGCACACGAAACAACTTCTGGCACCGCGTCTGCTCGCTCATCTGGCTGCCCTACGCGTTCCACTCGGGCATCACGATGAAGCAGCTCGATGCCGAGACCTTCGCAGCGGTGATGCCCTTCCGAAGGTACAACCGCAACTGGTACAACTCCATCGCCGGCGCAGCACTCCTCGGCAATGCCGAGATCGCCGGCGGCATGTACGTCTTC
>CAZSBR010000171.1:0-5599 GCA_964605165.1 uncultured Phycisphaeraceae bacterium
CTGACTGACTGACTGGCTGGCTGGCTGGTGCGGTGGGTGGCGGTTTGCCTGCTGCTGCGGCGGCCACTCAGAAGCGTTTGTGTGCAGGCCGATCGGCTGAGGGTCGCAGTCCCATGATCGCGTGGGCGATGGCCAGATCCTCGGGGTAGGTCACCTTGATGTTGCCCGGTTCGCCGGTGATGACGACAACCTGTTCGCCGAGGCGTTCGACGAGTTCGGCGTCGTCTGTGCTGTCGAGGTTTGTCTGTTCGTAGGCGCGGAGCAGGAGTTGTCGCTCGAAGATCTGCGGCGTCTGGGCGAGCCAGACGTGGTGGCGGGGCAGGGTGTGCTCGATGGGCCACGCCTGATCGCTGGCTGGTGCGCTGTCGCCGAGGATGCCCGCGAGCGGGTCGGGCTCACCCGATTGAAGGGGCGTGGATGAGGCCTGCTTGAGGGTGGCGCCGGCGGGCATCGCGGGGACAACGGCGGGGTGCGAGGCAGCGGCGGCGACGAGGCGATCGATCAATCTTGGGGAGCAGCCGGGCCGAGCGGCATCGTGGACGGCGATGTGGGTGGCGTCGTCGGGGATGGTGTTGAGCAGCGCGGCGACCGTTTCGTAGCGGTGCGCGGCGCTGCCCTTGATCAGCGGCATTCCGAGGAGGGCGAGGGTGTCGCCGTGGCGGAGTTTGAAGGCTTCGAAGGCGTCGGGGTCGTGGGGGCCTGCGACGGCGGTGTGGATGATGTCGCAGTCGGGGTTGGCGTAGGTGTTGAAGAGGTCGAGCGTGCGGTGGAGCAGGGGCCGGCCGCCGAGGTCTGCATCGAGCTTGGATCTGGTGGCGCCATCGGTGTTGAAGCGGGTGGAGGCCCCGGCAGCGGGGATGAGGACGGCGAGTTTGATGGGCTTTTGCATGGTGGAGGGTAGTGGGTGGTTGGCGGGGTCTGCGGTGGGGAGAAGGGGGTGAGGTTGCCAATTCGATGGGGAAATCTGTTCGTTTGCCGCGCCAGAGGCGATAGGAGGGTGTAAACTCGGACTCTGTTGTATATGCCCCACTAAGTTGGGGGGCGCTGGCTCGATGGATTCGTGGGAGGGACCCCGGGTCATCGAGGAAGCGAGGGTCGGTAGTGGGCCGCTCTCAGGACGGACTGAAACGGTCTGACACTCTGACGGATATGGGGTCTCGCTGACCAGGGTGGGTCAAGCAGACGGAAGCGCCTGAACTGGATGAGCCAGCGGGCCATGTACTGAAAGGGATCACGATGATGTTCGGTAAGGTCACAACCCAAGTGGCGGCCATCTTGGGAGCGGGTTTGCTCGCTGTCGGCTGCTCGAACAACGCGCAGGTTCGCGACGGCGGCAACTGGCCGGGCGAGCCCGAGACGGGCGTTCGCGTGACGCAGGCCCCGGCTCCAGCCCCTGCGCCCGCCCCGGCCCCGCGTCAGGAGCCCGCTCCTGCACCGGTGATCGCTGGCAGCGGCACGGTTGCCGCGTTCCCCACCGGTCACACCCGCACGCCTCAGCTTCTGGTTGAGCGTCAGGCCCCGGCTCAGGTTCGCCTCGGCGAGGAGTTTGAGTACAGCTATGTGCTCACCAACACGACTGATTCGACCATGTCGGACATCGAGCTGGTCGAGCAGATCTCCAGCCACTTCCAGGTGGTCTCGTCGGATCCCGCCCAGAGCGGCCCCGGCACCTGGTCGATCCCCACGCTCGCTCCGGGCGAGAGCACGGTTGTTCGCGTGACCGGTCGCGCGACCAGCGCTGATGCGGTGAACAGCTGTGCAGAGGCTCGCTACCGCGTGCCGCTGTGTGACACGATCGACGTTGTCGAGCCGGCTCTTGCGATCATGCTCGAGGGCCCGACCGACGCGAACTGCGATTGCTATGACCTCCGCGTTGTGGTGACCAACACCGGTACCGGTGTTGCCCAGAACGTGCAGGTTGCTGTGGCCCTGCCCGCTGGTCTGAGCACCAACGACGCGGTCAACCTCAGCGCCGGCAACCTGTCGGCTGGCGAGAGCAAGCAGAGCATGCTCCGCGTGTGCGCTTCCAGCGCTGGCGCCAACACCGTCACCGCTTCGGCGACGAGCGGCCAGCTCAACGTGACCTCGAACTCGGTGACCACCAACGTTCGTCGTCCGCAGCTCGCGATCAACTGCTCGGCACCGAGCACGATGTTCATCGACCGCACTGCTCCGGTCACGCTGACCGTCAGCAACACGGGTGATGCTCCCTCGGAGAACACTGTTCTGACCTACCAGGTGCCCGCGGGTGCCACGGTGACCGACGCCGGCGACGGCATGGTCCAGGGTGGCTCGGTCGTCTGGAACATGGGCACGCTCGCAGCGGGCGCTTCGCGTGATGTGCGTGTTTCGATCCGTCCTTCGGGCATCGGCACCTACAACGCGACCGCGACGGTCAACGGCAGCTGCAACACCAGCGCGTCCTGCCCGCTGTCGACCGAGGTTCGCGGCATCCCCGCTATCCTGCTTGAGGTCGTTGACATCGAGGACCCGGTCCTCGTCGGTGAGGAGACCACCTACGTCATCACCGTCACCAACCAGGGCTCGGCTGTTGATACCAACATCCGTCTGACCCACACGCTCGAGGCCGGTCAGTCGTTCGTCAGCGCTGGCGGTGCGACCAACGCGACCTCGACGGGCCAGACCATCACGTTCGCCCCGCTCCCGAGCCTTGCACCCAAGGCGACTGCCGAGTGGCGTGTACGTGTGCGTGCCAACACCGCGGGTTCGGTCCGCTTCGCCACGACGATGACCAGCGATCAGCTGACGCGTCCGGTGGAGGAGACCGAGGCCACCAACCAGTACGAGTAATCGTGCTGAGCTGAGGGGCTTTCGCGAGCCTCTTGAGTGAAACCACTGACAGGGCGGTGCCTTCGGGTGCCGCCCTGTTGTTTTTGCGCGCCGATGACAGGCTTGGCGCGGCGGGGGACGTAGGCTGATGGTCTCGGGCGGGGGCTTGTGGCTGTGGAGACGGGTCGATCAGGAGGCGTGAGATGAAAGCTGCGCAGGTCATGGTCCGGTGTGTGCTGATGGCGATGCTGCTTGCGGGCGGTGTCCGCGCGCAGGACGAAGGCATCACGACGGACGTGGTGCTTGAAACGCCCACCTCTGAACTCGGTCTTGCGCTCGTACCGGTGCAGCTTGGCGAGCTTGAGGCCATGCTCGAGCCGGTGCTGGGCGAACTGGAGCGATCGGCGTTTGGCCTCGTGGAGATGATCCGCGTCGAGGAGCGTTCAGAGGAGGCGGGTCGGCCAGAAGAAGTGCTGCAGCGGATGCGTGAAGCTCGCAGGGCTGCTGCGCAACGGCACGCGGAACTGGTGACGAGGGTGACGCGCTTGCTGGACGCGATCGAGGCCAAGGGCGGGGATGTGAGCCAGGGCCGAATGTATGTGGAGGTTGTCGAGCAGATCCGTTCACCTGTCGACGTTGAAGTGACCGCGGCGGAGAACGATGAGTCGTTGCTGCAGCGAACGCTCGATGGGCTTGTGGCGGAGGTGCAGGCCATGCCCTCGGTGCATGACCGCGAGGCGCCGTGGACGGTCACGACCGAGGAACTGCGGCTTGAGCTTCAGCCCTTGCAGACCGAGGAGATCGAGCGACGGCTGGGCATCTGGAAGGCGATCCTTGAGCAGCAGGTTCGCCAGCGCGTACGGATCGACATTGCGCTGGAGTTGCTGCAGTCCGGCAACGAGGCGTTCAACGCCAACGTGGAGGCGGATGTGCGGCGGCAGGCGATCGAGCAGCTTGCGGTTCGCTCACAGGATCAGCAGGTGGTGGTGGAGCGCATCGTCGAGCGGGTCGAGGTCATCCTGAAGATGCTTCAGGCGCGGGGCGTGGATGTCGCTTCACACCGCCGGTACGTGGTCGCGGCGACGGGCCAGCGGCTGAACCTGTGGAACCCGACGGTGCTGTGGTCGCAGATTCGGAGCTGGGCGACGAGCCCGACTGGCGGGCTCAAGGTCGCGGGCAACATCGGCAAGTTCCTCGGGGTGTTGCTGCTGTTCTACATTCTCAGCCGGGTGCTCAAGCGGGCGGTGGCTGCAGCGGTGGGGCGTCTCAACAAGGTCTCGAGCCTGCTGCGTGACTTCCTGGTGCAGAGTGTTGCGAGGCTTACGCTCCTGATCGGCTTGGTCGCGGCGATCTCTGCTGCGGGCGTGAACATGGGCTGGGCGATTGCGATCATCGGTGCGGCGGGCTTGGTGATCGGTCTTGCACTGCAGGGCACGCTGAGCAACTTTGCGAGCGGGCTGTTGATCCTGTTCTATCGACCGTTTGATGTAGGTGATGTGGTCGACGCGGGCGGCGTGAGCGGCAAGGTCGAGAAGCTTCGGCTGTTCACGACCACGGTGCTTACTTTCGATAATCGCGTGATGCACGTGCCCAACAACCAGATCTGGAACAACGTGATCACCAACGCGACCGATCGCAAGACCCGCCGCGTGGACCTGGTGTTTGGTGTGGGGTATGGCGATGACCTCGCCAAGACCCAGCAGGTTCTGGAGGACATCGTCGGCTCACATGAGAAGATTCTGTCCTCGCCGGCGCCGACGATTCAGGTCAATGAGCTTGGTGATAACAGCGTGAACTTCGTGGTGCGGCCGTGGGTGAAGACCGCGGACTACTGGGATGTGTACTGGGATCTGCATCGGCAGGTGAAGAACCGCTTCGATGCCGAGGGTCTGAACATCCCGTTCCCGCAGCGGGATATGCACCTGCCCGGCCCGATCGAGGTGAAGCTCACGGGTGGGGAGAGCGTTTCTTTGCCGGAGGTCCGGACGCAGCTTCCGGGCTCGAAGCGCGAGGGACGCCCGACCGGCTCCAAGGCGTAGGTTGTTTGAAGCACGAGCACAGAAAGACACCCCGCGTTGCGGGGTGCTTTCGTGTGTCAGGTTTGGTTGAGAGGCTCAGGCCTGCTGCTTGAGGAGGTCGCGGATCTCGGTGAGGAGCACGACATCTTCCGGCGGCGCCTTGGGTGCGGCTTCTTCCTGCTCCTTCTCGAACTGCTTTTTGGCGGTGTTGATGGCCTTGACCATCATGAAGACCGCAGCGGCGAGGATGAGGAAGTTGATGAGGACGGTGATGAAGTTGCCGTAGGCGAGCACGGGGCCGAACTCACGCGCGGCATCCAGTGCGAGGACGGTGACACCCTGGGCTTGTTCTGCGGCGTCGATCTTCTCCGCGGTGGCGGGCGTGAGGGGGATGTAGAGGTTGCTGAAGTCGGCCTTGCCGGCGATGCCGACAACGGGCATGATCACGTCGTCGATCACCGACTTGACGATGATCCCGAACGCGCCGCCGATGATGATGCCGACGGCCATGTCGATCATGTTGCCCTTGACGGCGAACTCGCGAAATTCCTTGAACAGGCCCATGATGTGTTCTCCCTGGTGCGGATGATGAAGGGCCCGGGCGACTGTGGCCCGGTGGCGGCGTGAGGGTATGTCAACACTGAGGCCGAGGCGCTGTTGTGCAGAAGGCTGGAACAAACCCCGATCTTGCGGCGTAGTGTGTGGGGCGAGGGTGCCGATGGCACCGGCTGATTGATATGTTGGGGCCGATCGGTTTCGACCGGACAGGGAAGGCTTGGCGTGGCGTGTCG
>CAZSBR010000172.1:0-5571 GCA_964605165.1 uncultured Phycisphaeraceae bacterium
CGCCAGTCGTCAGCATTGCGGAGCTTGAAGGCGCTGGGCTGCGTTTTGCGGTAGCCCAGCAGGCGAATGACCTCGAGCACATCGGTCCACGCGGGATAGCTGACGCTGTTGGCCTGCTTGAATTCCTGAATGGCCATCAGGAAGAGGTACTGCTCGGTGGTGAGCTCGCCCTCCTCGGCGGACTTCATGAAGTCGCTGCGGCGACGCCCGGGCCCACGCCTGCGCTCAAAGCCGGTGGCAGCGCGTGCGCCATCGCGGCGATCGAGGCCGAGCCTGCGATCCACGACGTCGCGCTGCTCAGCGGCGTTGTGTCGGTCGTTGCCGGACGCCTTGGCATCGCTCGATGCGTTCTCGCCCGCGTCGTGTGAGCCCGGTGCTGGGGGTGTGCTGGCCATGGGTGCTGAATCGTCCGCCTCTCTGCGGCCGCTCAGCGTGGGAAGCACTCCCCGAGTCGGCACGCATCAGAGTTCGTCGTCCTCTTCGGGCTCGTCCTCCACGTCGTCGTCCTCATCATCGAGGAAATCGGGATCGTCGTAGTCCTCATACTCGTCATCGTCGTCATCATCGTCGTCGAAGTAGAGGTCGTCGTCGTCATCGTCCTCATCGCGGACCATCACCGCGGTGCCGCCATCGGCGTCCCACGGCTTCTCGGACGGATCGCGCCAGAGGCCCGTGCTGTGCGCAGGGGTCTCGCTGTTCGTGTCGCCGCCGTCCCACCATGTGCTGCCCACCGAGAAGGTCGAGCCACAAGCCGTCATCAGGTTCATTGCCACTTCGCACCTCCGGACCTGGCTGTCAGATCCACCACATGGACGCGGCTCCATCAGCCGCATTCCGCCCCACCGTATGCCCGCACGCCAGCAGTTCCAGTCCATCCCTTCGGGTTGCTTGTCCCGGGCGTCTTGGCGCCGATCACCCCCGAATACCCTCGGAGGAATCGGCGGTACACTACCCGCTCGGGCTGCGCTGTCAACGCCGGTGTGCCTCTCCTGTTCGTCGTCATCTCCACAGGTCGTTCCATGCCTTCTTCATCTTCCTCCCCGGCCGCCGCCAAGGCCGTCAAGCCAAGGCCCGCCCTTGACCCCATCGCCGGGCTGCTGGCGGTGGTCCTGCCGGGTGCTGGCCACTTCTATCGGGGCGAACCCAAGCGAGCCTTCGGGATTGCTGCCGGCGTGCTCGGGCTTTTCTTTGGCGGGATGCTCATCGGCGGAATCGACGTCGTGGATTCGAAAGAAGACCGCCTCTGGTTCGCCGGCCAGGCCCTGGTCGGGCCCATCGCCATCGTCGTCGATCAGGTCCACCAGAACGCCATCAAGACCAACGGCCAGAACCCCGAGCCCGAGCCCGGCACCACGCCCAAGGCCACCCGGTCCATCGGCAAGGTCAACGAGATCGGCACGCTCTTTGCCACCATCGCGGGCATGCTCAACCTCATCGTCATCCTCGATGCCTTCCTGCCGCCTGCGCGGCTCAGGCGTGACGACGGGGGTGTGCTGTGAGCCTCGTCCTCGCTTGGCGACCCTTCCTCGATCCCATCCAGATCCACGACTGGTGGTATCTCCTGCTCATCCCGTTGGCGCTGGGCATCAGCCTCACGTACCGAGCCGTCCGCCAGACCTCGATGGATGGCTACTTCCGCTCGGTGCTCAGCCTCGCCGGGCAGATCGTCGTGGGCATCAGCGCCCTGGGCGTGGCGTGCTACTTCGTGATCATCGTCCTCGTGCCGATGCTCACCCCCATGCCTCAGTAGGCACCCGCTGCGCCGCCCCCGGGACGTCGTCACGAACCGAAGTAGCTCCCGCGCCGCGTTGCATAGCCCGCATCGAGGTTCTGCACGAGGTACCGCAGGGCGTCCACAGCGTGGTCGTGGCCGTCTTTGATCGGCTCGAGACTTCGCGGGTCGTCCGGGTAGTGGTATCGCTCAAGCGATTCGATGAGCCTCGTGCACCGCTCGTGCACGAACAGCCTCGGTCCGCCGCCGGCCGCTGGCCGCAGCCGTGCGCGAATGAGGTTCAGCCCGTCGGCCATCGCAAGCCTGCGATCGCGGACCTTGAGCCCCGCTGCCCGCATCGCCGAGACCGCGCTGATGCCCGTCTGGTCGCTCCGCTGGCGGCCCGCGGGGTCCACGCCCACCCACGCCGGCTCGAGGTCCACCGCACCGGCTGCGTGCATCTGGGCGAGCGAGGGCGGCCCTGAGCGGATCGCCGAGATGTGCTCGTCGAGCACCACCTCCGCCTCCACCCGTTCGTCCTGCACCCACAGCACGCCCGCATCATCCTGCTGCGTCCACAGCACGACCGTCGGCGAGCGGAAGCCGAAGTCCATGCCGCAGAGCCACGCCCCGCGCTGCGCACGCTCGGGCACGGACCGAGTGACATGGATCCGCCGATCAAACTCCGGCAGCACGCAGTCGCTCCGCTGGGGTCTTTCGCACAGCATCTCCGCCTCCCACACGTTCTGCCCCACCCGGGCCTTGAGGTTGATCGCATCCTGCACGCGGATGTGCCCCGCCTGCTCATCGCTGTGCGCCCGCCCGCCACACTCGACCCACAGGGCGCACGGCCCCTCGTCTGTCTTGCAGGGCAGGTCGCAGCGTTCGAGCACATCGAGCACACCCCATCGAAAGAGCCTGCGCTTGCCTTCACCGGCTTCTTCGACGAGCTTCTGCATCAGGCCGTAGGGCTTGTGCATGGTGCTCAGCCCCTCGATCGCGCCCCGCACGAGCGTTGTTCCTCGGCCGACTGCCTCCACGTGCATGGACCGCGTCACGAGCTGGGCCGCCTCCCACACCTCGGGGTCGAAGAGCTCGACCTCGTCGCACCGGAGTTTCTGCACGCGCGTGCCGCGAACGGACGTCTGGCTCTGGGCCAGAAGCTCGACACTCGAGCCATTGACGAGCCGAATGCGACGATCGGTGATTCGCCCCTCGACCAGCGGCGCAAGTGCCTGCCGGCTCAGCAGCGCGCGCAGGTGCGCGTGCATGCGCCGGGACTGATCGAGGCTGCCGCCGAGAATGCGCACCTCGATGCCCGGCTTGAACACCATGTCGGCGAGCGTCGCCACCGCACCCAGAAACGTCTTGCCCCCGCCGCGGTTGGCCCACACCACCGCATCCACGGTCGGCTCGCCCGCGTGCTCGGGGCTCTCGCCTTGGTCCTTGAGCCAGTCCATGTCCGCCTCGTCCAGCAGGGCGCCGCCCTCGTAGAAGGCGTGCACCAGGTACTCGATCGGGGCTGCGTGCCCCGGCACCATCGGCGCAGCAGCAAACTCGAGCCCCGCTGCGGAGCGAAGCCACGCGCGCAAATCGGCCACCCGCCGAGGCCAGCTCGGCAGGCCGGTTTCAACATCCTCCCCCATGCTCTCTCCCCCCTCACCCCTTCGAGAACCTCAGCCGTCCTCAGGCACGTCCCATGCCGCCTGGCCCATCCGGCGGCGCGGCCCATGGCCCATCCATCAGCCCAAGAACCGTCAGCAGCGCCACCCGCCGATCGCCATCAATCCTGCGAAGCCTGCGCAGCACCGCGAGACGCTCGCGGCCGGTCATGAACACCGTCAGCGCGTGCGGCTGATCTCGCACGTCCATCGGCGGCGCGGGCGATGCGCCGAGCGCGTCCTGTTGATGCTGCTCTCCTGGCTTCACGCGAGCGTTCTCGTGTGTCATGCGGCGCACTCCTCCTCCAACGCCACGCCGCCATGCGCGTACGCCGTCAATGGCGACGAGGCCATCCCGCCCGCGAGCCTGGCGATCTCGACAGCGCTCATGGACTTGCTTCGGCTGCGCGTGGATCTGCACGCGATCGCCCATCTGCGAAGCTCGTGCTCGAGCCATGCGTGCGAAGCGAGCAGACGCTCGGCAGCACCGGGTGCGAGCAACTCGTGTGGCTCGGTGCCCGCAGCATGCAGGGCGTCCATGAGCCTTGCGTGCCTCGAAGATGGAGCCAGCGGATACGCCGTCATCCCCGCACGCTCAAAGAACGGATGAAAGCGGCCCATCACAGCGACCGCCTCCGTCCGCGGCGTCAGTCGCCGCTGGAGATACCACCGCACGAGCCGCGAGGCCAGCCCCCTGCCGCGGTAGCGCGGATCGACCACGACGCGCGAAAGGCAGCGGATCTCGCTGTTGAGCCGACGCGCAGCCTCGCTCTTGTCAACACTCTCGTATCGGTCGCGCCAGGGCATCCGTCGCCATGAGCCATTGAGCGTCGGCATGCTCACGATGAGGATGCCCGCCACGCGCTGGTCCTCATGCGGGTCGCGGGCTACCACGACTGCATCGCCGCCGCAGCCGCGCTTGGCGATCGTTGCGGGCAGCCCGCCGCGATAGTGAAAGCGGCTCAACTCGCCATAAGCATCACGCGGACCCCAGTTCAGTTCGATCACAGCTCAAGCCTCCAGACCGAGTCGGGCGCAAGCCATCGCTCGAGGTCCTTTCTCGAAGATGCACACACAACCCGCGCCTGGCGCTGGCTCTTTGCCCACCGCGTCAACGTGCGGCAGACGCTCTGGGCGGTGGCGTCATCGAGCAGCGCGCAGCATTCATCGATGGTGATCCACGTCCTGCTCGCAGCCCCGCCCGCTCTCACGCTTCCGCTTGCTGCACCGAAGCAGATCGCCATGGTGTACCGCGCCCGCTCGCCATCGCTGAGCGTCGAGGCTTGTCGAACCCAGAGCGAGGGCTCGGCAAGCCCGGCAGCAGCGAGCAGCGACGCACACGTCTCGATCGTCCGCCTGATTCCGCTGCGAGGCTCGGCCAGGGCGTCGATGATCGCGCGCTGGTCGTCCAGCGCTGCCTCGAGTTGCTCGCCGGCATCGATGCACCGGCTACCAAGGTGCTTCCTGACGTGGGCAAGCACGCTCGACTTGCCCGAGCCGCTCGGCCCAGCGACCAGACCAACCTCGCCCGGCTCGAGCATCGCCACCACCGCGGCTGCAGCCTGGCTCGCCAGACCCTCTCGCTCGCTTGCGAGCGTTGCCTGTGGCTCTGGCGCAAGGCTGTAGGCAGCGCACACGCGGAGCACGCGGTCACTTGCAGCCGGCCCGATGGCGACACGCCTGCGTTGATCCATTACGCGGTCCACGCAGCGCCCTCCATCGCCCCGCTGCGAGCATGCAGGCGTTCGGCTCGAGCGCGATCGTGCGCCGCTTCGAACATCGCGTCGATCCGCAGGCACTGCTGACGCACCGCGTGGAGGGACAGGCCCAGCGTGCGGGCCGCAGCCCGCATGGAGTCGCCCCTGAGCACGCACCGCTCGCCGACCTTGCGGCGCATCGGGGGCCAGTGCTCGCGGGTGGTCATCACGAAGACGAACCGCGGCTCGCTCACCCGCGTGACCAGGCGCCGCACGCGGTTGCGCAGCCGGCGCACCGCTGCCGGGTCGGTCGCTCCCCGCAACCGGGCCACCTCCTGGACGGTGTGCCCCGCGTCATAGACAGCCTCGAGCAGGGCGCGGTCCTCGTCGTCGAGCATGGCGGCCCGCTGGACGATGGTCTCGGCCGCGTCCCGCCTTCTCCGCAGCCGCAGGTCTGTCGAAGGCGGCACCGGCGCAGCAAGGGCTCGGCTGGCGTGCATGG
>CAZSBR010000173.1:0-5569 GCA_964605165.1 uncultured Phycisphaeraceae bacterium
GTGTCATTCTGGTTCTCGGGCTGCTGCTGTTTGGTCGCAAGCTTCCCGAGGTCGGTCGCAATGTGGGGCGGTCGATCATCGAGTTCAAGCGTGGGCTGCGGGATGTGAGTAGCGAGCTTGAAGCCGAGAGTCGGCGTGCGGAGAGCGAGTCGGCTGCTAAGCCCAAGCCTCCGGCGAGTCTGGATGCGCCCCGCACTGGGGAGGAGACGGGGCGGACGGTGGCACAGCAGAGCGTTTCGCCCGAGTCGGAGCGTGTGGCTGAGTCCAAGCCCGAGTCGTCCAACTGATTGGCACTGGTTCTCTGGTGGCCGGCGGGTGGCGGGCAATCGGCACGTGGCCGGCGGCTGAAGAGGTGCGGGCTGGTCTTGGCCTGGGCACGACCTGATGGACAACGTGGGTGACGGGCAGGTCGAGCAGCGGGGATCGGCAACCCGGGGGCGAGTTGGCCGTACCATGGGGCCATGCCCAACATCACTCGCTCGTCGATCGCTTCGATTCTTGCCGCATCTCACCTGCTGCTGCACGCTGGCCTTGCCGGTGCGGCGGTGCGTGACGAACTGCCCGTGGTGGAGGTCACGACGGACAACGTCGAGATCACCGAGTCGTGCCAGATCATGGTGCCGCGGGGCACGAAGCTGCACGATGCGGATGGCAACGGCATTGTTCATATCGTCGCGGACGGGGTGACGGTGACCATGGCCGAGGGCAGCGACTGGCTGATGGGCCGAGACTGGTCGCAGGCACCCGATCGTCGGTCGGGCACTGCGGTGCGCGTGGATGGCCGAAGCGATGTGACGCTCAGCGGGCTGAGAATCCGTGGCTTTGCTACGGGCGTGGTGAGCAACGATGCCTCGTCGCTGGTGATTGAGGGTGTTGAGATTCGTGACGGCTTCGGGCTGCCGCTGGGCGGATCTGCGATTGAGACGGTGGATCGGCCTTCAGCGGAGGTCGGCGGCGTGGCGATCATGCTTGAGGGTGCCAGCAACCCCGTGGTGCGCGGCTCGAAGATCCGGTCATTCCAGCGTGGCGTGGTGGCGGTGCGGTCGTCATCGGTCGAGATCTATGACAACGACGTGTCGTATCTGAGCGCGGTGGGTGTCCACTTGGCACAGAGCCCGGATGCGATCATCAGCGGGAATGTGATCGATGGCATCTATGGCGGGGAGGGTGCAAGCGTCTCGGCAGTCCTGATCGAGAGCGGGAGCGACCGGGCTGTGGTGCAATCCAACGCGCTTCGTGGGACGAGCCCAGCGGGTGTGGGCATTGTCGTGGAAGCCTCAGCAGACGTGGTGGTGGGAGCCAATGTGCTGGCCGAGGGCGGCCAGGCCATCCGATTGATCGAAGCGGCTGACGGCCTTGTGGCTGCCAACGAGATCACGGAAATGGAACGGCTTGGTATTGAGGCGGTCGGCGGAGAGCGTGTGGTGGTGGCGGCAAACTCGATCATGGAAACGCCGCTGGGCGTTGTTGCTCAGGGTTCAGAGGTGACGGTTCGCGAGCAGTCGATCAGCGAGGCTGAGGTTGGTGTTCGCGTCACGGGCGGGTCGGTGCTTGTCGCGAAGAACTCTTTCTCCGAGGTTGATCTTGGTGTTCACGCGGCGGGTGGCACCGCTTCCCTGGGTGCCAACACGTTCAGCGAGACGGAGGAGCATTCCAAGGCTGACGGCGGTGAGACCGAGGAAGTCGCTGTGACCATGGAGATCTTCCAGTGGGAGCCACGTGACGTCCCGGGCCGGGATGATGCGGCGCAATCGGATCCGATGGTTGATTTCAGCGGTCGCAGGCCTGCAGGCGATTTCTTTGCCTGGGATGGTGAGTCTGTCACGCTGCGGACCATCGACAACGCGGGCAAGCGGCACATCTTTGAGGTGTATGGCGGCAGCGAGCACCTGTGGGCGGCGCTTCGGGGCAATGAGGCCAGCCTTGAATGGGACGAGGCCAACAGCCCGAGTGACCCGGTGCGCTTCAGTGTGAACGGGCCTTCGGGCGTGCATCCGTACGAGGTGCGTATCGCCGAGAACAACAAGCTGGATCGCCGGATCAGTGGCACGCTGCTCCGTGCTCGCTGGCGGGTCGATGCCTTCGAATGGGAAACGGACCCATCGGTTGATCGCGACGCGTGGCGCGAGGAGGCGCTTGGCACACGGGGTCGGCGAGCACGCCCCAACGCCATGCAGTTTGACTTTGGCGATGGCGGGCCTTCGGACCTCTCGATGTCTGCTGCGGTCATCCGGGCGAAGCTTCGAGCGGATCAGTTCGGGATCATCGCGACCTCGAAGCTGCCCCTGGCGACGGGGAGCTACGCGTTCACGCTGACGATCGGCCCGGACGACGAGGCTGTGATGACCGTGGATGACGAGGTGGTCATCGACCTTGACACGAGCGGGCAAGGCACCGGTGCGAGCGAGCAAGTCGTGATTGAGATCGAGCAATCGCGGGATGTGGATGTGCGGATCGAGTATGTCGAGCGGAGCGGTCCGGCCAAGCTCGAACTGATGATCGGCAGGCCGGATGATGCTGACACGCTGGACTGACCGCTGAGGTGAGCCTGATGCTCAGGCCGGGAGGTTCAGCGCGGCTGCGCTGGAGATGGTGGAGGCAGGCGGCCTAAACTGGCTGCTGCGGGTGCGGGAGCATCCGTGAAGGCGAGGTAGCTCAGCTGGCTAGAGCGGAGGATTCATAACCCTCAGGTCGGGAGTTCAAGTCTCCCCCTCGCCATTTCTTTCTTGCTCGCCGATCTCACCGCCAGCGCTGCCGCGCGTCGGTTGGTGAGCGTGCCTCGTGCCAGCCTCGGCCGAAATGCGGGCGCCGCTTCCGATCGTTACGATGCCGACTGCGTCCGCGGTGCCGCGGACATCGACATGGCTTCGGACCCGTTCTGGAACGGGGAGGCATTGGCATGGATACCCACACGCTCGAACAACGCGTCGCCCGTCTTGAAACGTCGTCCCGCCGTTGGAAGGCGGCGGCGATCGGACTCGCGGGCCTCATGGTTGGCATGGTGGTCGCGGGCGCCGGGATGGCACGCCCGGCGCCGACCGAGGTGCGGGTGATCAACTGGGGCGAGTTGGTCGGCAGCGAGGGCGCGTTCAACACCGATGGCACGCTTCGGACGGAGCGTGGCTCCACGCCTTTGGCGATGACCGCCAAGGGCGGATCGCTCGACTCTGTGGGCTCGGTATCGAGCGTGCAGAGCACGGTGACGGTGCAGGGCGCGAACATCGTCAGCCCGCGGCGGTAGTGGCTGCATCGCTTCGGCTGTGCGCACCGGCACAATACACCTGCATGCATGTCATACCGGCGTGTATGCCGCGAGGCTTGTGCGTGGCGTTTAGTCGTCGGTCTGGTCGTCGACGCGTGCGTCGGGTCCGTTCTTCATGACGGATGCGATGCCGTTCTCCATTGAGGCGGTGGAGTTGTACATCTCGCTTTTGCCGATGGTCTGGCCGTTGGCGGCCTTGAGCACGAAGTAGGGCTGGCCGTTCTTGGCTTCCTTGCGTTCGAAGTTGGCGTCGTCGGTGGAGTTCTTCCGGACGGATTCGATGCCGTTCTCGGCGGAGGCTTTGGCTTCGTAAAGCTCGCTGGTGAGGATGATCTCGCCGTTGCCCGCCTTGAGGTTGAACATGAACTTGCCGCTGGGGCTTTTCTTGAGGTCGTATTTGGCCGCCATGGTTGGTCTCCGGTTCTGACTTGATTCGGGGCGCTGGCGAGTGCCAGCGTGGCGGGGAGTGTACTGAATCTGCTGCAGATCTGCTCTGTTCGACGTGTCCGGACGATGTGTGGCGGGCGGGCTTTGGTATGCTCGGGGCTGTCAACCGCGATCGGCCTGAGCGCGGGCCGGTGAGGAGCAACCGAAATGCGACTGATGAAAGCTGCGTGCGTGGCCGGGCTCTGCTTTGGACTGCTGAGCGTGCCTCTGGGATGTGAGACTACTTCGAGCCAGCGGAATGTGCAGGCCAAGCCGCAGAGCGCTGAGCACGCTCAGGCTGTCATGGCCATGCTGACGTCGCTTGATGGTGAGTGGGAGCTTGCCAACCCGACGCCGGAGATGCCCGAAGGGCGGACGACGTTCACGGTCAGCAGCGCGGGCAGCGTGGTGCGCGAGATCATGGTGCCCGGCACGCCGCACGAGATGACCAACCTGTATCACATGGATGGTGATGATGTCGTATGCACGCACTACTGCGCTGCGGGCAATCAGCCACGAATGGTCTCGACGGGCGTGACGCAGGTTGATGGCATGCCGGCGCTCGACTTCCAGTTTGACTCGATCTCGAACTACGTCGAGGGCCAGGATCACTACATGGGCAGCATGCGGCTCGTGTGGGAGAACGAGGATCTCGTGCGTCAGGAATGGACGAGCTACAACAGCGACGGTGAGGTCGCGGGGGAACTGACGTTCCTCATGAAGCGCGTGCAGTAGGGCGCACGCTCTTTGACCTAGCGGGGCTTGGGGTCAGCCGGCAGGGCGTAGAACCCGCCGCCGGTGTCGTTGAGTGAGCCGATGGCCGCGAGTGCCTTCCAGATCTTCGGGTCGAACTCGCGGGGCGGTTCGATGGCGTCGATCTTGGAGGTGCGCCCGCCGCTGGTGTAGCGCCCGCCGAGGCGGGATTCGTCGCTGAGCCGCATGAGCTTGAGGCGTTTCTTGAAGGCCTTGAGGGCCGCATCGAGATCGCCATCGGTGAAGGTGGGGAGGTCCGCGGCTGCGGGCTTGCTAGCTGGTTTGGTGAGCCCTTCGAGTTCATCGAGGATGGCTGCAAAGCCCTCGGCGTCCTTGCTCGCGATGACCTGCTTGACGCGGGCCTGATCGACGGGCAGGCGCCCGAGCAGCCGCTCGGCCATGGTCCAGGCATCGACGATCTTGAAGCCATCGCCGGAGGTGGTGATGTCGGCGTGGAGTTGGCGGAGTTTCTGGGTGAGGTTCATGGCGTGGGAGCCTCCGGCGGTTCCAGTGGGTCATCGGTCATGTTGATACGGTAGACGAGATTGCGAGCATTACATCGCGGACACACAACGAGTGAACCGAGTGGTTCGTCTCCAGTGATGCAGCGGCAGCCACAATGGAAGCAGTGCTTGTTCCACAGCCGCTCATTGACTTTCAATTTGAATCGAACAAGTCGAGTGACGCCGAGAGCAAGAATGACGATCGTGAGCGGTGCAAACGCATAGTCGACCAGGGGTTGCAATTCAGGGATAAGCGGCGGGGCATTGGGAGCCCTTGGATATCCAAGCGCCAGCGCTCCAAGGGTGCCAAATATGAACGTCGCCGTAACGAGGAACCCTAACGACGGCCAGCACTTCAGCGGAGGATTGGGCGAGAAAGCTGATATCGATCCTGGACTTGCCTCGATTTGTTGAGCCAGTGCTTGGGCGACGTCGGGCGGAACTTGATCGTCTCGAATCCACTCTCGCATCTCGTCATCAAAGTCGTGCAGACGCAGTAAGTAAGCGCCCGCATCTTTCTCAAACAGTATGAGTGAGTCGATGTTCATGGGCGGTGATCTTGTCCTGTGGTCCAAACCAGTTGCTCAGCACTGCAGGCGGAGCATGAGAGACGGTACTCAGGACC
>CAZSBR010000174.1:0-2560 GCA_964605165.1 uncultured Phycisphaeraceae bacterium
GCAGCTCTACGGCTCAGATCCGTCGATCATGGCCGAGGGGGCGCTGTGGGCAGCGGACCACGGGGCGACCGTGGTCGACATCAACATGGGCTGCCCTGTCGACAAGGTCACCAAGAAAGATGGCGGCTCCAAGCTCATGTGCGATCTCGGCCGGGCTGCAGCCATCGCGCGTTCGGTGCGCGCTGCGCTGCCCGATTCCATCCCGCTGACCGCCAAGATGCGTCTGGGCTGGGATGAATCTGCATACGAGGCCGGCTGCGCAGCGAGCCTGGCGTGCCTCCTGGCCAACGAGGGCATCGCGGGGATCACCATCCACGGGCGCACCACAGAGCAACGCTTCAAGGGCTCATGCAGGCGTGAGGGCATTCGCAGAGTGGTCGAAGCCGTGGGCGAAGCGACCGGGCACCCACGCGATGGCGGCGTGCCTGTGCTGGGTAACGGCGATGTGCGCTCAGCCGACGATGCCATCGAGATGATGCGTGAGACGGGGTGCGCGGGGGTGATGATCGGGCGGGGCTCGTTTGCGAGGCCCTGGATCTTCAAGGAGGCCTGGGCACTCCAGACCACGGGCGAGATGCCCGAGCCCATGACCGAAGCCGAGAAGGCTGCGTGGCTTATCCGCCTGTTTGATCGGCTGCGGGCCTATCGAGACGACCGCCACGCGATGCACGTCATGCGGTCCAAGATCGCATGGCTCGGCAAGTCACTCGGGCAGCCGCCGCGAGAGGGCCACAGCAAGCCCATCAAGGAGGCGATCCGGCTGGCGCGCTCGCCGGCGGACATCATCGACGCGCTTGCACGCTGGCCCGAGCAGGAAGCCCAGTGCCGAGCCGAGCACGCCGCCCGCGCGGGCCGAGAACCCGCGATGCCCGCCGAGCCGGTGCAAAGACCTGGCCAAGATTCCTAACACATACTGAACTCCTTTGACTTGATCGGGCGCAACACCGATCCGCATCCGATGAGCAGACGTATGGTATGACCCAAGGCGGCGTGCTCTGGTGCACGCCTGCTGTGCTGTTGCTGCTTGTGTTAAAGCCCCACCGGCTGAGTGCCCAGATGCCATGCCGCTCCTGATGGCGGATCCGGCTTGGGCGTTGAGCCTGAGCATCTCTCGGAGGATTGACTGTGCTGAAAGCCGCCCGCGTCTCTATCACGGTCCTTTCGATGACTCTTGCCTGCGGCGTCGCCCACGCGCAGGTGCTCGATGCGCCGACGCAGCCGGGCCTGCAGCCCGGGCAGATCGCCCCTGCCGGGCAGATCTCGTTCACCGAATCGGGGGTGGACTTCGGAAGAATCGGCGATCAGCAGCAGGTCTCGCACACGTTCAGCTTCACGAACGTGGGCAAGGGCGATCTGGTGATTCAGGATGCCCGCGGCAGCTGCGGCTGCACGGTGCCGCAACTCGCCAAGCGGACGTACGCCCCAGGCGAGAGCGGCACGCTTCAGGTCGTCTTCAACCCGGCCAATCGCCGGGGCCAGCAGAGCCAGACCGTGACCGTGCGCACGAACGACCCGATGCAGCCCATCACGCGTCTGAGCGTGCAGGCTGTGGTTCAGCCTCGGACGCTCGTGATGCCTCAGTCGCTCAGCTTTGGGTTTGTCCCAAAGGGTGCGGGCAACGAGATGGACGTCACGGTCATGAGCCTCGAGGAGAGCTTTGATGTGACCAAGGCGTTCGTTGAGTTGACGCCCCTGCCGCAGAACATGGAGCACATGAAGCCGGACTGGAAGCCCGAGGATGTCTTCAAGGTTCGTATCGGTGAGCGTGGCACGCAGCAGCAGGATGGCAAGACATACACCCAGCGGCTGGTGCATGTGAAGGTCGCTGATGATGCACCGATCGGTCTGCTCCGCAACGTCCGTCTGGTGGTCGAGCACAACGACCCTTCCACGACGCGCTTCGAGCTGCCGATCCTGGCCACCCAGCTTGGCGATGTGACCTTCACCCCGCCGCGGCTGAGCTTTGGCCGGGTTGCACCCAACACGCCGGTGAATAAGCAGGTCATCATCCGTTCGGCGAGCAACACGCCCTTTGAGATCACCAAGGTGGAGCACCTGACCACCTCGGGCCAGAACATCGAGCACATCGTCGAGCCGATCGAGGGCGCGAACAACGCCGCGTATCGCCTGACGCTCAAGAGCGATGGCATCGCCACGCAGGGCGCGCTTCGCGGGCAGCTTCGCTTCCACACCAACGTCGAGGATGAGGAAATCATCACCTACAACTATGTCGGGGCGGTCATGCCCGAGCGCGCGGCCAACCTCGTGCCGACGCAGCAGATGACCCCCGCGGAGCGCTAATGCAACAACGAGAAGCATCCCCGCGTGCGCACGCCTGGTTCGGGCCGCTTCGCTTCGGGCCCACCAACGGCATTGTCACGCAGGCACTGGGCATCCTGGGCGTGGCGGTCATCGCTGCGACGCTGCAGGCGACCTTCACGCCCGAGGATGAGATCTGGCTCGATCCGCTGGAGGGCTTTACCACCGGCGCTGCTACCACTGCCGGGGCTCGGAACGCCCAGACACCCGATCCACAGTCCGAAGCCGGGGCGGGCGCGCC
>CAZSBR010000174.1:2660-5492 GCA_964605165.1 uncultured Phycisphaeraceae bacterium
TCCGTGCCTTACGACGTGGCTGCGTCGCGCGTGCTGACGCTTGTCGCTGAGGGATGGATCTCTCCGGCCCGCCGGGTGGTGGTCTACTGCATCGGCGGCGAGGAGTGCGACGAGAGCAAGTTCGTTGCTCGAGCACTGCTTGAAGCTGGGTTTGATCCTTCGAGGGTGCACATCGACATGGCGGGCTATCCGGCGTGGGAAGCTGCGGGCTATCCGACCTCGACGGGGCCGGACATCACGGGGTGGCAGCCATGAACATCTTCATGAATGTTGCATCGATGGTGCTGAGGCTCGCGCTGGCCGCGGTCTTTGGCTGGGCGGGGTCGATGAAGGTGCTCGATCCGCAGGCGCTGGTGATGAGCATCGATAACTTCAAGTTGCTGCCCGATCACCTGACGCCCTTCATGGGCTTCCTGATGCCCTGGGTCGAGGTGCTGTGCGCCCTGCTGCTGTTCATCGGCTGGCGGGCGCGGGCAAGCGCCTTGCTGTTGTGGGTTGTGCTGCTCACGTTCATCGGTGCGATCATCTCGGTGATCTTCCGGGACATGCAGATCGAGTGCGGGTGCTTTGGCGAGTACTCGCTCATGTGCAATTCGAACGTCGTGGGCTGGTGCAACGTGCTGCAGAACTGCCTGCTCGCAGCGGCGTGCGTGGTGGTGCTCTTCTGGGGCCCGGGCTATTTGTCCGTCGACGAGCCCAAGGGCCGGCCGCGTGGACCGGGTGGCGGAGACGACCTCGACGATCTCTGAGCCAGAGACCAATGCCCGGGCAGCCCGCCCGGGTCTGCTGGCCTCGGGAGGCTCCGCCAGAAGGCACGGCAGCCCGTTGGCGGCGATTGGTCCTCTTACTCAGCGTGGAAACCGGTGGCGGGCTGGCCCTATCATCGGGGCCTGACCGTCGCCCTCAGCCTGCGCCCGTGTGGGTGCATGCAGCGGGCCTCACGCCCAAGACGGAGCCTCGAACGATGAGTAACGGCCGCCACGAACGCTTTGCAGCCCCCGGTAAGCCAACCGTGATCCAGCAGTCCGCCAATGGCATCATGTGGGTGGATTACAAGGATGTGGAGCCGCTGCGCCGGATGATGAGCCCCAACGGCAAGATCTACGGGCGCAAGCGTCTGAGCAGCACCGCTCGTGAGCAGAAGCTGATCGCCCAGGCGATCAAGCGGGCTCGCTTCATGGGCCTGCTGCCGTTCACTTCGGCGACGCTCTGACCCGAATGGCGTGCGGAGCGCGCACGGCGGAGATCCAGCGATGACGCTCGTTCAGCGTGACTACTCCGGCATACGCATCGATGTGCCGCCGGACGCGGGTCGGTACATGCGCATGCGGGAGTTCGTGACCGCTTTATGGTCCGCCTTTGGTGAGGCGGGCTATTCGTGGTGCGGCTTTTACGTCTTTGATCGCGATGCGAACCACTTGCTGCTCGCGGCTCGCCAGCCCAAGCCGGCTTGCTCCCCGATCGAGCTTGGCGGCGTCTGCGGCCAGTCGCTGCAGCAGGTTCGTTCGCTCATCGTGGATGATGTGCGCACGCTGGGCGATGGGAACTACATCGCCTGCGATCCGCGTGACCTGAGCGAGGTGGTGGTGCCGATGGTGCAGGCAGGCCGCTGCTGGGGCGTGCTCGATATCGACAGCCACGAGACTGGCGCGTTCAGCGAGCAAGATGCACAGGGTCTGCTTGCGGCGGCGGCCCGCGCGGGGCTGTGCGATGCAGCGCCGCTGAACATTGCTCGTCTTGGCGGCTGAGCCCAGTCGCTCCACAAGGGTGTGAGCGGCGCCGCGCGTTGACCGGCTCAGAAATCCGCTGGGGCTGTGTAGGTGGCCCACTCGCCGGTGGTCGGGTGCCAGAAGGCGAGCATCTTTGCGTGGAGGCACATGCGGGGGTGGGCTTTCGGGTCGCCGTAGAGCGGGTCGCCGAGGATGGGTGCCCCCATGCCGCCGTCGCTTGTGGGCGTCATGGCGTGGACGCGGAGCTGATGGGTTCGGCCTGTCTCGGGGCGGAACTGCACGCGTGTGCGTGGGCTGCCGCCAGCCGTGGATCGATCCGTCACGCGCCAGAGCGTCTTGGCGGGCCTGCCGCGTTCGAAGCAGACCATCTGGCGGGGGCGGTTGGGCCAGTCGACGATCAGGGGCAGTTCGACCTTGCCCTCCTGCGCGTCGAGATCGCCTTCGAGGATGGCCTCGTAGGCCTTGCCGACCTTGCGGTGCATGAACTGACGCGAGAGTGCCCGGTGCGCAGAGGGGTTGAGTGCGTAGACCATGACACCCGAGGTGTCGTAGTCAAGGCGATGGACGGTGATCGAGCCGGTCGCCAGCGGGAACATGTCCTGGACGCGGGTGGCGACGGAGTCTCGCTTGTGCTCGCCGCGACCGGGCACGCTGAGCATGCGTGGGGGTTTGACGAGGACGACGAACTGGTCGTTCTCGTCGAGAATCGTGAAGTCTTCGGTAGGTGCCACAGGCTCAGGGTATTCTCACGAGCATGACGACTCCCACCACCAGCCGACGAGGTGTTTTTGCGGCGCTGACGGTGCTCGTGGTCTCGAGCCCCGCGATGGCCCAGTCGTGGCGCAGCGGCAGCGAGCCTTTGCTGAGCCGCCACACCCAACTTACCAGCAGCGACGACTTTGTGAAGGCGGGCGAGGCCTATTTCAGCCCGAAGATGGACTGGATTATCTTCCAGGCGATCCCGGTGCCCGAGCGAGGCACGGAGCCCGACGAGCACTACTCGATGTACGACGCCAGGCTCAACAACAGA
This sequence comes from uncultured Phycisphaeraceae bacterium, assembly GCA_964605165.1. GTDB lineage: Bacteria > Planctomycetota > Phycisphaerae > Phycisphaerales > UBA1924 > OFTM382. The sequence continues at coordinate 5,421 of CAZSBR010000174.1, forward strand.
CACGGGCCCGAGGGCATAACGCTGGGCGAGCCGATGCTGCTGAGCCCGCCGGGCTCGGCGAACACCTGCGGC
>CAZSBR010000175.1:0-5448 GCA_964605165.1 uncultured Phycisphaeraceae bacterium
GATGCGCACGATCGAGTTCTTGGTGACCTTGAGCTTGGCATGGGTGGCATCGTCGATCTTGAGGACGACGATGTCATCACGGATCTCGCCGATCACACCGATGATGCCGGCGCCGGTCTGCACCGTGTCGCCTCGGCTCAGGCTCGCCATCAACTGCTCGGCCTGCTTCTTCTGCTTGCGCGTGCTCATGATCATCGAGAAGATCATGAACGCGAAGACGCCCATGATCAGGAAGAGGAAGATGTCCGGGCCGCCCGCGGGCACCTGGGCCGCCTGTGCGCCACCGGGTGCGCCCGTGACGCCATTGGCCGGCGCGGTCGTGACGGGGCCACTGGCGGCTCCGCCTTCCTGTCCGGGCACGCGGGCAGCAGGCCCGCCATCCTGAGCGAAGGCGGCTGGCACGATCATCGCCGCGGGCCCGAGTTGAAGAACGAGAAGCGAAGGCAAGCGAGTGTCCACAGCGAGAATTCCTGTTCAGCGCTCTCAACCAGCGCGAGGTGCAGCCAAAAGCCGTCTGGAGAGTCGGGATGTCGATGGTTCTGCACGCTGACCTGACCCGGGCGCGACCCGAGCCCCAGCCAACCTGCCGAACCCCACCGGACAGCGACTGTAGGGCCTCATGAGCCGCCGGGCGGGGTCTGCCGCTTGCTCCCGACAGAGCCCGCTTGAGGCGGCTGTGCCACGGGCCATCGCTCCCAGAACCCGCCGGGGCCTTCCCAGTGGTCGCTTGCGATGGTGGACCTCAGGTCCGCCATCAAACGCTGGAAATGCCGAAGGTTGTGCATGCTGACCAGCATCGGGCCGAGCATCTCCTGAGCCAGGAACAGGTGCCGGATCGTGCCGCGGCTCAGGGGGCCGCCGCCCGGCGAATCCACCCCGTGTGCTGCGGGATCGCATGCCGGGCAATCGCAGCCCTCTTCCAGCGGGCCCACATCGGTGGCGAACCGCGCATTACGAAGCCTGATCTGGCCCGTGCGGGTGAACGCATTGGCATTCCGCCCGTTGCGCGTGGGCAGCACGCAATCGAACATGTCCACCCCTGCCCTGACCGCCGCGACGATGTCGTGTTCGTAGCCCACCCCCATGAGGTACCGCGGCTTGTGCTCGGGCAGCAGCGGAGCGGTCTGCTCGGTCACGCGGCGGATGTCGTCGGTGAGTTCCCCCACCGCCACGCCGCCGATTGCGTAGCCGGGCAAGTCAATCGCGGTGATGCGTTCAGCGCACCAGCGACGCATCGCCTCATCCGTTCCGCCCTGCACGATGCCGAAGAGTGCCTGCTCGGCTGGCCGCTCGTGCGCATCGCGGCAGCGCTCGAGCCAGCGGACGGTCCGCTCGTTGGCGAGTGTCAGACGTTTGGCATGGTCGTAGGGCTTGCGCCCCGAGTCACGCATCTGGGCCAGGCGGATGCGGGTCTGGTTCACGGGACTCGCGGCGGGATCCACCGAGGGGGGGCAATCATCGAACGCCATGATGATGTCGGCCCCCAGCGCGTTCTGGGTCTGCATGGACGACTCGGGCGTCATCCGGACCATCGAGCCATCGACCACGGACTTGAACGTCACGCCGTCGTCATCGACGGCGTTGATGTCGGCCATGGAGTAGGCCTGGTAGCCGCCCGAGTCGGTGAGGATCGGGCCGTTCCAGCCCATGACCGCGTGCAGGCCGCCCAAGGACCGGATGGTCTCGGGCCCGGGCCGGAGCAGGAGGTGATAGGTATTGCCCAGGAGCACCTGCGCGCCGACGCCCCGCAACTGGGCCGGGTAGATGCCCTTGACGCTCGCCTTGGTCCCCACCGTCATGAACGCGGGCGTATCGAACGAGCCATGGCGAGTCGTCACGCGCCCCACCCGCGCCCGGCAGGACGTCGATCGGCTGGTGATGTCAAACCGCAGCGGCTCGCCGCTCAGCCGGTTCGAATGATCGGGGCGCTGAGCATGATCGCATTGCGTGGGCTGTGTATCGGCGGGTGAATCCACACTCGATTGTTGACGTCCGGCAGCGGGTACGCTCACAGCAACATGTTCGGGCCGTCGAATCTCGACCCAAGAGGAGCCAGGGCAGCGTGAGTTGGCGAGACCGAAATCCCGGTGACCAGTGGTCGGACCCCGATGCCAACGCCTTCGAGCGCAGTCAGGGCGGTTTCTTCCGCCGCGTCTTCGGCGATGGGGAAAACCCGCTGACGTGGGCTCTGCCTCTCTACACGCTCTGGGGCATCCGCGTTCGCGTGCACATCGTGCTCGTGGTGTTCACGCTCGGGCGTTTGATCTGGGCGATGTTCGCAGACGCATCCCCCGCGGTGGTGCTCGGCTGGATGGGCTCGCTCTGGCTTCTCGTGCTGCTCCACGAGTACGGCCACTGCTTCGCAGCAAGGCGAGTCGGGGGTGGAGCCGACGAGATCATCCTCTGGCCGCTCGGCGGCCTTGCCATGTGCGATGTGCCCAGCCGGTGGCGACCCAACCTCATCGTGGCTCTGGCCGGCCCAGCGGTGAACGTCGCGCTGCTTCCATTCTTTGCTGCAGCGATCTGGCTCTCGACGCGTGATGCGTCGCTCATCGTGTTCAATCCGCTTCAGCCTCAGGCGGCGATGATGAGCCCGAGCCTGGCGGGCGGCTGGGTGGCGGGCAAGCAACTGCTCATCGCGGCCCACCAGATCAATGTGTATCTGGTGCTGTTCAACATGCTGGTGGCGATGTTCCCCATGGATGCTGGCCGCGTGCTGCATGCCCTGCTCTGGCGCAAGCTCGGGCAGACGTCGGCCATGGGCCTGACCGCTCGCGTAGGGCTCGGCTTTGCGGTGCTGCTCATCGCTGGCGGCCTGATCGCCAACAACGTCACGCTGGCCTTCATCGGGCTCTTCGGAGGGCTGATCTGCTGGCAGGAGCTGCGCGTTCTGCGGTTCGAGACCGACCCGCTCACAGCCTCGCTCGAACTGGCCGAGATCGAAGAAGAGGACAGCCAGCCCAGCCGGCGAGCACTCAAGGCACAAGCCAAGCGCGAGGCCGAGGCAGCGGAGATTGATCGCATCCTCGCCAAGATCAGCCAGAGCGGGATGGACTCCCTGAATGCTCGCGAGCGTAAAACGCTGGCGAAGGCTTCCGAATCACGCCGAAAGACCACCTGACGTAGGCTCACGCGAGGAGAGTCTCTGATTCGCCCGCATCCGTTCGCCGCAGCAGCCTTTGGGAGCACGCAACCCATCATGGGACTAGCAGACCGCGACTACGCACGCCGACAGCCGCCACGAGGACCGATGGTCTCCGCCCGCGGGCTGAGCGTCACGACGTGGCTCATCATCATCAACGTGGCGATCCACGCCATCGGCTTGCTCTTCCTGAGAAGCACCACCAACCTCGGGCTGCCCGTCTGGACGGTCTTTCACGAGTTTGGCCACTTCTCCTCCGCTCGGGCTTTCTTCTACCTCGCTTCGGACGGCAAGCTCTTCCTGAACCTCGAGGTCTGGCGGCTCATCACCTTCCAGTTCCTGCACGACCCCACCACCATCTGGCACCTCGGGCTGAACATGCTCGGCCTGTGGATCTTCGGCCGAACCGTTGAGGAGTACCTCGGCAGGAAGAACTACCTCGCGTTCTACCTCATGTGCGGCATCTGCGGCGCTTTGCTCTACGTCGTGCTCAACCTGCTTGGACAGCTTGGGATCGCCTTTCCGGGCGTTCTCGTGAGCGACCCCCGGGTGCCTTTGATCGGCGCCTCGGCGGGCGTCTTCGGCGTCATCCTCGCGTGCGCCTACATCGCGCCCAACACCATCGTTCAGCTCATCATCCCACCGATCCCGCTGAAGATGAAGTTCTTCGCCTACGGCTATGTCGCGCTGGCCGCGTTCAACCTGCTCGTGGGTGGCTCCAACGCTGGCGGCGATGCTGCGCACCTCGGCGGAGCCGCTGCGGGCTTCTTCTTCATCAGGCACAGCCACTTCCTGACGGATTTCTTCGAGGTCTTCAAGAACTCGAAGAAGGAGCGGCAGCGCGCTGGTGGGCAGGCATTCACCAGCCGGCCGCGAGCCAGAGGCGGACAGGCCGAGGTCGATCGCATCCTCGCCAAGGTCAGCCAGCATGGGCTGGCAAGCCTCACCGAGAAGGAAAAGCAGATCCTCCGCAAGGCGAGCGAGGAAGGCCAGCAGCGCTGAGGCCAGAACACGCACAGCCCACGACGCGTTGCCAGCGCCAAAGCCCAACACCCCCGGCAGGATTCGAACCTGCGACCGTTGGATTAGAAGTCCAGTGCTCTATCCAGCTGAGCTACGGGGGCTCTGTCGCTCAGTCTACGCCGACGCCGCGAGCACTGAGCCACCTCCGAGCCTGAGCGGCGTGCTTCAGGCTGGTAGCATCACCGCATGCTGAGCCTCCCTCGAACACCGCTTTCGTCGATCCAACCCGTTCTTGCCGCGCTGATCACGCTGGGGCTGCACGCTCCGCACGTCGCTGCGCAGGTGGTCGATCTTCGCGTCGCGACGTTCAACATCTGGGATGTGCGGACCGGCGACCTGCTCACGCCCGACCAGCCGCGGCTCAAGGCCATCGCCGAGACCATTCAGCGGATGCGTCCCAACATCCTTGTGCTCAACGAGATTGCCTACGACCTGCCGGGCGGGCCGGATGTCGAGGGCGATGAGGAAGGCCTCAACGCGCAGCGGTTCGTGGAGAGCTACCTGAGCGTGCCCCAGGCAGAAGGGCTCGAGCCCATCCGCTACGTCGCCTTCATGTGGCCAACGAACACGGGCATGCCCAGCGGCTTTGATCTCGACAACGACGGCGAGGCGGTCGTGGCGTTTCCCGTGCCACCGGGCACTCGGCCCGACGGCACACCCGGGCCCCAGACCCGCGAGGGCCGCGCGTACGGCAACGACTGCTGGGGCTTTGGCACGTTCCCGGGGCAGTATGGCATGGCCCTGCTCGTCGATGAACGGCTGACGGTGCTGACCGACGAGGTCCGCACGTTCCAGACCCTGCCCTGGGAGTACATGCCGGGCGCATTCCTGCCGGAGGCGATCGAGGGCGAAGCCTGGTTCAATGAAGAGGAACTGCAGTACGCCCGGTTGTCATCCAAGAGCCACTGGGATGTGCCCGTGCGGCTGCCCAACGGCCGGGTGCTGCACATCCTCGCAAGCCACCCCACGCCCCCGGCCTTTGACGGATCGGAGGAGCGCAACAAGCGGCGCAACCACGATGAGATTCGTTTCTGGGCGGACTACGTCGAGGGGGAAACTTGGATCGTCGACGACGCCAACCAGCCCGGAGGGCTGGGTCGCGACGCGGCGTTCGTCATCGCGGGCGATCTCAACGCCGACCCAGAGCGCGGGAACGCGGTGCGCAACCCCATCACCAACCTCCTGCTGGCATCACGCTTCGTGGGACCCGACCCAAAGCCGTTCTCGGACATCGACGTCACGATCGACGGCCGGGACCTCGATCCGACCGACACCGCCGACTT
>CAZSBR010000176.1:0-5416 GCA_964605165.1 uncultured Phycisphaeraceae bacterium
CCCAAGTGCTCGACCGTGTAGTTCGACGATTCCTTGGTGATGCGGATGTCGTGCGGATGGTTCTCGATAACCGTGGCGCCCGACACCTTGCAGAACTGCGTATCGCGCCTGAACGCCTCGATCGTCGCGCAGCCGTTGTAGCCCATGCTCGCGCGCAATCCGCCCACAAGCTGATAGACGAACTCCGCGAGCGAGCCGCGGTAGGGCACGAGCCCTTCCACGCCCTCGGGCACGAACTTCTCGCGCGGTTTGCTCGCCTCGGTCAGCAGCTTGTCGCCTTGGCTGTAGCGGTCCGCGCTGCCAGCATTCATCGCGCCCTCGGAGCCCATCCCCCGGTAGCTCTTGAACCGACGGCCGTGGCTGATCACAAGCTCGCCCGGTGATTCATCAAGGCCCGCAAAGAGCGAGCCAAGCATCACGCACGACGCGCCCGCAGCAATCGCCTTGGCAATGTCCCCGCTCTGGCGAATGCCGCCGTCAGCAATCACCGGCACATCGCGTCCGGCGCTCGCAACGCCCCGCACCGCCTCCATCACCGCGGTGACCTGCGGCACGCCCACGCCCGTGACCACCCGCGTCGTGCAGATCGAGCCGGGACCAATGCCCACCTTCACCGCATCGGCGCCGGCCAGCACAAGATCCCGGGCGCCCGCAGCCGTGGCCACGTTGCCCGCGATCACGTCCACACTCCAGCGGCGCTTGATCTCGCTGACGGTCTCGAGCACGCCTTCGCTGTGGCCGTGGGCGGTATCCACCACGATCACGTCCACCTCCGCAGCGAGCAGCGCCTCGACCCGGTCAAACTGCTTGACACCCACCGCGGCGCCGCAGCGGAGGCGGCCACGATCGTCCGTGTTCGCCCGCGGGAACTGGCTGAGCCGCTCGATGTCGCGCATCGTGATGAGCCCCGCCAGGCGGTTGCCCTCTTCCACGATGAGCAGCTTCTCCACCTTGTTCTGGTTGAGGATGTACTCGGCCTCAGCGAGCGTCGTGCCCGTGGGCGCGGTGATGAGGTTCTGGCTGGTCATCACCTCCCGCACGGGCGTTGCTTCATCCACGACGAACTTGAGATCACGCCGCGTCAGGATGCCCACCACGCGCTCGCGACCTTCACTTCGCTCGCTCGTGCCCCCGCCCTCGGTGACCGGGAAGCCCGACACGTTGAACTGCCGCATGAGCTGGACCGCCCGCCCCACGGTGTCATCCGGCCCGAGCGTGATCGGATCGCGGATGATGCCGTTGGCCGAGCGTTTGACCTTGGCGACTTCACGGGCCTGAACCTCGGCGGGCAGGTTCTTGTGGATGATCCCGATGCCGCCCTCCTGCGCCAGCGCGATGGCCAGCGCGGATTCGGTCACCGTGTCCATCGGGGCGCTGAGCAGCGGAATGCCAAGCTCGATCGAGGCTGTCAGCCGCGTCGAGGTCTCCACGTCTGCGGGCACGACGCTCGATCGCCGAGGGATCAGCAGCACGTCGTCAAAGGTGATGCCCTCGAGCACGATCTTGTCAGTGGGCGGGGCGGCCGCCCCCGCGGAAGCCTCGGCGTCCGTGGGTGTCGATGATTGCGCAGCAGGTGTGAAGGTACCCATGGCACAGTGTCGCACCCTGCCAGAGGGGGGTCAAGCGCTTTGGCTTCACCAACCAATGTCCGCCCCCGGCTGTCATACCGGGGGCGGGCTCAAGAGGAAGGCATCCGTCTCAACGTGAAGGTCTGGAACGGCGAAGGGCTCAGCGGTCCAGGGCCCTCTCGACCGCTGCTCGCACAACCGAGCGACCGCGCTCAGCCGTGGTCGAGATCGAATCCTGCGCCGAGTGGGCCGCATCGACCACACGCGCGATCAGGGCCGCGGGTGCATCGAGCCGGCGCAGCGCCGCCACGCCGCCCTTGCGAAGGCTCGCCACGCGCTCCGAGGCCCGCCGGGCCTCCGCGTTGATTGCCTTGGTCGCCGAAGCGCCCGCAGCGATGATCGCACGGTCCGGCGCATCGTCCGCTGCGAGGTCCGCGATGGCGTCCACCGCGCGCTCGGCGGTGGCTCGGGTAACCGACTGATGGCGATCGGCTGTGGCCTCGATCCTGTCGATGTACGCCTGTGCGACGCGCTCCCCGTTGTTCTGGGCGAGTGCTGTTGAGGGCGTGAAGGCCAGCGCCGCCAGCGCGAGTGATACCAGACTCAGTGTCCTGAGCATGCGAGATCCTTTCGACTCGTGTCGAGTCCAAACTGAGGTTGGGCGAGGTCAGGTCCAGCCGCTCGCTGCGGCTGCCACACGTCAGAGCCCATGTCCCGGGAAGGCTCGAAGCCTCCAACGCCCGCCGCACACGCGGCATTGCAGCCGATTCCCGGATTTTTCGCACCGCCCTATCGTCTGGCCGTGCCCCGCTACCGCCTCACCATCGCCTACGACGGCACAGACTTCTGCGGCTGGCAGAAGCAGGAACCCAAGCACCCCGACCTCGGCGGGCTGGAAGTGCCCGAGGCCAAGCTCGATGCTTCCCTCTCCCCCACCAAGGAAGGACGCATCGCCCTGCGCACCGTGCAGGCGGTTGTCGAACGAGCCGTGCGAGAAGTCGTCCGCGAGCCGGTGGTCCTCACAGGCGCAAGCAGAACCGACGCGGGCGTGCACGCCCGAGCCCAGTGCGCCGCGTTTACCAGCACCGTCGATGCCTCTCAAGGCCGGGGCTGGCCCGCGGACCGTGGCACCGAGCCGCTCATCCGCGCGATCAACAGCCGCCTGCCCGAAGACGTGCTCATCACCGATGCGCAGCTCACCGACGACGACTTCGAGCCCATCGCAGGCGCAAAGTCCAAGGGCTACTCGTACACCATGATTTCAAGCCCCCACCGCCCGCTGTGGGACCGACGAACGGTCTACCACACCTGGCATGAACTTGATGCTGCGCGCATGCACGAAGCTGCCCAGCGCCTCATCGGTGAGCACGACTTCGCCTCCATGGCAGCCCTCGGCCACGGCCGGCAAACCACCGTGCGCACCATCCACGACTGCGCCGTGCGCGCCGGGACCATCGATGCGCCGCGCGGCAGCTTTGCAAGCCAGCGCATCACCATCGATGTCAGCGGCAACGGCTTCCTGTGGAACATGGTCCGCATCCTCGCGGGCACGCTCCACGAGGTCGGTCGAGGCCGCCTCGAACCAGCCGACATCCCGCGCATCCTCGAGAGCAAGGACCGCACCAACGCGGGCCCGACGCTGCCACCCGAAGGGCTCTGCCTCGAGTGGATCAGGTATGCCTGAGCTCTTCCGCTCATCACGCCTGAGCTTCCACACGCCGAGCATGGACGATCTCGATGCGCTCGCAGCGATGTGGTCCGATCCCGCAGCGATGCGGTTCGTCGGCCATGGCGGGGCGTGGACGCACGAGAAGGTTGAAGAGCGCCTCCAGCGAGCCATGAAGCTCTACGAAGCACAGCACATGGCGTTCTGGACCGTGAAGCTCGCAGACACGAACGAGGTCATCGGACAGGCGGGCGTGGTCCCCGTCGAGGGCCGACACCCAGCGCCCGAAGACTGGCCCATCGAGCTTGGCTATCGCTTTGGCGTGGCACACTGGGGCCACGGCTACGCGACCGAGGCCGCCATCGCCTGCGCAAACCATGCCACGGATCCAGCCGGCCCGCTTGCGCTCGAGCGCCTCATCGCGGTTGCGCACCCGGATAACCTGCCCTCCCACCGCGTGCTCGTGAAGGCCGGCTTTACGCCCCGTGGCACAACCGATGCCTACTACAGCATGACCCTCGCGCTGTTTGACCTCCACTGCTCGTAAGTACTCGTAAGCTCCCGCTGTGCCGATGCGCATCCTCCACATCTCCACGCGGCTGATCCTTGGCGGAAGCCAGGAGAACACCATCCTCTCCTGCGAAGGTCAGGCGAGGCTCGGCCACGAGGTCCACCTCGCCTTTGGCCCGATCTTCGGCCCCGAGGGCTCGATGCTGGGCCGCGTGCAGGCGTTCAACGAGAGACACCCCGAGTCGCGCATCCACACACACGAAGTGCCGAGCCTCGTTCGTGAAGTCAGCCCGCTCAAGGATCTGCGCGGCCTGCGCGAGCTGCGGGCCCTCATCGAGCGCATCAAGCCGGACATCGTGCACACCCACAGCTCAAAGGCCGGCGTGCTGGGGCGGTGGGCCGCGTGGGATGCGGTGGGTCGCGCTGCCAACCCCTCGATTCCAGCCAACTGGTCCAAGGACTTCGTTCCGCCCAAGAGCGACTCCCGCCCCGGCATTGTCCACACCATCCACGGCCCGCCCTGGATGCCCGCCGAAGGACCGCCACACCGCCGCGCACTGATCAGCCTCAAGAACACCCTCTACGCCAGGGCCGAGCGGTTCGCTGCGCGCAAGTGCGACCGGATCGTCAGCGTCGCCGATGCCATGACCGAGCAGTTCCTCGCGCGCGACATCGGTAAGCCCTCGCAATATGTCACGGTTCGCAGCGGCATGGAGACCGCGCCCTTCCTCCACGCGTCGCCCGGCGAGGACCGCGCGTCTGTGCGCGATCGGCTCGGCCTGCGGGACGACGACTTCGTCGTGGGCATCGTTGCCCGGCTCGCTGAGCACAAGGGCCACGACGATCTCATCGATGCGCTCGCGCCGCTCATGCGCAGGAACGCGGCCCTGCGCATGCTCTGGGTCGGCGATGGCTGGTGGCGCGATCGCCTCGAGCAGCGACTCGTCGATGAAGGCCTCGAATCGCAGACCGTGCGCACCGGGATGGTCGACCAATCGAAGATCCCCGGCCTGATGCGCGCCATGGACGTGCTCGCCCACCCGAGCTATCGCGAGGGCCTTCCCAGAACCGTGCCCCAGGCCATGCTCGCGGGCACGGCGGTGGTCGCCACGGACACCGACGGCACGCGGGAGGCCGTCATGCCCCCGTCAGCAAGCGCCGGCGAAATGAACGGCGTGCTTGTGCCGGTCGCGGACCCCCAGGCGCTGCGCGATGCCGTCCAGTGGACGATCGACCACCCAGAGTTGCGGGCCGAGATGATCGAACGGGCGCGAACCATGTGCGCCGACATGTTCAGCGCCGAGCGCATGGTGGACGAGTTGGAGCGGGTCTACGCAGCCGCGACCGAGATGAAGGGCTAGAGCCCAAGCATGCTCTTGCGGTCGCCGAAGTTGAGGCCCATCGCGTCCTTGGCGAGCGAAAGCGTCTCTTCAGCCAAGGCGTTGGCGCGTGCTGCGCCGGTCTTGATGATGTCGATCACGGCGTCGTCGCCGCCCGGACCCTCGAGCTCGGCCCGGCGCGTGCGCATCGGTTCGAGCATCTCGTTGACCGCCTCGATGACCGCTGCCTTGACGTGCCCATCACCCAGGTTGTCGCCCTTGATGTAGCGGTCTCGCAGTTCGGCCTTGAGCGCCTCGTCCTTGACGAAGATCTCGACGTAATCAAACACCGG
>CAZSBR010000177.1:0-5371 GCA_964605165.1 uncultured Phycisphaeraceae bacterium
GCCGTACATCTCAGAGCTGGAGGCCTGGTAGAAACGGATTTCTTCGCCCGTCTTTTCCTGCTGTTCGCGGATGGCTTCGAGGAGTTTGTAGGTGCCCATGGCGACCGACTCGGCGGTGTAGATGGGCATGTCGAAGGACACGCGGACGTGGGACTGCGCGCCGAGGTTGTAGACCTCGTGGGGGTGTGCGACCTCCATGATGTGGTTGAGGGTGTTGGCGTCGCAGAGGTCGCCGTAGTGGAGCTTGAGGCTCGGCTTGGGGTTGTGGGGGTCCTGGTAGATGTGGTCGATGCGTTCAGTGTTGAACGAGGAGGAGCGGCGGATGATGCCGTGGACCTCGTAGCCCTTAGAGAGGAGGAGTTCGGCGAGGTAGGAGCCGTCTTGGCCGGTGATGCCGGTGATGAGGGCGCGTCGGCCTTGGTGGGTGGTCATGGGCGTTCTCGATGCTCGCAAGGTGCCTGGGAGAAGGGTCCGGAGGAAGGGCGCTCAGGGAGGCCCGCGGATACGTTGGTCGGCCTGCTGTCGCCGGGTCTTGAACCCGGCTCAAGGGTCCGAAGAACACGGCGCATTTGGCCCGCGTGGAGGGTAGACCCCGGCGGGGTACGTTCACGCGCCCGGGCAAGTTCAGATGTGGTGAGCACCGGCGGCGAAGGGGCGGGCAGAAACTGCGCGATTTTCCGGGTTGGCTCTGGTGTCCCGGGGCACCTCCAATATCGTGAGAGGGCTGCCAAGCCGATGCTGGTGCACCCCAGCCGCTCGCTCGCAGCAAGGAAGGAAGCTCTGCCATGGCCATCTGTTCGTGGGCACGCGTCGCCCGGGCACGCTTCGCCGGGCAAGCCCGGTCTGGGCAAAGCCCCGGGTTGGCGGTCCCGGTTCTGGTCCTGGTCCCGGTCCTGGTCGCTGCGGTGGTCTCGCTCGCGGGCGAGGTGCATGCCCAGTCACCCCGGCTGATCGATGAGATGGACTACCGCGACCGCGTCTCGGCGATGTGGCGCACGCAGGTGCTCGCGAACTGGACGGGCCTGCGGACCGAGGGTGTGCGTCGCCAGCCGCCCTTCTACACGGATGCGGACTGGCAGACCGCGGGCACCCCGCCGTACGACCTGGTGTTTCAGAACCCCTGGCGGGCCGACGACGACACGGACATCGAGTACGTCTACCTGCACCTTGCAAGCCAGCTTGGCCGGCTGGACTTCACGCCGGGCGAGATCGCCGATGCGTGGATCGCGCACATCAATCGTCGGATCTTCGTCTCCAACGACCGGGCGCGGGACCTCATGGAGATCGGCACGCTGCCGCCATCGACCTCGGTGGGCTCGGCCAACCAGTTCGGGCTCGACATCGATGCCCAACTCACGACCGAGTTCTTCGGCGTCTTTGCGCCGGGCATGCCCGTGCGTGCGCTCGAGATCGCGGACCTGCCGATTCAGGTCACTGCTCGTGGCCACGCGATGCACGCAGCGCAGTTCCACGTCGCGCTCTACAGCCTTGCCTTTGTCGTTCCCCAAGACCTCCCGAGACGAGAGCAGATCATCTGGATGGTCGAGCAGGCGCGGGCCTTCATTCCCGATACGAGCGTCGCGGCGGACCTGATCGACCTTGTGCTCACCGATTATCTCGCCAATCCGGATGTGAACGACTGGGAGCGCACGCGGGACCTCGTCGCCGATGTCTTTCAGACCAACGACTTTGCCAATGGGTACAACTACCGGACCTGGTTTGAATCGACCGTGAACCTCGCCGGGGGGCTGATTGCGCTGCTCTATGGCGAGGGCAACGTGGTGCGCACGCTGCAGATCGGAACCCTCAGCGGCTGGGACTCGGACAACGGCACAGCGACGATGGGCGGGCTCGTTGGTCTGCTGCTCGGCACGGCTGAGGTGCAGGCGCAGATCAGCGCGTATGACCCGGGCGCACCGGTCTTGAGCGATCGGTACCGGTGGAGCGTCACGCGCGACAACCTCATTGATTACCTGCCAGCAGATCCGGATGCGCAGGACAGGTTTGCGCTCATGGCCGAGCGCACAGCGGCGCTGACGCGGCAGGAGATCATCGCAGCGGGGGGGCTGGTCGAAGACGATGTCAGCGGCGGGCGGTGGCTCTTGCCGCCGAGGATCGTGATGGATCCTGTGTTGGCCTCGCCCTCTGAGCAGCGGGCTCAGCAGAGCGCCAACGCGCGGGAGCACGAAGCTGGGCGCGCGCCGATCGTGACGGACAACGCGGGCACGCCGAGTCCCACGCTTGGCTTCTCGACAGGCGATAGCTCGGTGGTGGCCAATGGCTATGACGCGAGCAACGCGGGGCGCACGGTCTTCGAGCCCAGGAGCGAAGAGCGGGCCTTCAGCACCGAGCGAGGGTCGCTTGGGCCGGGCGATGAGCTTGTGCTCGAGATCGTGTATCAGCAGCCTGTGGAGGCAGCGGTGATTCGGCTCATCGAGGGCACGGGCGCGCGCACGCCCGGCAACGACGGAGGCTGGCTTGAGAACATCGAGTGGTCGCTTCTGATCAACGGCCAGTGGGTCGTGCAGCCCGGGCTGATGCCCTCGGTCATCCAGCAGCCGTATGTGGTGTATGAGTTGATTGACTACGCGCTGCCAGTGCCGGTGCTGGCCAGCGGTGTGCGGCTGAGAGCAGATGTGGGCGGGACGATCGGCTTTGCGACCATCTCGGATCTCGATCTGCTCGCGCAGCCCGTGGCGCTGTCAAGGCCGACGTTTGGCGAGGTGTTTGATCTGACGGGCGAGGGCGTGGTGGACACGGACGACGTGCGAGCCGCAGCCATGAGCGCAGCGGACATCGATGGCGATGGCCGCGTGACGGGCGCCGATCCTGGGTACATCGAGGCATTCGTGCGGTGGGAGGAGCCTGCCGACATGGCGGGCGATCGCCGCTAGATCTCGTCTTGGTTCACGCGTCGCTGAGCCGTTCGCCGCAGGCATGGCAGAAGTTGGCATCGGCTTCGCGGACAGACCTGCCGCAGCCGGGGCATGAGCGGCCGGCGTGTTCCGCGGTGTGGCGCGTGTGCCGCTTGGTGGTGATCTCCGCCGAGAGGATGCCCGTGGGCACGATGATGAGTGAATAACCGATGAGCACGAGGACCATCGTGAGGAACTTGCCCGTGGTGGTCACAGGGATGACATCGCCGTAGCCCACGGTGGTCATGGTGATGACCGTCCAGTACATCGCGCTTGGGATGGAGCTGAACTTCTCGTTCCTGATCTGGCCTGTGTCGGGATCGATCGAGCCCTCGATCAGATACATGAGCGAGCTTGCGATGAGCACGATGATGACGACCGCGGTCAGGAAGACGGCGATCTTGTGCCTGCTGTGCCAGAGCGCCAGGCGCAGGGCCTGGGCCTCCTGGAGGTAGCGTGTGAGCTTGAGAATGCGAAAGACGCGCAGCACGCGGAGCGTGCGGACGATGAGCAGACGTTCTGTTCCGGGCAGCAGCAGCCCGATGAAGGCGGGCAGGATGCTCAGCAGGTCCACGATGCCAAAGAAGCTCAGCGCGTAGCGCAGCGGGCGAGGCGCCACCGCGAGGCGGGTGAGGTACTCGATCGTGAAGAGGATCGTGAAGGCCCACTCGAGCCCGAAGTAGACACTTCTGTAGGGCGCGGCGTAGGCGTGGGGCAGCGTGCTCAGGACGACGACCGCCACCGAGGCGAGGATCGCGACGATCAGCACGATGTCGAACGCCTTGGCTGCGGGCGTGTCGGACTCGAAGATGATGTGGCAGATCTTCTCCCGCAAGGAGCGCGTGTCGGTCATGAGCGCAAGGTATCGGTCCTTGGCGCCGTCGGCTTGGCCGAAAGTCGTTCGCGTCGCTTTCGTGGCCCGTTGAGCATCGTGCCAATGGGGGTATACCGCACGAACAACTGGTAGCACCCGAGCAGCAACGCTGTCGGCACGACCACCAGCAGCGCGATCTCGACAGACCACGGCAGGTCCACCGCCAGGAGCATGTACTGGCCCAGAATGATCAACGGCAGGTGGGTGATGTACAGCCAGTAGGAGGCATCGCTCATGTAACGCACCCAGAAGCGCTCGCCGCTGAGCAGCACGCGAAAGAGGCCCAGCAGCGCGATCGACATCGTCCACGTGAAGAGCGGCTCGAGCACGATGATGGCCGCATGCCGCAGGCGAGCGCTCTCCACGGCTTCATGCGCCCATGGGGCATGGAGGCCAAGGCCCAGCGCCGGCACCAAGACCGCGATGGCCAGCAAGAGCCACGCCCACCATGTGCGGCCGATGCGGTCGATGCCCCCGGCCACGCTGTGCAGCAGGGCGCCGAAGCCGAAGAACACGGCGTAGTACACAAGCACGTGCGGCGATGGCAGCAGGCCCGCGGAGGTGTCGGGGCCAAAGCCAGAGATCTCGCCGTGGCTTCGCATGAAGAACTGAGGCAGGCACGTCAGCGCCACCGCCAGCGCAAGACCAATCGGGCTGGCCAGCCACCCGCTGCTCAGCCAGGGTCCGAGCCGCTGGCTAAGCCCCGTCGTGCGGCCGATGAACGCGCAGACGATCAGGGCGACGACGAGCCAGCAGAGGAACCACAAGAACCACAGGTGGAAGAACAGGGGGAACTGCAGCGCAGCGCGGAGGATCTGCTCGAGGGGTGAGGGGCCTTCGTCGGCGCCCTGCTCGAGGAGCATGGTGCGTACTCGCTCTCGGCCCGTGCTGACTTCGACGAAGTCGCCCTCGACTTGCAGCAGGCCCGCTATGAAGTTCACAGCCTCCGGGCCGTGCGTAGTCGATTCCATCGGCGTCTCGCCGCTGAAGGTCTCTGCTTGCGGGTCAGCGCCCGCATCGAGCAGCAATCGTGCGATCTCGGCCCGGCCGAAGAACGCAGCGGTGTGCAGGGGTGTGGAGCCATCGCCGTTGCGGGCGTCAAGATCGGCGCCCGCATCGAGCAGCGCTCTGGCGGCGTCCTGGTTGTTGTGCGCAGCGGCCCATGCAAGCGGGACTGTTCGCAGCATCGGGTCGGGCTCATCGGGCGAGATGCCCGCCGAGAGGAAGGTGTTCACGTCGGCGGCTGAGCCGCGGGCGGCTGCATCCCAGAGGCTGGTGGCTTCTCCCGTGGGCGCAGCGGCCGGCGGGCTGAAGACCGCCTTGATGGTCTCGGCGCCGAAGACAATGCCCCACGTGGCGGGCACGATGGTCAGCGTGCCGATGATCAACGGCAGCAGAATGCGCTTGGCCCGGTGTGCGAGCAGGCCACCCGTGCCGCGTCTTGCGAGCAGCATGGCGGTGAAATAGCCGCTGAGCAGGAAGAACAGCGGCATGCGAAAGCCGTGGATGATGTGGACCGAGAGCGCAGCGGTTTCGGACTGGGCCTGGTCCTGTGCGAACCACTGCGGCACGCTTGCGTAGG
>CAZSBR010000178.1:0-5353 GCA_964605165.1 uncultured Phycisphaeraceae bacterium
TCGTGGGCGTCAACCTCCTCCGAGAAGGCCTCGACCTCCCCGAGGTTGGCCTCGTTGCCATCCTCGACGCGGACAAGGAGGGCTACCTCCGCAGCGCGACAAGCCTGATCCAGACCATGGGCCGCGCTGCCCGCAACGCCGACTCCGAGGTCATCATGTACGCCGATCAGATCACCTCGGCGATGCGCGATGCCATCGACGAAACCCAGCGACGCCGCGCGAAGCAGATCGCCTACAACCAAGAGCACGGAATCGTGCCCACCACGATCCGCAAAGAGATCCGCCGAGGGATCGAAGAGCAGCTCAAGGCCGGCCGTGCTGCACGCTCGGCCGTCGCGGATACCGAGCCACCCATCGAACTCAACAGCTTCATGGTGCAACTCGAAGCAGACATGCTCGAAGCAGCCCAGTCCCTGCAGTTTGAACGTGCAGCACAGATGCGAGACCAACTCCGTGCCCTTGAAGAGCACAGGACGCAGCAACGCTCGCTGGGCGTGCAGGGCGCCATCATGCTCAAGAGGTCCGAACTCGATGCGATCACCGGCGGCAGCACTGGCGGCGCAGCCACAGGCGGCAAGCGCAAACGCAAGAACAAGTCGGGCTCACCCAAGGTGCGCAAGCAACCTCGCTCGCGGAGATAAACCCCTCCACCGATGCGCACGCAAGCCGGCCGTATGGCCTCCACCGACCACGCCGGCTCAATGGGCAGTGTCTACGAACGGTCGATCCAAGCCGGGCGCGTAGGCCTGCCAAACATGGCAACCAGGCGCCGAACGCCACGGCCGACATGCCGGCCCATCCAGGCGAAGATCTCGCCGAGCCAGCGGAGTTGAAGCTTGAGCCTCAGCCGGCGAAGCCCCGTTTCATCCGCGTCGAGTCGCCGCGCTCGCCGAACCCAGTACCACGCCCGCAGCCAGTCGCACTGCTCCATGGATGCAAGGGCAAGGTTGTACATCGCTGCAAAGTGTGAAGGCGAGAGCACCACGACCTGGCGCGCAAGCTCCGCACCTTCGCCGAGATTGCCCGAGCGAAGGCACGCCACACTCAACGCGTGAATCGCCTCGGGATCGCGGGGCCGACGCTTGGCCGCCTCTTCGAGCACGGACGTCGCCACCTCATGCTGGCCCGCATTGATCAAGAGCCGCCCAAGCTCCAGCGCACGCTCGCCCGAATCCGCTTCTGTGCCACGGGCATCGTCCGCGGGCTCGCTGTCCGCACCGTCTTGCCCGGCCGGCTTGTCGTCGCGGCGTCGAGCGGACCGACGCGCAGACAACTCCGAGAGCAACAGCGTGCGCGCACGCTGCACATCACCCGGTGCATTGCGCTCCAGCAGAATCTGCGCAAGCCTCGTTCGTGCTCCGTCGTGCTCGCTGTCCAGCCGCAGCACGACGTCAAACGACCGAACCGCCTGGTCCGTCTGGCCCAGACGCACCGCGAGTTCACCCAGCGCCTCGTGCGCGCCCACATGATGCGGCTCGAGTTCCAGCACACGGCGGTATTTCTCGCCCGCCTCATCAAACCGGTGCATGTCCACCAGCAAGTCACCGAGATCCAGCAGCACATCGACATCGCCCGGATCCTGCCGAAGCTCCGCGAGATAGAGCTGCCGGGCACGCTCGAGCCTGCCCGTGATCGCGTATGCCTCAGCGAGACGCGCGTTGATCTTGGCAAGCCCCGGGTCCAGCCTCGCAGCCTCGCGCAGACACCACACCGCCCGCTCGTGCAGACCGCGGTCCAACAGCGAATCCGCCAGAGCGACGTAGAGATCGGCGCGGTCCTCTTCAAGCTGCTGGCCCAGATAGAAAGCCAGTTCCGCGTCGTCGTGGCGGCCAAGACGGGTCAGCGCCTCGACCATGTAGACATACACCTCGGCGTCGCCCGGCTTACTATCGGCGGCTCGCTCGAGCCACGTGAGCGCGCCCGCCGCATCGTCCATGCGCATCAGGCACGCACCCATCATCAGCATTGCGGCAGGTGCCTCGTCCTGCAGTTCGACCACCCGCTCAAACGTCTCGACCGCCTGCGCGTACCGCCCGCTGGCTTCGAGGGTCAGGCCCAGGTTGAACAGCCACTCCGCTTGATCGGGCTGGCTCGACAGCGCAGCGCGCAGTTCATGCTCGGCTTCGTCAAGGCGGCCCGCCTCGAAGTACTCGTGGGCACGCTCGGCGTGTTGTTCGGCCTCGAACCACTCGTTCATGGTTCAGTCCTTCTGCGCTGCCAGCCGGGGAGTTCGCCCTCATGGTAGGGAATCTGCGCTTCGCCTTGCAAATCCGTCACTACGATGGGCAAATGGGCCCGCCAGCCCCCCCTGCACTCTTGGTCATCACACGCCCCATGCCCCACCACCACGCGCCCGAACAAGGTGAAACCAGCCTCCCGAGAGACCCGGCAGGGCCGGGATCGCCGCCCCAAGGCTTCTGCCAGCCAGGCATGCCCTCCGGACACACCGGCCGCGGCTCGAACAGCCTCACCCGCCTGCTCTCGATCGTGGTGCTCACGGCCATTTTCTCCGTCAACAGCCTGTCGCACGGTCAGCAGGCTGCCACAGCCATCAATCCCGGAGCCGCCCTCTCGGCCGCGGAGCCTGCCTCGGGGCCGACCGACCCGACCGTCCTCGATGTCGCGGAAGATCTCGATCGCATGGTCCGCCGGCTCTACCTTGCCACCGCCGAGGAGGACCGCCCCGACCTCATCGCCTCGCTGCTCGAAGATCCATCACCCTACGTCGTGCGCAGCGCTCTGGATCTTGCGCTGCGTCAGCAGACCGGCGGGCGTTCCCTCGGGCCCGAGGCAGCCGCCACCGTCCTGCGACTGCTTCAGCACCCCAGCAACGACATTCGCTCGGCCGCAGCACGATGGGCGGACCTCGACGCTTCGGAACTCGCGGCCGATGCAGTCTTTGACGCCTTGGCCGCCGAGCAGGACCCCGCTGTTGCACAGGTCCTGCTCACAGTCGCCAGCCGCTGGCCCGACCGCCTCTCCGCGCCCCAGATCATCCGGTGGATCGATCCCGCCGCCCCGATGCACCCCGCCGCAGCACGAGCACTGGCAGAGATGCTGACCGGGTCCAACGACCTCGAGCCCGCGGAGGCTTCCACCGTGCTGCGGTCGCTCCGCATGACCGAAGATGCCGCCCTCACGCCCGCCATGTGCCGTCTGATGGTTCGGATCGGAGAACCCAGAGATGAGGGCCGACTCCGATCCATGGCCACGCACAGCGATCCCGTCGTTCGGCGTCGAGCCGCCATGGCGATGGCAACATCGCGCTTCTGGCGAGACTTCATTCTCGAGCGCGTGAATCAGGATTCAGAACTCACCGAGGCGGCAGCAGTCGCCGCGATGTCACTGCCGCCGCAGGAGGCCGTCGCAGCCCTGCTTGCTCTGCCCGCGCTGGAGCCCGATGCCGCCCTCGCCCCGCTCGCCGACCTGTCCGCGCGGCTGCCCACAGCGTTGATCGTGAGGCTTGCGGGCTCAGCCGCCGATCCATCGCGCAAGATCGCCATGCTTGCGAACATCGAGGCAAGGCAGACGACGTCGCTGGCTCAAGCAGAAGCGCTCGTGCTGCTCGCCGAGGCTCGCATGCGCGCGGATCAAAGGCCCGCGGCCGTGCGCGCAGCACAGAAAGCTGTGGAACTCATCAACGCTCGCTCATGGGCACAGAATTCACCAGAGGCCCGCGCTCTGCTGGATCGAGCAGCGACCATCGCACCACCCGATGCAGATGGCTAAGGGCTCACCGCGGCGGCGTCGACCCAATCGACCTCAGCACGCGGCGAACCACATGCACCGAGGGCGTCGAGACCTCGGGCTGGCGTGAGGGCAGGGCATCGATTGCCTCGCGGGCCGAATCAAAGCCATCGATCGCGCTCAGCCCACGCTCAAGCCATGCATCCCACGCCGGCGGCAACCGCTTGACCAGGTGGCCCGCTGCGATCATGGGCTCGGCGGGCTCCAGGCCCGTCAGCAGCGTGTAGGCGATGGCAGCGACGGAACGCAGTTCATCTCGGCGCAGTTCGCTGCTCGTGCCAAAGAGCCCCGCTACCGCGCGGTCAAAGCCGTAGAGCTCGATCAGCACGCAGCCGCGCCGGTCAACGAGCACGCGGTCGAGCGTCAGTTCGCCGTGCGCACACCCGCGAGCATGCGCGTGCGCGCACGCCTCGAGCAAGTGCTGGATCGCACGCTCGGCCTCCGCGGGCGGCATCTGGCCACCCTTGGCCTTGAGCACATCCGCCAGACGAATCCACTGCTGCTGATTGCCCGTGTACACCGTCCGCACGCGCAGCCTGCCCCGCTCATCGACATCGAACGTCTCGATCTCCAGCAGGTGGGTATGCGCCATGCCAGCCAGTTCGGTGATGTGCTCGCGTGCACCGTCGGCCAGCGCTTCAAAGCGGTAGATGACGTGGCTCGTCTGGTCACCGTCATGCACGCCCAGCCAAGCCTTGACGCCCGGCCGATCGGCGATGCCGCCGGTCAGACGTCGCAGCAGCGTGCAGCATGCCCAGCGCGCGCGCTCGCCCGTTGCCGACTGCTGACTGTCAAACCAGGAATGCTGTATCGCCATGGACGCTTGTGCTTCTGAATCAACCGCGTCGAGTGCCATGCGTTCGTCCGTGATGCCCCGAGCCGTGCGCATCTGCACCGGCCCTGCTCGGGATCAACAAATGACTGCCGACCCCGAAGGGGTTTGGATGTCGCGCGGGCCCAGCCCGGAATCCCGCGTTGGGGCGTCGTGCCCCGCTCATGGCCGCAGCAACCCGCTGCGGCCCTCAACCAGTTCCGCTGAGGATATCACCAGATCAGGCGTCACGACGGCTCCTGCACGCATCACCCGCACAGAGCCTAAACACCAAAGACGCTCATCGAGAGTCTTTTGCCGGGCTGCGTATACTGTTCTCTACGGACCTGGGCTCCGTCTCAATCTCAACCGCCCAAGCTTTGGAGTGACGAAATCATGACCACCGCGCAGACCAACACCGGGGGCGCAAGCGCTGTCTCTACCGACCCGCTGAGCCTGATCGATGTCGATCACGTCCGCTTCTACGTCGGCAACGCCAAGCAGGCCGCCTACTTCTACGCCCACACCTTCGGCTTCAACATCTCCCAGGTCGCCGACCTCACCACCGGCAGCCGCGATGAGGCGGACTACCTGCTCACCCAGGGCAACATCCGTCTCATGCTCACCACGCCGCTCAACACCGAGCACCCCGCCGCCGAGGAAATCAAGCTCTACGGCGATGGCGTGAAGGATGTCGCCTTCACCGTCTTCGATGCCACCAAGGCCTACGAGCGAGCCATCGCCAACGGCGCCGAATCCGCCCAGGAGCCCCGTGTTCTCAAGGATGACACCGGC
>CAZSBR010000179.1:0-2505 GCA_964605165.1 uncultured Phycisphaeraceae bacterium
TCGTTTGCGCGGGGCGAACTGCACTGGACGTTCATCGCGCTCTTGGCGTTCTACCTGCCGCTGGCGGGCGCGGTCGTGATGCTGTTGTGGGATGCGGGCGCACCGCCTTGGCTGATCGGGCCCGGGATCATCGCGGCGTACCTCGTGAGCTGGTGGCCCATAAGGCACTTGTGGTGGGTAGCGATCGGTGAGAGCTACGTCGGCAAGGTGATCGCAGCGGAGCGGTGCCCCTGCTGTGCGTTCAGCTTGGCTGGGCTTGATGAGGAGGCCGATGGCTGCCGCGTGTGCCCGGAGTGCGGGTCGGCGTGGCGGCGGGAGGCCCGGCAGGACGCGGGTGAGGCGTCAGTTCCTGCGGCGGCGGTTCATGAGGAGAGCCCCGACGACGAGCCCCCCGGCTACCGAGGGTGAGGGCACAGCGCTGATGGACGAGACGCCGAAGTTGAACTGGCCCATGGAGGCGATGACGTAGCCCGAGGCGAGGTCGAGCTCGTAGAGCATGGCTCCGCCCTGGGTGTTGTTGGCGGCGAAGAGGCGGCCATCGCTGGAGAAGTCCATGCCGCTGGTGAGGTTGCTGAAGTTGATGCCGAGGCTGCCGATGATGGTGCCCTGCGCGGTGGCGGGGTTGATGCGGTAGAGCTGATCGCGGAGGCCATCGATGGCGATGATGTCGCCCGTGGCGGGATCGGTGGCGATGCCCGAGATGCGGAGGGAGCCGGTGGCGCCAGCGATGGCGATTTCGCCGATCTTGGTGTACGTGCCGTCGAAGTCGATGCGGTAGAGCTCATCGTCATCGCCCGCTGGGTCGCCCGGATCGATGACGGCCCAGAGGGCGGAGCCGTCGGCGGTGAAGTCGAGGCCGCCGGTTTCGTTGGAGAGGTCGAAGGGCTGGGCGGCGACGAGGGTGGAGGTGCCTGCCGAGAGGCGGTAGAGGCCGGCGCTGTCGTTTGCCGGGTCGATGACGTTGGTGCGGATGTACCAACCGGTGTCGAAGTCGGTGAGGGCGAGGCCGCGGGTGAAGGGGCCCGAGAGGCTGGCGAGCGGGCTTGCGTGGTCGGCCTTGGAGGGGTCGGCGGAGTCGAAGCCGACGAGCGTGTCGATGGGGAAGTTGGCGTTGCTGACGGCGACGAAGTCGGGCGTGGCGTGCACGGACGACACGGCAGTGGCAGCGACAGCAATGACGGAAGCGGCGCGGTGCATGGTCTTGATCCCTCTGATGCCTGGGCTGTGCGCAGAGCGTTGCTGCGGCGAAGCGGCCGCAGGTCATGGGAAAGATGCAGCACGATTAGGTGTTTCACCAGCAACAACGCGGCGAGATGCTTTCAACGCCGGGGTGTCGAGCGCGTTGTTTACTCGTTGCGGTGCTGCTCGTGGCAGGCCTTGCAGGCGTTGCGGAGTTCTATAAAGGCAGCAGTGGCAGCGTCTTGTCGACCTTCGGCCAGCGCCTGCTCAAGCTGATTGGAGGCGACGAGCGAGGTGGGAAGAAGGGCTCGCATTTCTTGCGCTTCTTCGTGGTCGATCGACTCGAGGGCACGGAAGAGTTCGGTCATCTGCGCGGCTTCGGAGGCGGGCACGAGGTCCGGGTGGTCATCGGGCACGCGCCAGTCGTTGCGTGCAAGGTGCTTGAGGTTCTCGAAGGTGTGGTCCATGGCGACCATGGCCTGGGCGAAGTCGCTGATCTGGGCGTGGGAGGGCAGGGCGGCCAGATCGACGGCGTCGAGATCGGCGGCCTCGGCGGGCGTGCTGGCGGCAACGTCGCGCCAGAGGCCGGGGTAGGACTCGCTCGTGCCCGCGAAGGTGAGCATGGCGTGTCCCTCTTCGTTGGAGATGGCCCCGAGTGTGCACATGGCGGCAGCGACGGCGGCTGGGCTGCGGTGCTTGCCGTGGTGGCAGTGGATGTAGAAGGGGCCTGGCAGGTCTCGGATCGCTGCTGCGAGTTGCAGGCGGTCCTCTGCTTCGACGGCGTCGTAGCCCAGCGGCAGGTGGACGTACCGCATGCCGCGGGTGGTGGCAGCATCAACGTTGGGTGCGGCACCATCGACGGAGATGATCGTGCGGACGCCGAGTGAGGCGAGGGCATCGAAGGCGGCCTCGGTCTTGGGCATCGAGCCGTTGTAGACCGAGCCTCCGGGTGCCTCGCCCGCCAGCCAGACGACTTCAAGCGCGGGCTCGTCGAGTGTGGCGAACTTGCCCGCGGGTTGCTGCGGGGCGGGATCGTCGTTGGCGGCCTCGGGCTGCGCTGCGTCGGAGGCATCGCCCAGCACAGGCTGCGCGGCTTCCTCACACGCCGAGAGCAGGGCGAATGCCGAGGTGAGGGCGATGGAGAAGAGCGCGTGGCGGGCGATCGAGTGTGGCATCGAAAGGAGCATACCGGAGCGTTGTGCGCCGGTTGATGCGCTCAGCCGCTTCGCGAGGGCTTGGGGGTCACTCGCCCGCTGCGCTGACTTCCTGCCAGCGGATGACACGCACGCTCTGGTCGATCTCGTCCTCGCGGATGGTCAGGAGGCC
>CAZSBR010000179.1:2605-5239 GCA_964605165.1 uncultured Phycisphaeraceae bacterium
CGCGAGCCGGAGCCGACGAAGCGGACGCGGAGCGGGTGGCCCTCATCGGCGGTGTTCATGAGCAGGGAGGCGGGAGCAGCGGCCCTGGAGACGGCGAGGTCGAGATCGCCATCGTTATCGAGATCGGTGAACAGGGCATCGAGGGCCGTGAGGTTGAGGGGCGCATCGCGCGGCTCAAGGGTGAAGGTGCCATCGCCATTGTTGAGGAACATGCGGCTGGGCTCGTCGGTGGCCGAGACGAGGTAGAGGTCGAGGTCGCCATCGTTGTCGACATCGCCGAAGGTGCCCGAGCGGAATGCGCCACGGACTTCAATGCCGGCACTGGCCGTGACGTTGATGAAGCGTCCGCCATCGTTGCGCCAGAGTGTGGAAGACTCGGTGGCTCGGCTGTCTGCGATGAAGAGGTCGAGGTCGCCATCGTTGTCGTAGTCGGCGAACTCGGCGCCTGCCTTGTAGGTGTTGGAGGTGTAGATGCTGATGCCTCTGGGGTCGGAGTCGAACGCGCCGTCGGTGGTTGAGACGAAGAGCCTGCCGCGGCCGAGTGCGTAGTAGAAGTCGAGCGTTCCGTCATTGTTGACGTCGCCGCTGGCGACGAAGCTGCCGTTGCCGGCGTCACCGCCGTTGTTGAGGCCGAGGGCGAGGTCGCGGACGGGCTGCGTGTTGAGTGCGGGTTCATCACCGCCGGCGTGTGTTGCGATCCAGTTGCCGTTCTCGCTGAAGAGGAATGCATCGCACCAGCCATCGCCGTTGAGATCGGCGAGGGCCATGCCTTCGTTGTTGCTTGGGCCGGTCATGTCGGTGGAGGCGTCGTGCTTGAAGAGGCCGCTGCCAACATTGATGAGTGTGCGTTCGTTCTGCTTGCCGTTGACTCGAACCGCGAAGAGGTCGAGATCGCCATCGTGGTCTGCATCGAAGAAGGCCGCCTGATCGGTCAGATGGTTGGGGCCCAGCGGACGGGCTGCGAATGTGGAGCCATCGAGGTTGATCATGAGCTGTGGCGTTGAGGCCCCGGTCAGCAGCGCATCGGTCAGGCCATCGCTGTTGACATCAGCAAAGAGCACGCTGCCGGGGTCGTGCCAGTGACCGGTGGTGGTGACAGCAAAGCCTGCATCCAGCGAGACGTCCGTGAATCTACCGGGACGTTCTGCGAGTGCTCGCATCTCGTCGTCCGAGAGGGGGCGGTCATAGACGCGGGTTTCATCCTGCAGCATGTGAGCGCTTTCGCGCGAGGTCATCAACGCAAGGGCTGCGTAGGCGACGGATGGCACGCCGTAGAGGTTGCGACCCGTGATGGCCCTGGTGGCGACTTGCTCGCCATTGACCCAGATGGTGAGTTGCTGGGTCATCGGGTCCCAGCGTGTGGCGAGGTGGTTCCAGTCGGTGAGGTCGATGGTGTCGAGCGTGACGGTTTGGGTATGCGCTCGGCGTCGGTCATCGATGAAGTAGGCCATGAGTTGGTTGGAGTTGGGCAGCAGGTAGATGTATGAATTGGCTGCATAGACGGGCAGGTACAAGGCGGGCCACGTGGGTGTGCTGCTCTTGACCCAGGCGGCCTGGGTGAAGCCGCGGGGGAGGCTCAGTTCGGTGTTGCCATCTGAGATGGCGTAGCTGAGGCCGCGGAACCAGGAGAACTGGCTTTGCTGGCCGGAGGTCTGGCCCGATGCCACAGCGCTTCCGAACAGGCCGGCCTCGCCAGGCGTCTTTGCGCCGACGATGGTCAGGTCATTGTCGCGGCTTGTGTGGTCTTCGAAGACCGAGCCTGTGGATTCATCGAAGGTCCAGTGGGCGACGAGGCCGTCGCTTCTGCCTGCTGGCCTGACCTCGACGTTGTCGATGCTGAAGAGTTCATCGCGTCCGGTTGTCAATGAGCGGAAGGTGAGTGCGGTGATCTCGCCACCGGCAGTGAATGTCGCCCTGAGGCCGGCGTGCTGGACGTCGACTGAGCCAACGCCGTCGATGTTCTGACCGGTGAGTGTGGCGCGGTACTTGTAGCTGCCGCGGCCTTGACCTGATCGATCGAAGGTGTGTTCGAAGATCGCAGCGCCATCTGCTTCAACAAAGAGTCGATCCCGAAGGCTGCCACCGATGTCCCACGTGCCGGTGATGATGAGATCGAACTCGACCTCGTAGGTGGTGCCCGGTTCGGTGCGGACATGGAGCGTGGATGATTCGCGGTTGGAGGGCACGCCCATGAACTGGCCATGCACGCCTCCGAGGTAGCGGCCGACGTTGCGCCGCTGGTCGGACCATTCCGGGCCGACCACCGGATCGAAGGTCGTTGCGTAGGGCAGATCCGCAGCAACGACGATGTCGCCGTGCTCGTAGGCGCCGATATCCCATGCGTCGGCGAAGGGGCGGCGCACACCGGCCATGTCGATGGATGCGACGGCGCTGCCCGGGTCTGCCCCGGCATCGATGGCGGGCGACTTAGCCGAAAGCGTGAAGTCCTTGTGGCCGTTGAAAGCGGGGTCTTTCTCGATCTCGCCGGAGGCGAGGGCGCGGCCGATGTTGGGGCCGAGTGCGCTGCTGGAGTTGCCGAAGAAGAGGTTGGCCTTTCGCGTGTGGGTGTTGGCGTTCTGCGCGTGTTCTTCGATGGCGTGGCCGCCGGTGTTTGCAATGATGGTGTTGACGACG
>CAZSBR010000180.1:0-5174 GCA_964605165.1 uncultured Phycisphaeraceae bacterium
AAGGCGACGCTGTTCCTTGCATGCGGCGCGGTGATGCACGGCTTTGCGGGCCAGCTTGACCTCCGCAAGCTGTCGGGCGTGGCCTTCATGAAGGGCTGGGGCATCGTCGGGCTGGCGATGTTTGTCGGGTGTCTGAACCTGGCGGGCTTCCCCTTTACAGCCGGCTACTTCAGCAAGGACATCATCCTTGCGGAGGCGTTTGTCACGCAGGGGCCGGGCTACGGCATCCTCGGCTGGGTGCTCTTGGCGACCGCCGGCATGACGGCGTATTACACGTTCCGGGTGTTCTTCCGCGTGTTCCTCGGCCCCAAGCACGCCGAGCCGGGCGATGAAGTGCACGACCACGATGAAGCGCACGATGGTGGAGCGCACAGCGAAGAGCATGCGCATGACGTGGGTGAGCACGGCGATGATCACCACCACGGCTTCCACCCGCACGCACCGGGCTGGGCGATCAACTTTGTGCTGCTCGTGCTGACGGTCGGCTCGATCGCTGCTGCGGGCCTGTACTTCGTGGGTGAAGACAAGGGCTGGGTCGGCGGTCTCGTCAAGGAGAGCACCGCGTACACCCCCGCTGGCACCGCTGCGTTCCTGGAGTCGGCCAACGTGGGCATGCGCGTGGATGACCCGTTGCCCGCTGGAGATTCGGGCGAGCACGGCGGTGCGCACGGCAAGGCACACGCCGAGGCGCACGGCACGCTGTTCGGACAGGACCCGCACAAGATCATGTACTACGTCTCGGCGGTGGTGGGCCTGATTGGCATTCTGACCGCAGCGTTCCTGCACGGACCGAAGGGCATCGGCGGACTCTTCATCGGCAGCCGGACGAAGGCAGCGACGAGCCGGGCAGATGGCCTCGCCGACGCGATGATGCCTCTGCCGAGGTATGCGCGGGACAAGTGGTACTTCGATGAGATCTACGGGGCGTTGATCGTCAAGCCTCTGAGAGCGCTCAGCCATGTGTTCCATCTGATCGACAAGCTGTTGATCGATGGGCTGGTGAATCTCGTGGGCGGCCTGCCGAAGTTCATCGCTTCGCTGATCAGGCCAACCCAGAGCGGTCTTCTGCAGGGCTACGCCGCGGGCATGGCTGCGGGCATCGCGGGGCTTGTCGTGACGGTGTGGCTCGTGATCATCGCGACGGGGGGTGGTTCGTGATCCTGCTCGCTCTGATGATCGCGCCACTCGTGTTTGTTGCGCTGATCGCGGTTCGGCCCGCTGAGCACGCACGCTCTGTCGCGCTGCTCGGTTCATTCGTGAGTGTGCTTCTCGGGCTGGTGGCGTGGCGGCAGTTTGATGTCGACGCGGGCGCCGGCACGGACCAGCTTGCCCTCGCGCTGGACTGGCTGCCGGCGCTGGGCATCGAGCTTTCGCTCGGTGTTGACTCCGTGTCACTCTTGATGATTCTGCTGAGCTGTCTGCTCGGCCCGCTGTGCGTGCTGGGCTCGTGGACTGCGATCAAGCAGGATCAGCGGACGTTCTTTGGCTGGTTGCTGGGCTTGCAGGCCGCGATGGTGGGTGTGTTTGCTGCCCGCGACCTGATGGTCTTCTACATCTGCTTTGAGTTCACGCTCGTGCCGATGTACATCCTGATCAGCCGCTTTGGCTCGACCAACCGCAAGGCGGCGGGCACGAAGTTCTTCCTGTACACGTTCACGGGCTCGCTGATTGCCCTGGCGGGCCTGGTGTATGTCGTCTGGTTCAGTGCTCAGCTCACGGGCGCGTGGTCGCTTCAGATCCCGGTGCTTGCCGAGTCGGCGCGGGAGATGTCGATCACGCAGCAGGGCTGGGTGATGGCGGCGATGCTCGCGGGCTTTGCGGTCAAGGTGCCTTTGTTCCCGTTCCACACGTGGCTGCCGCTGGCGCACACGGAGGCGCCGACAGCGGGCTCGGTGATCCTTGCGGGCGTGCTGCTCAAGCTTGGCACCTACGGCATCTATCGCTTCGTGCTGCCCTTCGTGCCCGAGGCGGTGGCCGAGTACGCCCCGCTGATCGCCACGCTGAGCATCATCGGGATCGTGTACGCCGGTCTGATCTGCTGGGTGCAGACGGACATCAAGAAGCTGGTGGCGTATTCATCGGTGAGCCACCTTGGCTTCTGTGTGCTCGGGCTGATGAGCCTGAACATGGCGGGGCTTCAGGGCTCGGTGCTGTACATGATCAATCACGGCCTGAGCACGGGCGCGTTGTTCCTGCTGGTTGGGTTCATGTACGAGCGGTATCACACGCGTTCCATGCACGAGCTTGGGGGCCTTGCCTCCAAGATGCCAGTGTGGACGTGCTTCATGGTGTTCTTCGTGATGGCTTCGGTGGGTCTGCCGGGTCTCAATGGCTTTGTGAGCGAGTTCCTGTGCATGCTGGGCACGTTCCAGGCGGGCTCGGTCGATGGCCAGTGGGGTCTGCATGGCCGCGAGTTGCCGGGCGTGACGTGGGGCGTGCTCGGGCCGTGGTTTGCGTTCTTTGCGGGCTCGGGCGTGATCGTCGCAGCGATCTACCTGTTGTTCCTGACGGGCAAGATCTGCTTTGGTCCGCTCAAGGAGCCGGCCGGTCACAACGACCATCCGCATGAGCTGCCCGCAGACCTGACGGGTCGCGAGATCGGGACGCTCATGCCGCTGGCGGTGCTGTGCCTTGGTCTTGGCCTGTACCCGTCGCCGGTGATGGACATGCTCGAGCCGAGCATTGCTGACACGGTGGCGGTTGTTGAGGCGGCGGCGAGCAGCGAGCGGACTTCGGTGGCAACCCCCATGGATGACTTTGTTTCGAGTGTGGCCGATTCCGGTATCACTGAGCGAGAGGGAGGCGTGCGGTGACCGAACGGCTTCCCCTGCTTCTGCCCGAGATCGCGGTCTTCATCGGCACGTGCCTTGTGCTGGTGATGGGCCTGAGCCCATCTGTGGCGCTGCGCAAGATGACGGCGCTGGTGACCGGCGGCACGCTGCTGCTGGCGGGCATCCTCGCGGTGAACACCAACGCGGACTACGCGGCCGAGATCGGCATGCCCATGCCCGGGCTGATCGGCTTCTCCAAGGCGCTGATCGCCTTCATCGGTCTCCTGCTGCTGATGCTCGTCGCGGGCACGGTGGATCGGCGCTACGAGCGCATGATTCAGGCGGGCCACGCGGTGTACAACCCGTCGAGGGCGCTGCGGGCAGAGTTCTACGCGTTCTTCCTCTTCAGCCTGATGGGTGCGATGTTGTGCGCTTCGGCGGATGACCTGATCTGGCTCTTCCTCTCGCTGGAGCTCACAAGCCTCCCGACGTATGTCATGGTGGTGATGAGCCGCTCGGGCGGAGAGGTCCGCGGCTGGACGCGTGCGCAGGAGTCGAGTGTCAAGTACTTCTTCCTCGGTGCACTCGGCGCTGCTGTGTTCCTCTACGGCTTTGCGCTGCTCTACGGCGGGACTGGCTCAACGAAGCTCGTTGAGATCGGTGCGGTGCTCGCTGCAGAGCCCAACGCGATCGCGGTGATTGGCTTTGTGATGGCGCTCGTGGGCGTGTCGTTCAAGATTGCTGCGGTCCCGATGCACTTCTACACCGCCGATGTGTACGACGGAGCTTCGGCGCCTCTGGCGGCGTTCCTTGCCTTCACGCCCAAGACCGCGGGCATCATCACGCTCGTGATGCTGACATCCGTGGCGGGCTGGAGCTACGTCGATTCGGGCCTGCCGATGGGTGGGGATCGAGGCACACTGGTGCCCGCAGCGGACGTGGTGCTGTGGATCATGGCCGTGCTGACGATGACTGTGGGCAACGTGCTGGCGTGGATGCAGCGGAGCATCAAGCGCGTGCTGGCGTACTCATCGATCGCGCACTCGGGCTACATGCTGGTGGGCATCATCGCTGGCCCGGGCGATGGGGCGTTTGTGAACAACGGCATCGCGGCGACGCTGTTCTATCTGCTGTGTTACAGCGTGATGAACCTCGGTGCGTTTGCTGTGATTGGATGTCTTGAGAACCGCGAGGACGAGTCGGAACTCGAGCGGGTCGAGGATCTGCGGGGCCTGGGTCGCCGGCATCCGATGCTGGGCTGGGCATTTGTGCTCTGCTGCCTGAGCATGCTGGGCCTGCCGCCGTTGCTCGGCTTCATCGGCAAGTTCGGTCTGTTCACCAGCGGCATCGGTGCGGATCGCATCCCGCTGGTGCTGATCCTGGGCCTGAACTCGGCCATCGCGGCGTTCTACTACCTCAAGCTTGTCGCCACGGTCTGGCTCGAGGAGCCCGGCGAGGCGCAGGACCGTGCCCGCACCGTGCCGTTCGGCACGCGACGGGTGGCAGCGATCATCTCTGCCGGCGGCGTCGTCTTCCTGGCCATCTTCGGCGGCTGGCTTGCCGATTCATCGCTCGAGGCGGCCCGTCTGGGCGAGCCGGCATCGGCCCGCATCGAGGCGCTTTCCGAGGCTCGCCTGAACGACCTGGCAGCGCGGGCCGACGAACTCCAGCCCGTCAGCATCGACGCGCTCGATTGATGGCTCTTGAACGCTGCGACGACTCGTTCTCGCGAGACGTTGCGAGGTCCGCAGCTAGCTGTCCTTCGCAGCCGTCTTGCGTGGCACAAGCGAGCGCGTGAACGCGATCACCAGCCAGCCGCTGCTGAGCCACATCGCATCTGGTCTCAGCTCCGACCGGGAGGCAAGCAGCCAGGCAACGGCGAGGGTGGCGACGCCTGCGCCGATGGAGGCTGCAGCGAGCCTGCGAGACCACGCGCTGAAAACGAGGCAGGCCATGAGCCCCGCGCCGGCTCCCGCTGCTGATGCCATCAGCATCGCTCCCATGGGCGGTGGAGTCGTGCCGGACGAGTCGTCCGTGTTGCGAGGCGTGAACACGTCGAGGTTTGCGAGCGCCTCGCGGAGAGCACTCGGCGCGAGTTCGGCGACCGAGGCATCGGTGGCCGTGAGCTGGGCAACGGCTTGCTGACCTCTACTGACATCGGCTGGAAGTGTTTGGTTTGGTCCGAGGATGAGCAGGGCCGCGAGGCTGGTGGCGGCAGCAAAGGTCAGCACGCAGGCAGCCCGGCTGAGCAGACCCGCTGCCAGTGCACCAACGCAGATGCCCGCGACCGCTCCGACCGCCGAGGCGCCGGTGATGGTCGCCGGGTCGGGCTCGGTGGCGGAGAGGAGGGCGAGTGCGAGGCCTCCTGAGGCGCCGATGAGCCCGAACAGAGCGCACGAGCCA
>CAZSBR010000181.1:0-5136 GCA_964605165.1 uncultured Phycisphaeraceae bacterium
AGCTGCTGGACCTTCGGCGCCTTCGCCTTGGTCACGGTCACGAACGAGCGGTGGGCGGTGCCGCCGCCCAGCAGCGCGTCGTAGAGCACGAGCTGGCCGGCGTTCTCGCGAACCGTGGCGTTGCTCCAGCGAGACCTTGTGGTCTTGAAGTCCACCACGCCCATCCGCCCGTCGTCATCGACCAGCAGCAGATCGAGGTAGCCGACGAAGGGCGGGGCGTCATCGATGAACGATCCTTCGACTCGCTCCTCGACGCCGGCGACGGACCAGGTGTCGCCGAGCAGATCGTGGTCGGTGAGCGCATCGACCATGGCACCGCCCAGCTCGCACAGGCCGTCGCGGTCCTCCTTGGCGCCGAACTTCACGGCGGGGTCCGCCTCGTCGAAGCAGGCACCGATGAAGGCGGACGCATCGGGCGAACTTTCGACAGACTCGCCCGCCATGACCCTGCCGTAGCGCGCGCCCACGAGGTCGTGGACGGCCGAGCCCAGCACCAGCGCCGACGAGGTGAACGCGCTCGGCACCTCCTCGATGTACCGGAACCGGAACGCACGGGGACACCGCAGGTAGAGCTGGACACGCGACCAGCTCAGGTGCTCGCAGACGACCACGGCTACGCCACCTCCTTCTTAAGGTGGTCGATCAGCTCCGACGCCTCGCGGATGCTCAACTCGCCGTGACGCTTGCCGAAGCGCTCATCGCAGACGACGTCGAGCTCGAGGTGGTGCTTGGAGGCGATGGCGTGCAGCGCCCGGGACTGGCTCGCGGTGATGGGGCGGACGCCGCCGGAGCCCGATCGGGCGTCGCCGTTCGAGTGGGAAGCGAAGCGTCCGCCGGTCGGCGCGGGCTCCTCGCCGCACGACTCGCGCTCGATCGCGGCGCGGGCCTGCGTGTACAGCTTGGCCACCTCGCCCTGCAGGCGGGACGGCTGGGTGAGCAGCGACTGGTCGAGCTCGGCGCTCAGGCTGATCGTGACGCCGTCGGAGTTGTAGTTGGCCGAGCGCTTGCGCGACAGGCCGACGTTGACCGTCATGGGCATGGGAGTCTCCTTTGTGGGGGTGCCAAAACGAAAAACCCCCATCGAAGCGATGGGGGTGTCATCAGATAGTGACGCGGGATGGGTAGGAATTAAGCGCCGAACGCCTTGGCGTCCTACCTCTTCTTCCGTACGGCCGACTTGACCAGCTTTACAGGGTCATCAAAGCCTAGCGCTTCGCACCACGCGACAAACTCGATCGGATCCATCCGACGCTGGCCGGTGAGGGTCTTGTGCACGGTTGTTCGAGGCCGATCCAATTGCTCCGCCAGGCCACGAACCGACATCTCGAGCTCGTCCGCTCGCTCCGCGAGCATGGCGACGAGCCTCTGGTAGGCCTCGTCCTGCAGGGGCTGCTTGCGAGAAAGATTGCTCTGTTGTGGCGGGCGCTTTGGCACCGCCACAGGAGACATGCTAGTCTAACTTGTCCCCAAATAGGGGACGTTTGGTGGGCGTCGCGTTTCAGCCCAAAGGTGTATGCGAAGCGTCATGACATGGGAGCGAACAGTCTCCGTTGGTCATTCAAGCGATGACGCTCCCCCCTCCAGGATTCGCGGGGCCGTGCGCAACGGGGTAGGCGCGCCGAATCGCGCCCGAGAAGACCAGCTCGGAGCACAGCGAGCTCCAGAACCTCACGTGCACGTGGAAGATTTCGCTCATCTCAAAAAGTCTTGCTGCTGATCAGCGGTACAGCTCTCGGAGGCCTTCGATGCCTGAATACCTCGTCCGGACGCAGAATCAAACCATCGGACCAATCAGCGAAGCCGAAGTCAGGCAATTGGCCATAACTGGACGCTTGAATCCGGACGACAGTGTCCGGGCAACAGACGCTTCTGAGTGGCGACCCGCTAGTGATATCAAGGGCTTTGTCATGCCGCCATCGGCGCGAGCTTCCAGGTCTTGGAAACCCGTGATAGCGACGGTCGCAGTTGGCTGCTTGTTGCTGGGTCTTACGGCATGGGCTGTGACCTACCTACGCGCCAATGGAACCAGCGGAGCTGGAACTGGGGTCGGACAGCAAGCGGATTCAACGGACGCTTTTCACTCGGCAGAACTTGCACCACCGACACCCGAACTACGTCTTGCTGCGGAGCGTGGAGAAGCCGAGGCTCAATTGGAGCTCGGAGGCATCTACGAGACCGGCTACCTAATCGACGGTGAGTTGCATGTAGATTATGAACAAGCACTGAGGTGGTATCGCCTCGCCTCAGATCAGGACCTCCGCGACGCTCAATATGAACTGGGCGGCATGTACCTGCTTGGGATGGGTGTTCCGGAGGATCGCAATGAAGCAGTCAGGCTATATCGTGTCGCGGCCGAACAAGGGCTAGCTGAAGCCCAGTTGGCTTTGGGTCGGCTGTTCGCGACCGATACTCCTGTCTCGCGGAACCATGTCGAAGCTGCGAAGTGGTTTCGTCTTGCAGCCGAGCAGGGGGTTGCAGATGCCCAGGTCCTTCTCGGCGCGAGCTACGCCAACGGAGAGGGCGTTGGAAAAGACGATACTGAGGCAGTCAAGTGGTACCGCAGGGCAGCGGAGCAAGGAGATGGTCTTGCTCAGTACTACATGGGTCTGCACTACCAAAAGGGGGAAGGCGTTCCAGAAGACCATGAGGAGGCAGCAAAGTGGTTCCGAAGTGCCGCACATCAAGGGCTAGCCGATGCTCAAGTTCTGCTAGCCGAGATGTATGCCAGCGGTCAGGGAGTTCGTGTGGATGACGTCGAGGCGGTGAAGTGGCTCCGTGCTGCGACGGAGAACGACTGGTTCATCGATGAGCAGCTCGAGGCTTTAGCCAGATTTCGCTTGGGCGGCAGATACTACCTGGGCTCTGCTGTTCAACAGGATCATGGTGAAGCATTCAGGTTGTGCCATCTCGCCGCACAGCAGGGACTAGCCCAAGCGCAGTTCTTCATTGCTCAGATGTACGAGAAGGGCGAGGGTACTCAGTTGGACTCCGCTGAGGCTGCCGAGTGGTATCGCCGCGCCGCAGATCAGGGACTAGCCGAAGCGCAGTTCAAACTGGGTGTTGTGTACGATCAAGGTCTCGGCGTAAGAGGCGACAAACAAGAGGCAGCCAGGTGGTACCTACTTGCTGCGGAGCAAGGATATGCGAGAGCGCAATTCAATCTCGCCAGCATGTACGCACGCGGTGAAGGTGTGCCCTTCAGCGAGTCCGAGGCTCTCAAGTGGATGCGACGCGCAGCCGAGCAGGGACTTCCCGAGGCCGTAGAGGTGCTCCGTCGTTTCGGGGAATAGTGGCGCTAGTTGGGCTTGATCAAGTGCACGGACACGCTCGGCAAGTGTGCCTGCAGTGCTGAATTTTTTAGCCATCTTCGTGGCACAGTGCCAACTCCTCTCTCAACCCGTCGAGCGCCTTGAACATGGGCTCGAACGCCGGCAGCGTGTAGTGCTTCTTCACGCCGCCCTCCCCGTGCGCCAGGTACTGCGACGACAAGTGGGGGTGCTCCGGGTTTGCCTGCTCGATGAGGTTGGCGCCGGTAGAGCGAAGGTGCCGGAACGACCGGCCGTCCCGCTTGATCCCCGCCTCACGGACGCGGTTTCGGAAGTGGTTGGACACGTAGGTGTCCGTCCGGCCGTCCCGCCACAGCACGTCCCCTGTGCGCGAACGCAGCAGCACGTCATCCAATGGCTTCGTCCTGCGCTTCTGCAGTAGCTTGAGCGTCTCCGGCCAGAGCCTGTGCACCTGCGGGATCGAGGTCTTGTGGCGTGTCCGCTGGATGACGCCCTTCTCGAAGTCAACGTGCTCGTGTTGAAGCGTGCCCATGTCGGCGAGCGTGTAGCCGCAGTTCAACCCCAGCAGCATGTAGAGCCGCAACTCCTCGGTCGCCCCCTCCCAGATCTTCCGCAGCTCGGCGATCTCCCAGTGCTTCGGTGCGGGCCGATCCTGCTTGACCGAGGCGTAGTCGCTCCCCACAGTCCTTGGCATGTCCTTTAGGTGCTCGTGCTTGTAGAGCCACTCGGCGAACTGC
Organism: uncultured Phycisphaeraceae bacterium; assembly: GCA_964605165.1. Lineage (GTDB taxonomy): Bacteria > Planctomycetota > Phycisphaerae > Phycisphaerales > UBA1924 > OFTM382. Next base: position 4,025 of record CAZSBR010000181.1, read on the forward strand.
TTGGCCTTCAGCAACCGGTCTCTGACGGTGCGCTGCTTGGATCCGTTCCCGATCTTCTTCAGCATGTCGACCTGGTAGGACGCGAAGCGTTTGGCCTGGAGGTCGGCGACCGTCACGAGCTTGTTGTGCTCGCACCACGCCTTGAAGGCTCCCATGCTGGACTGGTACTGGATGGCGGTGCTCTGCGCGATCTGATTCGCGTCGGCGCGCTGGAAATGGAAGGCGACGAATTCATCGATCAATGCGCTGATCTCTGGCGACTCAAGTCCCTCTGCCTCCTCTTCGGTCATGTCGGCGATCGCGGAGAAGCCGATCCGGCCGAACTCCGTGCGCTCGATGTTGTCGCGGGTGGGGTACTCGGGATCGTCCTCTGGCAGGCCGATGTCGCCGCCCATGGCGACGATCGGGTAGTCGCGGTTCATACGTTGGCCGCGACGCTCGAGCTCGTCCGCCCCATCTCGCGCTGATTCGTGGAGCCGGCGCATGCGCTGAGCGGAGTCGTCGCGCTGGGTACGGGCCTGCTTGACCAGCTCGGTGTTCTCCTCGAGATCCAGTTGCTTCTCAAGCTGTCTCCACTCGGCGAGTGCAGCCTCATACCCGCGGATATCGCTCTTCCCGCCGCACTTTCCCTGGCCGAGGTAGTGCACCTGGCCCTTGCGCTTCTTCTTCCAGCACTTGCGAGGTGCGAACCATGTCAGCTCAAACTTCCGAGGCATCGCGGCTCCGATCGGTGATCCGTATCCCCCAGTCATGCCGCGCAGACTGCCGGCGGCAACCGTCGATCGCCCGGTTCGCGTGCCGCTCGTATCCCTTCTCGTATCCCCGAGCAGTCTTGTGAGGGCGCGCTAACGGCCTCGAATCGTACCCGTTCAGAGCCCGACTTTGTATCCCTTTCGTATCCCTTCTGTATCCCCCGTGTATCCCTTTGGGGGATACACCGGGAGAATCGGGAGCGCAGAGCGTCGTCGATCTGGAGAATCGAGAAGCGACGCTGGGGACGCGTAAGCCCTGTATTTGCAGCGGTTTGCGCAAAGAAAAACCCTCGCGTACGCGAGGGTTCAGAAGCGAGGCGGACGGGACTCGAACCCGCAACCACCGGATCGACAGTCCGG
>CAZSBR010000182.1:0-5126 GCA_964605165.1 uncultured Phycisphaeraceae bacterium
CTCCGCGCTGGGGGCGATCTCTCCCGCCCGCATGCCCTCAACCGCCCTCAGCACCTCGGCCGCAGCCCACGGACGGTCAAGGTCCGAAAGCGCGATGCGCCCGCGGTCACCAGTTCGCAGCACCCAGTACTCAGCGAAGCCATCGACCTCCGGCATCGCCTGCTCCAGTGCGATGGCGTAGATGCCGAACTGCAGGTCCTTGGCCGAGGGCTCCACCAGCGCCTTCTTGGGCCGGCCCGTCTTGTAGTCGACCAGCCTGTGCGCACTGCCCAGCAGGTCGAGCCGGTCGAGCCTCACCTGCATCGTCGAGCCCTCGCCCGCATCGGGCCAAGGCACGGTCAGGGTGTGTTCGATCTCCAGCAACTGCGCGTGCGGCTCGTGCAGCGTCTCGTGCGCGGTGCGCGCCATCGCTGCGATGTGCTCGATCGCGGAACGCTCGACCACGCGGTCTATCGGCGTCAACGAGAGGTACGCCCGCTCTGCCAGCGCTGCGAGGTCCTGCCCGCCCGGAGCGGGCTCGCCCAGCGACTCCGCATCACGCAGGCGCTCGTAGAACCACTGCAGCGCCAGGTGCGTCGCCTTGCCCACCACCGAGGCATCGCTCGACGCCTCGGGCAACCGAAGCACGCTCTGCAGATGCCAGCAGCGCGGACAGCGCAGGTAGCTCGATACCGCGGTGTAGCTGAGCTTGAGCGGCCCCGTCTTGCCGCCAAACGAAGCCAGCCGCGGCGACTCGGCTTCATCGGCAAGCGCCGGCTGCGCCTGGCCGGCGCCCCGCCACAGTGGACCGCGGCCTTGCGACGCCACCGCTTCAGCGGATGACCGCAACAGATCGACCGCGGCCTGCAACGATGCCTCATCGGTCGCTGCCTCGGCCAGCGCCAGCGCGCGCGCCGCCTGCAGCCTGCCGGACCGTTGCCGGCTTCGCACTCGCGCTTCATCGTCATCCGCGTTCACACTGGCTGCCAACTCATGCTCCAGCGCATCGGGCGGAGCATCGAGGATGTCCGCTTCCTCAATGGTGATCAGTCTCGTGCCCATGTCCGCAGCGAGCTGCTGAGCGAAGTGAACCGACTTGCTCGGGCGAGCGGCCTTGACCGTCAGCAGGACAGCGCGGCGCTCGGCCCGCGTGAGCGCGACGTAGAACAGCCGGCGCTCCTCGTCGTACTGCTGCTCCTTGGCAGTGCGCGCGTCGTCGATCTCGGGCAGCACACCGGCGGGCAGCGGCTCTTCGCGCGGGCGGCTCAGCGGATAGCCCCACGGCGGCAAGACGCGCGGGACGAAGACCGTGTCGAACTCCAGACCCTTGGCGCTGTGCGCCGTGATGACCTGCACTGCATCTTCGTTCGAGCCCTGCGACGTGGACTCATCGTGCTCCAGCGCATCCTCGCCCAGTGCTGCACCCATCGACTGCTCACCGGGATCCAGATCCTGGTAGTACGACCAGAACGCGCTCACATCCCCCGGCTCGGGCAAACGAGACTGCAGCGCACGCACGAAGGCAATGGCGGTCACGAGATGGCGCACCCGCGTCGCCCGGCTGTGGCCGGTCAGCAGTTCGCTCTCGGCAAGGCCCGCTCGCTGAATGATCTCGAGCACCAGTCGCTCGGCCGTCTCCTCGCGAGCCAGCGCCTGCAGGGCCTTGTAGAGATCGCAAAAACGTCCGGCAGCGGCGACCACCTCGGCGTCGGCCTCGTTCTGCTCGAACGCCTCGTCCGACAGATACTCGACAAGCCACGCTGCAAAGCCCCTGGGCCTCTGCCCCGCCGCGAGGCGCGACGTATCCGCTGCATACTGCTGCTCCCATTGCAGCCGCGCTTCGGCGGGTGCAAAGACGGGCGCAGCACCGAGCACCGACCGTGCTGCCCACGAGGCGCCGGGATCGCTCAGCAGTTCCACCCACGCGAGCAGGCGCCGCACGCCCGGGTCCGATGCCACCGCTCCCTGACGCTGGCTCTCCGCGGGCACGCCCGCAAGCCGAAGTGCCTGCGTGATGCGCTCCGCATCGGTGTGCGTGCGCACGATGACGGCGTAGGCAATCAGCGCCTTGATCTCGCCCGTGCGCTCTTCGTGCTGCGTGCGGTCGCGTGCGATCATCCGCGCGATGACCTCGCTGTCGGTGCGGTAGTCGCCAAGCCGCACAAGCTCAACGCGCGCATCTGCAGGGTGATCATCGCGGCCCGGCGTGATGGACTTGTCGGGATCGAACCTGTGATGGGCACGCTGCATGACAGCGTTGGCCGCCTCGATGATCGACGGTGCAGAGCGGTAGTTGCGCTCAAGCCGGACCTGCGTGCAGCCCTTCCACCTGCGGGCGAAGTGATCGAAGGCGAGGTCATCCGCGCCGCGAAAGCCGTAGATGGACTGGTCGTCATCCCCCACCACGACCAGATCGCCGCCCTTGTCGGGCGGGCTCAGCAGGCTGAGCAGTTCGGCCTGCGCGGGGTTCGTGTCCTGGTACTCATCCACGACGATGTGGCGATGCGCATCGCGGCAGATCGCTGCGACCCGCTCATCGCTTCGCAGCATGTGGATCGGCTCGATGAGCAGCTCATCAAATCCGAGCCAGCCCCGCCTGCGGCGTTCGGCCTCGGCTGCTTCAAACGCATCGATGAGCCGGCCCAGCACCCGCAGCTCTTCGCCGCGTGCTGCCAGCGCCTCGTCATCCAGATCCTTCAGCGCCCCGCCACTCTTCCACTTGCCGGCCTTGAGCTCGGCCTGGCGTTCCTGCTCGATCGCGCGAAGACGCGGCACATCCAGCGCAAGGCTGTGAAAGTGTGCGCACGCGGCGCGGACCTGGTCGATCCAGTCCGCTCCCGCAGCAGCGCCCGCCGGGTCACGCTCTGCGAGCTGCGTGACGACATCCCGCAGCAGCCGGCGCCGCATGGCCGAATCCATGATCGTCGGCGGACGCTCCATGCCCATGCGATCGGGAAAGCGCCGCGTGATCGTGCGCGCAAAGCTGTGAAACGTGCCCGCAAAGATGGACTCTGCTGCGATCGGGCTCACCAGCGCGCTGAGGCGCTCGCGGAGCGAGCTTGCCGCCTTGACGGTGAACGTCATCGCCGCGATCGACCTCGGATCCACGCCGCGGTCACGGATGAGGTGCGCGATGCGGTGCGTGATGACGCGCGTCTTGCCCGTGCCCGGGCCAGCGAGCACGAGCATCGGGCCGCCTGCGTGTTCGACAGCTTGCTGCTGCTGATCGTCGAGCCGCATCATGGCGAGGCCTCACCAGATGCGGGCTGGTCCGCAGCGGCGTCATCGGTGGCGCGCATGTACAGGTGCACAGCAGTCGAGCCGTAGTCGTGCGTCTCCGGCCCGAGGGCGCCTGCCATCTGCAGATCGACCTCCTGCTTGCCGTGGTCATTCTCGTGAACCGCGGGCCACGGCGTGCGGAGCATGGCATAGCCCGTGTCATCGAGACGTTCGATCAACCGCTCGAACTGGGCCTTGACGCGGGGCCAGGTGCTCACATCGCGGACCATGGCGTAGGGCGGGTCGAAGAAGACGATGTGCACGCCGCGGGGACAGCGCGCAAGCGAACCCATGCCGAGCGCATCGGCGCGGACGATCTCGAGCCGGTCCTCGACGCCGAGGTCCTTGGCGTTGGCCTCGAGCACCTTGGCGACCTTGGCATCGCGCTCGACCGCGACGGCTCTCCTCGCGCCGCGGCTGATGGCCTCGAGGCTGAAGCTGCCGACGCCGGCAAAGCCGTCGTAGACGACCTCGTCTTCGAAGTGGCCTCGAAGGAGGTTGAAGACCGCCTCGCGGACGAGGTCCGGGATGGGCCGGGTGGTGGTGCCCGCGGGCGGGCCCTGCAAGGGCCTGCGTCGATACTCGCCGCCGATGATGCGCATGGCACAAGAGCAGCAGGCTTGGGGGCGGATGTCAAGTCAGGGCTTGTGATCCACTAGAGTTTGATGACCACTCCGTGAGATGACGACCATGCCCAACCCGCCCCCCCAACCGAGCACACCAGAAGCAGCCCTTGAGCAGCTCCGAGCCAGCCTGAAGCAGAGCCGAGGGCCGTCGTCGATCACACAGGGGCAGTTTGACGGAAATGACGAAGCCCTGCGCCGGATCGCTTCCGGACAAGCGGACCATCTCGATTGGATCGAGTACACCTATGACCTTAAGCATTCAGAGAACCTGCAGCCGGATCTGTTTCGGTGGGCGTTTCCACAGTGCCTGGAGATCTGGCGGAGCGAACACCGAGGCGGACGGAATTCGAACTTCTCTGACATGTTTATGGAGGCGATGTGTGAGAACTGGGCGGACGGCTTGCTTATTGGCCGAATGCTTGGCCCTGAGCAGAGGTTACTCGTTGAGCAGTTCTTCACACTCACATGGCATGAGACGGCTGAAGCAAATGCCACTCTGATGCCGAAGTCAGATGGTCACCAGTGCCATCGACTATTCTGTTTACTCAACTCCATCGCATGCTTCAGTCACTCATGGTCAGAATTGCTCTCAAACTGGCGAGAGCTTCCTACACCCGGGTACGCGGTGTCGTGGTTGCAGTTCGCCTCCTGCTTTGCGTTCAATGCGCACAGGAACCCGCTGTTTGAGGCCGCAGCGGATGTGCGTTCGGGGCAAGCACCCTATCTGACAGCACGGGACGGCTACTCAAGCATGTTTCTGGAGAAGAATGTCCAAGCAAGTGCCGCGCACTTTCAGCACTCCGAGCTTGTGAGGACTTCCAGAGACGCGCTCACAACGCTCAAAGGTCATGAAGACTTCGAGTTCATAGAGTTGATCGTTGATCTCATTGAAGATGAACGTGACCTCTGCGACCGCCGATTGTCTTTCTACGTCGACGCAGCCCAAGATCCAAGTCTCTCAAGTGGATTGGAGTGGTACTCCATCGAGTAGCACGGCTTACACCCCGCCCTTGCCGCGGACCATGTCGAGGACCTGGGTGGGGCTGATGGATCCGGCGCTGGCCTGGATCTGGCCGGCGTGCTGGTGGTAGAGCTCTTTGCCCCGCCCGAGGTGCTGCTGGAACATCTGGCGGAGGTCCAGCGCCTGCAGGCTCCTGCCGCCGGCGTAGTAGGCCTTGGCGACCTGCCCGATGGCGTAGGTGCTGGCGAAGGTCATCATCGGGCCGGTGGCGGCCTTGACCA
>CAZSBR010000183.1:0-5119 GCA_964605165.1 uncultured Phycisphaeraceae bacterium
CGCGTGTGTAGCCGAGCGATTGGAGCATGCCGACCTCGCGGACGCGTGCGGCGAAGGCGGCGTACATGGTGTTGAGCCCGCCGAGGATGCCGCCGGAGGCGATGAGCACCGCCGTGACGATGACCATCACGCGGATGGGCGCATAGAAGGCGGCGATCGAGCTGTAGTACTCGCGCTCGAGCAGCGCGGTGATCTCGAGATCAAGCCGGCTCTTGGCAAAGAGATCCGCATCGGCGAAGGTGCCCTGATCGAGCGTGACGATGACACAGGAGAGGGTCGAGTCACGGTTGGTGGCGACTTGCAGATCCGTCAACGGCATCCAGATCTCGGCATCCATCACCGTGTTGGGTGCATTGAAGTGGCCCACGATGGTCCAGGAGCGATCGTCGAAGAAGAGGGTCTGGCCGATGTTCAGACGCTCCACGGGCAGGCCCAGGCGCGTGGGCACGAGGGAGCCGATCATGAGCTCGTCGCGCCCGGCGATCGGCGCTCGACCTTTGACGATCTCGACCTGTGGGTGGACGAGCAGCGCGACCGGGCGCACGCCTCTGACGATGGCCTGGAGGTCGCGCTGGCTGGTGGCCGAAGCACGGAGTGGAAGCGCAGCATGGATCTCGGGCGAGGCGTAGATGACGCCCGCCCGTTCTTTGAGGCCGCGGATGCTGGCGGCGGCGATGCCCTCGACGGCGGCATCGATCTGGGAGCGTTCGACCGCTTCTTCGCTGCCCGTGCTGACGAGCATGACGTTGGTGTGCAGATCATCGCTGTGCGCGAGCGTGAGCTGCATGCCGCGGATGAACCCGCCCGAGACGAGCACGAGCAGCACGACCAGCGTGGAGCCGAGGATCGAGGCGACGAGCCTGACGCGGCTTCTGCCGAGGTTTCGGAGGGCGTATTCGAAGGGGAGTTGGCGCATGGTGCTGGAGTTGGGCTTGCTCAGATGGCGCGGAAGCTGGCGGAGATCTCCTGGCGTGCGGCCTGCAACGCGGGCACGAGGCCGGCGAGCACGCCGATGACGGTGCAGACAACGAGCCCGGTGAGGATCAGAGCGGGGGTGGCAGCGATGGGGATCGAGAGGCCCTCGACGGACATGGCGTAGTTGCCAAACTCCGCGATCGTGATCGCGGTTGCTGCGCCGATCGCCCCGCCGATGGCGGCCAGCACCACGCCCTCGGCGATGATGAGCACCGCGACGAGCCAGCCGGGATAGCCGAGCGTCTGCAGGACGGCGTGCTCGGAGATTCGGCTTTGCACACCGAGCACAATGGCGTTGGCCACCAGGGCAAGCACGGCGACGAGGCAGCCAAGCCCAAGCCACCGCGTAAAGTTGACAAGCTCGATGATGTCGTCTGCGATGCGCCCGATGAAGGCCTTCTCGCTGAAGGTCGCTGTGGGCTCCTGCGCGGTTCGGAAGACCTCGTCGATGGCTTCGGAGACAGGCTCGAGGAGCGAGGCATCGCTGACACGGACGTTGAACTGCGTCACGATGCCGAGTTGGTCCCGACCTGCAAGCTGAACGAACTCGAGCGAGGTGTAGGCGACATTCTGATCCTGCGGGTCATCGGAGCGGATGATCGCTGCGACATACACGGTGATGCCCGCAGCGGTGAAGCGCACGCCGGGCTTGAGTCCTCGCCGGTTTGCAAGGTCCTCACCCACCAGCGCTGCATCCGTCCGGCGCTTCCAGTCTTCGATCGATCCGGCGAGGATCGTGAACTCATCACCGCGGTCGGCGAGGAATGAGTCCTTGGGCACGCCGCGGTACGTGACAACATCAAGGCTTGCGCGGCAGTTGGAGACCACGATCTTCATCGGGGTCACGCTCACCACGCCATCGACAGCCTGGATGCGACGCTGATAATCCTGCGGCAGCTCACTGGTCGCGGGGCAGTAGCGGTCCTCGCGATAGACGACGAGCGTGGTGTCGTTGGCGCTTGCGGTGGTTGCGATGTGAACGCCTCGGTTCATCGCCTGCACCGCGGTGAAGAGGAACATGGCAATCGCGATCCCGCCGACGGTGAGCAGCGAGCGAATGGGGTTGCGGGCAATCTGCTTGCCCACGTATGGGATGCACCTGAGGAGCATCATGAGAGCACCTCCTGGAGTTGTTCGTTGTTGCTCTCTGCGAGCTGTCCCTTCTCGAGGTGGAGCGTGCGCGAGGCGTAGCGCGTCGTTGCCTGGTCGTGCGTGACCATGACGATGGTGTTGCCCAGTTGCTGGTTGAGTTCCAGCAGCAGTGACATGACGGACTCGGCCGCGGCGGTGTCGAGATCCCCGGTGGGTTCGTCGGCCACGATGATCGCGGGCTGGGCCACGATGGCCCGGGCAATGGCCACGCGCTGTTCCTGTCCGCCCGAGAGCTGCCGCGGGTAGTGCGAGGCGCGGTCTTCGATCCCGACGCGCTTCAGCGCGGTCATCACTCGGTCGTGCCGCTCGCGTCTTGAGAGCGGGTGCAGCAGCAGCGGGAGCTCGACGTTCTCGTAGGCGTTGAGCACGGGCACAAGGTTGTAGAGCTGGAAGATGTAGCCAACGTTTCGCGATCGCCAGGCGGCGAGCTTCGTGCGCGAGAGCGAGCCGATGTCCGTGTCATCGACGATGAGCTTGCCCGCGGTCGGGGAGTCGATGCCCGCGATGATGTTCAGCAGCGTCGTCTTGCCGCTGCCACTCGGGCCCATGAGGGCGAGAAACTCGCCGCGCTCAATGGAGAGGTGGAGGTCATCCAGCGGGCGGATGACCTGGTCTCCCTTGCGGTATTGACGCGACAGGCCGATGCATTGGATGAGGCTCATGAGCGTTCTCCCGGCTGTGCTTCGAGGCTGAACCGCACCCTCTGCCCATCGTTGAGACCGCTCGGCGCCGTTACGAGGAGAGCACCCGATGGCACCTCTGCGCTGATCGATGTCCAGGCATCATGCTGCTCGAGCACGCGCACGGGCACGGGGCGCGCGATGCCGCGCCTGCCGCTGCGCTCGGTGACGCGCCAGATGACCGGCTGACCGGCATCGCTTGCATCGATGGCCGAAGCGGGAACGAGCACGACGGGCCCGCTCACGCCCGCGACTGATGACGCCGATGCTGCCTGTGCTTGAGCGTTGGATGAAGCGCGGCCGGGGAGGAACTTGACACGCGTGAGCATCTCGGGCCGGAGCATCGGATCGGGATCCACAACGCGCACCTTGAACTGCAGCGTGTTCTTCTGGATGTCCGCCTCGTGCGTTTCCCGCACGACGATTCCCTCGAAGGTCTGGCCCGGCAGCGCTTCAACGACGACTTCACAGCGCTGGCCGATGAAGACGTGCGAGGCCTCAGCCAACGCAACATCGACGCGCACCTGCAACTGCTCGGGGTCGTACACATGCAGCACATGCGCCGAGTGGGGTGCATCGATCTGCCGAGCGACCTTGTCCCCCGGCAGCTTCAGCCTGAACTGGACTCGGCCGGCCACCGGCGAGCGAACCTGCGTTCGCTCCAGAGCAAGGGCAGCATCATCTCGAGCCGCGGTGAGGCGCAGTACCTCCGCCTCAGCGGTGGCCACGGCGGCCTTGGCAGCCGCCACGCGGCGCCTGTCTTCAATCCGAAGGTCGAGTTCACGCTGAGCCGCCACACGCTCGGCTTCAAGCCTTCCGAGCCGGGCTTCGAGGATCTGCGTGCGGGCTTGCAGTGCGCTCACCTCTGCGCGCTGCGCGGCCGCTCTCTGCTGTGCGATGACGAGCTCCAGCTCATTGGTTGCTTGGCGAGCGCTTGAGGCCTCAAGCCGATCGCGCTCCTCCTCAAGCCGCACGAGCGTTGCGCGGGCGGCCTCAATGAGAAAGGGGAGTTGCTCAAGCTCGGCTTCTGCCTCGCGCGATGCAGCTGTGGATGTCTCAAGCGCGCGCGTCAGTGCGATGGGCTCGGCCCAGTGCGCCTCGGCGGCCACAAGCTCGGCCTGTGCGTGTTCAAGTCTGGCGCTCGCTGCGGCCAGCGCCGCCTCTGCGCCCCGGAGGGCAATCGCCCGATCGTCATCGATCAGCGTGGCGACGACCTGATTGGCTTCAACCGCGTCGCCTTCCAGCACGTGGATGCTCTCGATGATGCCGTCGGTGAGCGCGGGCACAGCGGTGTAATACGGATACGCCTCGAGCCAGCCGGCGGCCTGCACGGTGACGCTGCCACGCTCGTTGCCGCCGGCTGTCTGCGTCGCGTCGCGAGCATCGGACGCCGCGGCGGGAGCCTGCACGCCCGAGACATCGTGCACAGCTTGCACCACTTCGACCGGGTGCGCCGGGCTGAGGACGGGCCACGCGCTCCAGAGCGCAAGGCCGGCGAGGCTTGCAACGATCGTTGCCGCCGCTGCAGCGGATGCTCGCCGCGGACCACGCCGCAGCAAGTCAGTGTGTTGTGAGGTCATGACATCCTCGATCAAGCCGCCGGCATCAGATGCGGGCGTGCTGTTCCCAACGTTCTTGCGAGAAGAGGTCCGCTCGGGATGCCAGTTGGCATGCGGCGGGCCACAGTGTCAGCAAGAGGTGGGGGACTTCGGCGGTCGCCGAAGCAGATCGAGATGAGGTGGCAGGCGATGCCCGGCTGAGCGCTGCACGCCGAGATGCGTCACCGTGGCCGGCGCTATCGCTCGCACAGTTGCGGCAGGGGTGGCGACCACCTTGAGCACGGCGCAGCAGAGCCTCGGGCAGTCGTCGCAGGGGCGGTCCTGATCGCGGTCCTGATCGGCCGGTGTTTCGGGCCCGCGCTGGCCGATGCAGCAGGATGTAGCAGCATCCGTGCCGGCTTCGGGGGCAGTGGCTGCCTGAGCGCTGGCTGCGATCCCGGGCGACGATGCCATGTCACACCCGCAGACAGAGAGCATGGAGAGCCCTGCCTGCAGGCTGACGAGGGTCGTCAGAACCAGAATGGACCACAGCTTGAACACTCTTGAAGCATAACTCGTGCAGATGCAGGGGTTACTTGCGTTTGGCTGCGGGTATTTCATTTTCACAGTTCGTTTGGGGTGCGATGGCCGGGCGGGGGGCGTTTGCGGGGATTTTGGCTGTTCGCGTGAGGGCTGATGGCGGCCTTAGACTCCGGCCATGCCCGCTCAAGCCTTCGCTGTTGTGGTCTTCGGTCTCTTTGCCACGGCGGGCAC
>CAZSBR010000184.1:0-5070 GCA_964605165.1 uncultured Phycisphaeraceae bacterium
CGAACCGACCATGATCCGGAACTTGATCTCCGTTTCCGTCTCGGAGATGAACTCACCCTGGATGATTCGCCCATCGTTGAGAATCAATTCGTCCTCAGCCGACGATGCCGCCCAATGAACAGTCGAGTGGCCAACTGAATCGCCGGCCCCGGCGACCATTGCAGCGCTCGCGGCAGGGCCCGCCCAGAGGCACACGCCCGCCGCCAAACCCAGCGTCATCCTGCCAGCCGCTCTGTACCAACCAGACATCGTCATGTGATCCTCTTTCATGCTGCGCTGTCGGCCATGCCCCGTGCCAATGCCCGCGCCATGCCCGCTGTCGTTTCTCGTTCACCCATCAACTCGTGCTCAAGCCTGATGCCCGAGCCTTCACTGCTCAGAGCCTGCTCAGAACCTGCTCAAGCCATCTGACTCCGTCACTCGGCCGGCGCACCACCCGTGCCAGCCCGACCGATCCCCCTTTGGACGCTCCCAGCACCGCCCCGGTTCCCACACCAGCCCCAGTTCCGGCCAGTTCCGGCCAGTTCCTTACAAAGAACGAATAAACCGCTCCGCCTGCGTTCGATCCGCCACCCGCCCCTCGAGCTGCTCGTCGTACACCCGCCTCAGAACCCGAGCAAACTCCGGCCCGGGCCTGAGCCCAAGCCCGATCAGATCGTCGCCCGTCAGAATCGGCTCGGGCGTGATACCGCTGGGCGTCGCCGCCAGTTCCACCACCTCACCGCGAACACGCTCCCACAACCGCTTGTTCCGGCCCGCCACGATCGCAAGCCCGCCCCCAAACCCCCGCTGGGCGATCAGTCGCTTGCGAGCCGCCACACCCAGCTCCGCCTCGCCCAGCCGCTCCCAGTCGGCCTCGATGTCCAGCACGCACTCCACGACCGCGCGCAGCTCGTCCCGTTCGTCGTTGCTAAGCATCAGCCTCGAGCGCATCTCGCGCACCACCGTCGGCACATCCACAAGACCTCGCTCAAGCGCCCCGCGATCAAACAACCACGCCGCCAGCGCCGTCATCACGCTCGGCCCGCCCGCACCCCCCGCGGGCACCCAGCTCAGCGCAGCAAGCGCCCCACCCGAGCATCCCCCACCACAGCCGCTGCCGTTGCACCCCTCACCCATGCACCCCCTGCCCATGTCCTCCCCAAGCACCGGCACATCCAGCCCAAGCTCCTCCATCACCAACGCCGCCCGCCTGCGAGAGGCATCCCCCAGCATCTTGCGGACCTCGTCGCCGATCCGCTCCCGGCTCACGCCCTCCAGCGCCGAGGCCTCCTCCTGAATCGCCTTCCGCGTCTCGTCCTCGATCACAAACTGCAATCGACACGCAAAGCGAATCGCCCGCAGCGCCCTGAGGTGGTCCTCGCCCAGCCGAGCGCGCGCATCGCCCACCGCGCGGATCCGCCGCCGCCCAAGATCCGCAACACCCCCCACATGATCAATCACCCTCAGCGGCGCAAGCTCACCCCGCTGGGGCGTCTCCTCACCCCCCTCATCAAGCGGGTCGAGAAACAACGCGTTGATCGTAAAGTCCCGCCGCTGCGCATCCGCAACCTCATCACCAAACGTGACATCGTCCGGCCGGCGCTTGTCCGTGTAGTCGCCATCAGCGCGGAACGTCGCCACCTCCACGATCACGCCCTCGTGCTGCACCAGCATCACGCCAAACGCACGCCCCACCTCGCCCGACCGCGGGAACAACTTCTTCACCCGCTCGGGCGTCGCGTCCGTCGCCACGTCGTAGTCCGTCGGCTCAAGGCCCAGCAACTCATCGCGCACGCACCCGCCAGCGAACAACGCCCGGTGCCCCTGGGCCCGCAGCGTGCGCACGATCGATGCCGCCGCCGACCGCGCCTGACTCGATGTCCACCCGTTGCTGCCCGCCATGGCAGCAGTGTAAGTCGTAAAAACTCTCTGGCCGCCTCACCGCCACCACCCGGTATCGTGACAGCATGCGCAGCCACCCCACCCCCAAGCCAACACACCCGATCAGCACCGCCAGACCAGGACGCCTGCCCACCGTCGCGCTCGCTGCCCTCCTCATCCTCTTGCCCATCGCAGCGTTCGCCTACCTGCAGTCTCAAAGCCACAACAAGCCCCGCATGCAGGGCAAAGACCTGCTCGTCGAACTTGAGACCCCCGGCGGCCCACTGCCAATCTTCATCCGGCTCCGCACCCTCCATGACACCGGCTTTGCCGCCATCCGCACAGGCGACGACTGGGTCGACATCCAGCGCGATGACATCACGCTCACGTCTTCACCCGAGACTCAAGCCCTCACCTCCCTCACCATCGACTTCCCCCACTACGACTCTGTCCTCCAACTCGCCGGGCAAGACGACGGTCCGCTCACAGGCCAATGGACCAAGAACCGAGGCCTCAACGACGACGGCTCGCCCAAAGTCGCCACCCTCAGCGCCGCCGCCCGCCCCCACGACCACGCCGATCCCCTCTTCGCACCCATCCCGTCCGACGCATCGCCAAGCGATCTATCACCCTCCTTCACCGGCCGATGGGCGGTCAACTTCGCCAAGTCCGACGACCTCGCCATCGGCGTCTTCAACGTCAATGACGACCGCTCCGCAACGGGCACCTTCCTCACCACCACGGGCGACTACCGCCACCTCGCGGGCCAGGTCGACAAGCTGCCCGATGGCGACCTCCTCCGACTCGCCACCTTCGATGGCGCCCACGCCTTCCTCTTCCACATCCGCATGCAACCAGACGGCACCATCACCGGCGACTTCTGGAGCGGCAACTGGTACCACGACACCTTCACCGCCGCGCGCGATGACACCGCCGAACTCCCAGACCCCTTCCTCGAAACCTCCCTCTCCGAGGGCATCGACCTCAGCGATCTCGCCTTCACCGATCTCGAAGGCAATCCCGTCCGCCTCACCGATGCGCTCAACAACCAGGGCGGCAAGGCACGCATCATCGAGCTCTTCGGCACGTGGTGCCCCAACTGCGCAGACGCTGCCAAAGAACTCCGCCGACTCAAGAACATCCACCGCGACAACCTCGGCATCGTCGCGCTCGCCTTCGAGTTCACCGATGACCTCGACCGCTCAGCAACTCAGATCCGCCGATACAAACAACGCCACGGCCTCGAAGACTCGGCCGACTGGCCCGTCCTCATCGCCGGCGTCAGCGACAAGGCCAAGGCCACCGAGTCCGTCCGCCTGCTCGACAAAGTCCGCAGCTACCCCACCACGCTCTTCCTCAACGCCTCCAACGAGGTCGTCGCCATCCACACCGGCTTCACAGGACCCGCCACGGGCGACGCCTTCACACAGCAACAAGCCCGCTGGGAAGCGATCATCAACGATCTCATTGAAAGCGAGTGACACCAAAGCCACGGACCAAACGCCCGCCGCTAACGCCGACGCAGATAGCTCACCAAGAGTCCCGCGTTCACGATGTACCACGTGTACGGCAGGGAAATCTCCCGGTAGTTCGCAGGCATGTCCGGCAGCCAGTGCTTCATCAATTCAGCATACGCACACCCACACGCAACGTTTCACATCCGCCGCCCATCAGCGCACAAACGCCCCTCCCGCACGCTCAACACCGATTTTCGTGAAGGTTCGTTAAAGCCCGCCGCTTCTCCACCCAACCCCGCGCCCCGCACGCGCAAACGAGCGAACAATCAGCCATGTCCATCTCACGCCGCCACTTCATCGCTCGGTCCACCGCCTTCGGCCTCGGATTCGCAGGCCTCCAGTCCGCCTTCGCTCAGCGCGTCTTCGCCTCGCGAAGCCCCAAGTACGCTGCAGGCCCCTTCGGCCCGCTCGTCAAAGATCCCAACGGCGTCTTCGACCTCCCAGAAGGCTTCACCTACAAGGTCATCGCACGAGCAGGCGAGACCATGGCCGATGGACTCAAAGCTCCCGCTCGACCCGATGCCATGGCCGCATTCCCCGGCCCCGACAACCTCACCATCCTCCTCGTCAACCACGAAGTCTCCGGCGGCGTGCAACCAGAAGGCCCCTTCGGCGACCGCGACCAATTCCTCACCGACGACATCCGCCGCAAGCTCTACGACGCGGGCACCGGACAAGCAGGCGCCATGCCCGGCGGCACCACCACACTCGTCTACGACACCAAGAAGCAACAACCCGTCCGCCACTTCCTCTCCCTCGGAGGCACAGAACGAAACTGCGCCGGCGGCCCCACACCACGCAACACCTGGATCACCTGCGAAGAAACCGTCTCACGCAAAGACCAGAACCACGACAAGACCCACGGCTACTGCTTCGAAGTCCCCGCCACCGCCGACCCCATCCTCCACCACGCAGAGCCCATCAAGGACATGGGCCGCTTCAACCACGAAGCCACCGCCACCGACCCACGCACAGGCATCGTCTACCTCACCGAAGACCGACACGAAGGCCTCCTCTACCGCTACCTCCCAAACGACATCAACAACCTCGCCAAGGGCGGCAAACTCCAGGCCCTCGTCATCGATGGCCGACCCTCCCTCGATACCCGCAACTGGGACGCGCCCCGCGGCGTAGGACGAACCATCAACCCGGGCGACAAGATCCCCGTCACCTGGCTCGACCTCGCCGACGCCGGCATCGATATCGACTCCCCCAACGACACCATGAGACTCGAAGGCTTCGCCAAGGGCGCCGCCTGCTTCGCCCGTGGCGAGGGCATGTGGTGGGGCTCCCTCGGCAAGGGCAACAACCAAGGCGATGAGGCCAACCCGGAATCGTGCTACTTCGCCTGCACCAACGGCGGGCCCGCACGCATCGGCCAACTCTTCAAGCTCACCCCCAGCGCCGACGACACCACGCCCGACATCCTCGAACTCTTCGTCGAGTCCGAGTCCTCAGCCGTCATCGACAACGCCGACAACATCACCGTCGCGCCCTTCGGCCACCTGGTCGTCTGTGAAGATGGCGACGGCGAACAACGGCTCGTCGGCGTCGATCCCAAGGGCAACGCCTACGAACTCGCCCGCAACGCCCTCAGCGAATCTGAACTCGCCGGCGCCTGCTTCAGCCCCGACGGCTCCACCCTCTTCGTCAACATCCAGCACAACGGCCTCACACTCGCCGTCACAGG
>CAZSBR010000185.1:0-5041 GCA_964605165.1 uncultured Phycisphaeraceae bacterium
CAGGCCGTCGTCCTCGAGCCACTGCTCGCACTGGGTTCACCAGCCACCAGGCACGCCCTCGCCCGCACCCTCGCGCACCCGGATTCGAGCGACCTCCTCTTCGATGCGCACCCGCTCGTCGCTCGCCACGCTGCGTACCGCTGGTGCCTCGTCGGCACCGGACTGCCGAGAGTGAATGCGGGCTCCTCATCAGGTGGGCGCCTCAGGTCAGCCCGCCAGGTGAGCCAATCGATGCATCCTGCTGTCCGTGCGGTCGGACGCTCGCAGATCGATCGGCTCGATCCGCTCCAGTGGCCCAGCCCTCACGCCCGCATCGCAGCCAGATGGGCCCTCAGGCGCGATCGCCCCGGTCTCATCGAGCAACTCAAGCAGGTCCTCGCCAGCGATCAGCAAGCCGATCACCTCGCCGCCGCCAACATCGCGCTGGCCCTTTCGCTCGGGAGCGATCTCTCCGATGCGCTCGCCGCCTGCGTGCACAGAGCGATGCCGCACGACCGTGTTGCCGCAACCGCCGTGCGCGCGCTGGTGAAGGCTGGATGCATGACCGGCGAACTGCTCGATGCAGCTCTGGCACATCCCGATGCGCGCGTGCAGGCCAACACCATCGAGGAACTCGCCGAGCAGCCTGTCGGCGGCTTCGCCCGCAGCGGGGCAGACCGGCTCGAGCAGGCCCTGCATTCCCGCCTTCATCGAATGCGGGCAGCCGCCATACGCGGTGCACTGCGCGAGCCCAAACTCGCTACAAACGCGCGATCTGCACTGCTCGACATGCTGGATGATGACGGCCCGATGCACCGCGTCAGCGCAGCCTGGCTTGCCTGGCGAGTCCGCGCCACCGAACTCGCGCCACGCCTCCGGGATCTCGCTCTCCGCGATGAACAGCCCGTCGTTCGCAGCCGATGTGAGTGGGCGCTCCGCAGACTCGCCAGCGACCTCAAAAGCAGGGGGGCAGCATGACCCTCCCGCTCAGTTCACACGCGCCAGCGCCCATCAGGCATGAGGCCCAGCCACCGCTTGCTCTCCAGCAGGAGCAGAGTCAGCCCCCGCTTCGGGACACGCCCATCGGCATCATCGTTGATCAGAATGCAGCGCGCCAGACCGGTGGCCTCCAGCGAGTCGAAGTCGACGGCGTCGCGCTGCTCGCCTCAATCGCCCTTGCCGTCGCATTCGCTGCGCTGGCCTGCTGGCTGTGGTGGTCACGCATGCGCTCCCCGGTCTCCGCTTCGGAGATCGCTGCACAACGCTTGGCCCGCACGCTCGGTCTCGCTGCTCCAGAACTCCAGGCTGTGCAGCACGCCGCGGAAGCCTGCGGCTGCGACCCAGCCGCCATGCTCCTCAGTGAAACCGTCTACGCCCACGCTGCCTCGCGGGCCCCCTTGGACGAAACGCAGCAAGTCCTGCTCAAGAGCGCGTACGACAAGGTCAGCCAAGGCCTGGCGGTTCAAGCTCACGAGCCCCGCTGAAAGACGCATTGCCGGTTCAGTCCATCGGCGGCGGGCTCCCGGCCTCGATCAGCGGCGGCTCGGATCGAAGCCGCCTCGCCGTGTCCGCAATGAAAAGCGGATTGCCCGGAAGCAGAAAGTGGCTGAAGAACGGCTGGCCGCGATCCCACAAGGCCACGGCGCCGGGTGGTGCAGACCTTGTCGCACCGACCCAAGTGTCATTGAGCTGCGCGTAAGGCACCACCTCAAACCGCTGCGGATCCCACTTTGAGTTCAACGCCGTGATGTAGGGTGACCCGGGCTGCATCGCGCGCGACGCCCCATCAATCCTGATCTTGCTAGCGAGCTTCGCGCCGAGGTGCGGCGTGCCGTAGGTAAAGAGCCGTCGTATGTTCAGCCGCTTGAAGCCGGCAACAGGCTTTCCATCCATCCGGCCCGGACGGTCATCCGGCGCAAGCGCAGCGTGCCGCGCAATCAGGCCGCCCATGGAAATGCCGAGCACATCCACCTCGATCGTCTGCTCCGGATCGTTGCTGGGCCATCGTTCTTCGATGAGGCGCACAACTCTCGCAGCAATCTCGTGGATGTCCGACTCGAACATGTACACAACCACCAGAAAGTCGCGTTTGTCACCGCTGGTCTGCAGGCGAACACGGCGGGCCAGCCTCAGAGCGTTGGTCGCGGGCGAGCGGTATCCACTGAGCACGACCACGGGACGGTCAAGCGGACGGGGTGCTTCTCGCATCTCGGCAGCAGCCAGTTGCACGTCCGCGGGTGTAGCGCGTATCGCTTCATTGAGCGGACCCACCGTCCGGCAGCCTGAGAGCATCAGCGCCATGCCGGCGGCGCAAGCAGCAACAGAGAGGGCTCTGGGCCCAACGCCCGCTGTGCAAGTTCTCGTTGCCGTGTGCAGCTTCACCATGCTCATGAGCGTACAAGTTCCGTGGTCGGCAGCGGGGTGCTCACAGCTCGCGGGTCGCGCCGCCTCACGAACCGCCCACTGACGGAGCCTGCCGATGTCCCTCCTTCGTAGACACTGCATCCCAACCCTCTTCGCCGGACTTGCCACCGGATTTCCCGTTGCGAGCCTTGGCGCAGCACCGCTCCCCATCGACGACGCTTGGGTAAGGATTGTGGAAACGGAATCCGCCATCACCCTCGAGGCCGTCAGCCGTGCCTATGCGCCCGCCAACGGCACAGGCCCCGTCGTCCATCTCGTCAGCGCCATCCATATCGGCGACTGGGCCTATTACGACCGCGTGCAGGCGCTGCTCGACGAAATCCCCGTCGTGCTCTGGGAGGGCGTCGGCGGCGGATACGCAGCCGTCGATGATCCAGCGCTCGCACAAGAGCCCGAGCGGGAGACCACCCGCAGACGCGTGCGATTTCTCGACACCGTTGCAAGGCTTCAGAGCATCGAGCCCGCCAGCCTCGCAGCCATCGCGGCAACTGCGCCCGACGGGTTCGGTCCCGTTGTTGAAGCTGCATCGATCGATGCATGGGGCAACGAGCTTGTCATCACCTCAGATGACGACGGCTGGGCTGTGGTGTCTCTCGGCGCCGATGGCAAGCCCGGCGGCGAAGGGGCCAACGCCGATGTGCGCTCGGACGAGCCTTCATCGCCACCCGAGACTTCCAGTGCCGAAGGGCTGCAGGCCGACATGGCCGCGGGACTCGGGCTCACCTTCCAGTTCGACGGCATCGACTACCAACGCGTGCACTGGCGCAACAGCGACCTCAGTGTGAGCGAACTCCGCCGCGCATTCGCGGGCGAGCGAGTGGCCGCACGCCCCGGTGGCGCGCGACCGCTGCAGCCTGAAGTGGGTCCCACTTCCACGCGTCCCGGTCTCGAACGGCCAGCATCATCCCCGAGCGACTCGGGCGTTGGGTCAGACGCCGGCTCGGGCACGCAAGGCCAGACACAAGCGCAAAGTGGCCAGCAAGCCGATGCCCTGCTGCAGACGCTCAGCGGCGAGGGAGTCTTCGCCGGTGCCATGCGCTTCATGTCCCGCGTCGTCGGAAGGACGCCAGCAAGCCAGGCCAACGCCAAGATCATGCTCGCCGAGGTGCTCATCAGATCCGATGAACTCATGGCGATGCAGGCAGGCCCCGTCGCCGAGATGCTCGATGTGCTCATTCACGAACGCAACGACCGTGTCATGTACGACATCGACCAGATCCGCGCGCACGAGCCCGACGTCGATCAGATCGCAGTCTTCTACGGCGGCGGACACCTCGCGGGCATGTCCGAGAGCCTCCTGCAGCGCGGCTACAAGCCCGCCGGCGCTCTCTGGATCCCCGCAATCCGCATCGACCTTCAGGCTCCGGGTGTGGACACCCAGCAAGCCCTGCAGGCCCGCCGCATGATCGGCACGTTTCTCGATATGTCCATGCCGAGGCTGCCCGAGGCCAGCGACTGAACCCGCGACCTCAAGCACCCTTGATCGTCAAAGGCGTGTGCCCCGAGCGGATGCGCTCGGCCGCCATCTTCTCCCAGCCGCTTCCGACCTCGCCCTCCGGGTCGGGCGGCACGATCTCGACCTTCTTGTCGCCGAGCTTCACCTCGCCGCTGAGCACACGGTCCTGGAAGCGCTCACACTCGGTCAGCAGGCGATCGAGAATCTCCGCCTCGGGAATGTTCGCGACCTTCTCGCCCTGCACGTAGATGATGCCCCGCTGATTGCCCGCAAAGACCGCCACATCAGCGCCCTCGGCCTCGCCCGGGCCGTTGACAACGCACCCCATCACAGCAACCTTCATCGGCACGGTGATCTTCTCCTGCAGCTTCGTGCGCACGTCCTGCGTCAGCGTGAAGAGATCGACCTGAATACGTCCGCACGTGGGGCATGCGATCAACTCAGCGCCCTTCCGCTCGCGAAGGCCCAGGCAGTAAAGCAACTCCAGCCCGTCCTCGACCTCGTACACCGGGTCGCTCGCGTAGCTGATGCGGATGGTGTCGCCGATCCCGCGCGTGAGCAATGAGCCGAGGGCCACAACGCTGCGGATGCACCCCGTCTCCTTCGGGCCAGCGTGCGTGACACCGAGGTGCAATGGGTGCGGGAATCGCCTCGAGATCTCTGTGTACGCATCGAGCACGAGCGTCGCATCCATGGACTTGGCGCTGATCGCGATATCGAAGAAATCTTCCTCGTAGAAGATGTCGAGGTATTCCTCGAGCTTGGCGATCATGATCGCCAGCAGGTAGCCGTGGCGATGCTCGCTGAAGTAGGCACCCAACTCCTTGGCGCGCGCCTGCTTGTCCTTGCGCTCGATGATCGAGCCTTCATTCACGCCCACGCGGATCGGGATCTTTGCATCACGGCAGGCGTGGATCACCTCCCGCACCTGCGCGCGCTCCGAGATGTTGCCGGGATTCAGGCGGATCTTGTGGACACCCGCCTCGACCGCTTCGAGTGCGCGCTTGAAGTGAAAGTGCACATCCGCCACGATCGGCACCGTGGTCTGTCGGATGATCTCCTTGAGAGCTGCGGTGTCCTTGCGCTCGGGGACAGCCACCCGCACCACGTCCGCCCCGGCGGTGGTGAGCTTGTGGATCTCGGCGACGCACTTGTCGATGTCGTGCGTGTAGCCGGCGGTCA
>CAZSBR010000186.1:0-3552 GCA_964605165.1 uncultured Phycisphaeraceae bacterium
GCGCTGGGGAAGAACTCAGGTTGGACTCAGCCTCGAGCGAGGCCCGCCGTTATGGACAGGGGCCGAGGATGTTCAGCGCGAACAGGAAGTCGCCGAAGCTCACCTGGCCGTCGCCGCCAGCAAAGCCAAAGTCATCCGCGACATCGCCCGGGCATGAGCCGGTGTCCGCGGGCACGATGACCACGCCCCAGGTGCTGACCGAGCCGGTATCAGCGCCGGCGTTGTCAGAGATGGTGATCGTCCATGTGCCCTGCGCGCTGGTGCCGACGAGCGGGCTCAGCGAATCTTCGGGCAGGTAGACGCCGGGGGGGAAGCTGGTGAGGTTCTCCCAACGCTGCGTGCCATCATCGCTGAAGGTGTACAGCCCGCCGATGTCGGCGCTGGAACCAAACCCGCTGCCGGTGGTGCCGGGTCGGTTGAACAACTCGTACTGAGCGCCCGAGCGGCTGATGGTGGCGATCAGGTCGCCCACATAGGTGTGGCTGATGTCGAGATCGATCGCGATGTCTGCGATCTCGATGTCATCGGGGATGGTGATGGTGCGGGAGATGGAGTTGCTGTCGGGGATTGAGAACCCGCTGCCGGAGTAGACGATCTTGCCGACATCGAGCGAGGCATCGAGGGTGGTGTTGCCCTCGCCATCGGTGGTGTTGGTGAAGAAGATGGTGCCCGCATAACCGCCGGCGCTCAGCGCGTTGGCCGAGGCATTGACGCTGACGGTCACGTCCGTCTCAGCGAGCGGCGCGAGGGTGCCCGAGCCGTTGGTCACGCTGAGCCAACCCGCGTTGGTCGAGACGGTGTAGGTGATGGGGTCGGTCTCACTGGCGTTGGACAGCGTGTAGGTCTGCGAAGAGCCGACGAAGGGTCCGCCCACCGGGCCCGAGGCAGCGATGTCGTCGCGGGGCGTGAGCCGCATGCCGCTGGGCACGAAGTCGCCATCGGTGTCCATCATCATGAGGCCCGGGTCGCTGGGAGCGAGCACCTGCTGCATGCCAAGACCCCAGGAGACGCTCGTGCGGCCGTACCAGTCGGGGTCGTTGTTGCCGCAGGCGGCAAACCCGCCGTGGAGCTGGCCGATGATGCGCTGGTTCTGGTCAAAGAGGGGTGAACCCGAGGAGCCACCCTCGGTCGTGCCCGTGTCCCAGTCATCGACGCGAACGTGCGTTCCATTGCCGTTGGGGCTATCGCTGAGGTAGTTCGTGGTGGTGGTGGGCTGGAACTCGAAGCTGATGCGCTTCTCTTCCACCGCGGGATGGTGGATGGCCACAGCGGTTGCGGCTTCATCGCCCGAGCGATCCCAGCCGGCCTTGGCGATCATGTAGGAGGGGTCGATCGGCTCCTCCATCTCGACGATGGTGAAGTCGCTGCTCCCGGCGCCAGCGCGGAAGACCGTGCCGCTGTTGAACTGCGCGAGCGAGCCATTGCCGTTGCCGCCGCTGGCGGACGAGCCGGGCGTGCGGCAGGTGGAGTTCTGGTAGTTCCAGTAGATGACCATGGTCTGGTCATTGCCGGTGCCCACGCCGCAGTGGTCAGCGGTGAGGAAGTACTCGCGGTTCTCGGTGTTGTTGATCAGAGCGCCCGAGCAGGTGAAGAAGCCGTTGAGGCTGTACGCGCCGACCGACGAGATCTCGTCTTCCCAGCCGATGCCGTCGTCGCAGACGACATCGACGTTGCACGAGCCGCTCTTGCCCGCGACCGCATCACCCGAACCAAAGCCCCGGTAGCCAAGGTTCACCGCACCAAGATCGAGGTGCACATCGCCCACGACCTCCGCGGGCGCGAGAATCTCGAGCATGACATCGTTGCCGCTGGTCACGGGAGTCCAGAGCTGACCGTGGTCGGCGTTGTCGCCCGCGGTGAAGGCGCGGAACTCGGGCTGATCAAACGTCGGGTAGATCAACAGCCGAGCACCCTCGGGAAGCTGATACCCGAGGAAGCCGAAGTTGATGTGCTTGGCGTTCTCGTTGGTGACGCGGAGGCGCCAGACCCAGTACTTGCCGCCAGCGACCTCTTCCCACAGGCCGTGCGTGGCCGGGGTGACCGCAACGGTCTCGGGCATCGCAAACCGCATGGGCTTGTTCTCGGAAGCCTCGGCAGCCTCAACGGCAGCGACCTCGGCGAAGTCGATCGCCGGCATGGCGAGCACGGGCACCTGCGTGAGGTCGGCCACCTTGGCCCACTCGCCCGCGGGCTGGTTGAAGTCCTGCGCCGAGGCAGCGGTCGCCACCCCGCCGCACGCCAGCAGCAAGGCCGCCGCGCGCATCACGAGTTTCGTACGGGGGTTCTCAGCAGGTGAATTCAGCATTCTCGTATCCCTCTTGAAATGTGGTCCCGGCTCATAAAGACGAGCCTCCGCGATCGAAAGCGGGCATCGAGAAGGCCCGCTGTGGTTCCCGTTACGCAGCCTATTGCCCTCAGTTCGGTCCGATTTGATTCCAACCGAAGGAAACCTCGCCCCCGACGATGGTTGCGAAGACGCCCACGCGGGCCAGATCCACCAGAATGGCACGCGGGCAGCGTGCTCCGCCAACCGGAGCAGCCGCCCGATGCGCGCTGGCGGGGACGTCAACGTTATCGGTCTATCAGGGGCACGGGCCGAGCAGTGTCAGCAGCAGCAGGAAGTCGCCGAAGCTCACCTGCCCATCGGGCGAAGCAAAGCCGAAGTCGTCCGCAATGTCGCCCGTGCACCCGGGCGTGCCGCCGGGGCAAGGCCCGAGCAGCGTCAGAAGCTGGAGGAAGTCGCCGAAGCTCACCTGGCCATCGGGCGCGGGGAAGCCGAAGTCGTCGGCGATGTCGCCGACACAGACGACCGCGGGCACATCGCCCGAAGCGACGAGCACGAACTCGGCCGCAGCGCTGATCGTCACGCCGCTGACGACCTGATCGCCCTCGCCGCTGAGGTTGACGTTGAGCACGACCTGATCGCCAACGACCTGAACGGTGCCCGCCAGATCGCCCGAGAAGGTGCCGAAGTCCGCCAAGTTGACCGAGGCGCCATTGAGCGAACTGAAAATGCCATTGGCGACTGCGGTGCCGCTGCCTGTCAGCGCGATGGGCACGCCGATGATCGAGAAGTTGCCACCAGCATCGACGGGCGCAAACGCTGTGGGAATCGTCGTGCCGTAGTCCGCGCCGATGCCCGAGATGCTGAGCGTGGCAGAGCCGAGGAAGCTGGCGTTGAACGTAAAGGTCAGCGGGCTCGTCGCATCAAGGGCGAAATCGACGAGCGAGACACCCGTGGGCATGCCGTAATCATCCAGCTCGAGCTGCACGCTGCCGGTGAGGTTGGTGGTGTCGTTGTCCGAGAACCCGACGGCCGAGACATCCACCCGCAGCGAGGACTGCGCCGAGTCGACATCAAGGGTTGCGACCTGCGCCGAGGCGGTGTTGGCTGCTGCGAGCAACGCTGCTGCACCGAGCAGCGCGCACGGGTTCATGCGGATCATCATGGATTCTCTCTTCACTCTGGGTAAACGACTCTTGCCGCGCGCAAGGCGACAGGGGTGTTATACCAGATGAACACCCCCGCCACCAAGCGCTTTCCGAGTTGCC